>DLVV01000014.1 GCA_003445035.1 Planctomycetaceae bacterium | reverse complement strand
CGGGTGATTCCGGGAGAAAACGGGGCGGAGGTGATCGACGACGTTCGAGATCATCTCGAACAAAACGTCGATGTCCCGTTCGAGTTCCTGCCTCCATGGCTGGTGGGCATTCCGCTGCCCGACGAGGGAAACGGGGACTGGGCTCGGCGGCTGCAGGATCACATCGCCAGCATCACCGGTCCCAGGCAACTGGTCGGCGTCCCCTACGGCACCCACGCCTCGCGGTTCGCCGCCTCGGGAGTTCCTGGAATCGTCTGCGGCCCCGGGTCGATCCAGCAGGCACACACCCGGGACGAGTGGCTGGAGGTGGCCGAGTTGGAACAGGCCGCCGAGATCTATTACCGGTTCTGCTCGCACGCGGTTTGATGTGATCGGGACCGTGTGCCAGACTGGCAGCTGGCCTGGTGGACCGAACATCCTGGAGACGACACCGTGCGGGTTGTGACATTCGGCGAAGTGATGATCCGGCTGGCACCCGAGGAGCTGCTGAGAGTTCGGCAGGTGCTGCCCGGACGGTTCGAAGCGACCTTCGGTGGCGGGGAACTCAACGTCGCCGTCTCGATTGCTCACCAGGGCGGACAATCCGCCTACCTCAGCAGCCTGCCCGACAACCCGTTGACCGATTGCCTCGAGCAGGAAATGCGGAAGTTCGGTGTCGACACCGGTCTCCTGCGTCGAATCGACAAGGGGCGTTTCGGGATCTACTTCGTCGAAACCGGTGCCAACCAGAGGGGTGGCACGGTGATCTACGACCGCGACGGGACCTCGATCTCGCTCGAAGAGGCTGACGCCTACGACTTCGAGTCGGCGTTTTCCGGAGCCGGCTGGCTGCACATCACCGGCATCACGCCCGCGATCAGCCTGCCCGCGGCCGGCGCTGCCCGAGCCGCGGTCGAAGCCGCTTCGGCGGCCGGCCTGACCGTCTCCTGTGACCTCAATTTCCGCAAGAAGCTCTGGAACTGGCAACCCGGAACCGGCACCGTCGACCTGGCTCGTGAGACCATGCGAGGACTGATGCCGTTCATCAACGTGGTGATCGCCAACGAGGAGGACTGCGACCTGTGCCTGGGGATCCAGGCCGGCGAGACCGATGTCGAGGCGGGTCACCTCAATGTCGCCGCCTACGAATCGGTCGCCCGGCAGATCGTCTCGGAATTCCCCAACGTCAATACTGTCGCGATCACGCTCCGCGAGAGCCTCTCGGCCAGCCACAACAACTGGGGTGCGATGCTACTGGATGCCTCGAGTGACGCGGCCCACTTCGCCCCGCTGAACGACCGGGGCGAGTACCAGCCGTACGAGATCCACAACATCGTCGACCGCGTCGGCGCCGGAGATTCGTTTGCCGGCGGCCTGATCTTCGCCCTGACAACTCCTGAACTGGCCGCCCCCGAAACCGCCTTGCGGTACGCCACGGCTGCCAGCTGTCTGAAGCACAGTATCAAGGGCGACTTCAGCTACGCCGAGCGTTCAGAAATCGAAGCATTGATGGGAGGAGCCACTTCGGGACGAGTCTCCCGCTGATCCTCTCCTCCTGGTTTCACTCATTCCTCTCCACTCTTGACCACCGGTTTCATGCCCCGACGTCGGAGACGGATCGAAAAGTGGCTGGCCGGATCGGAGACCCCCGTCTTCGTTCTCGACACCGACCGCGTCGTCGCATGGTTCAACACCGGCTGCGAACTCCTGACCGGGTGGCCGGCCGAGGAAGTTGTCGGGTGGCGATGCGATTACAGCAGCGAATTCGAGGCGGGCACCGTCGACGCCCTGGTTGCCAGCATCTGCCCGCCTCCGGAACTCGATCAACACCCCGAGGGTCCGGTCCCGATCCAGGTCTCCTGCCATGACGGCCGCTCCCTGCCCCGTCTGCTGCACGTCTTTCCACTCACCGACGACCAGAACCGTCCGGACGGCTTCCTGGGGGTACTGCAGCCTGTGCAATCAGCCGAATCCGCCGTCGAAACACCCACCCACCGGCTCCACGCCGAACTGGCCGCACTGCGACATTCGCTTCGTCAACGGTTCGGTCTCGACTCGCTGCTGGGACGCGGACCAGCCATGACACGGGTCCTCGAACAGGTCCGGTTGGCGAGTGCGACACGTGCGGGTGTCTGCCTGATCGGTGAGGTCGGATGTGGTCGGGAGCACGCGGCACGAGCGATCCACTATGCGGGTCCAGGAGGTGAGCACTCCTTTGTCCCCCTCGACTCGGCTGGTCTGCCTCCCGACCAGCAGGCGGACGTCATCGACCGGATGCTCGGACCCTCACGATCCCCTGTCGCCAATGTGCTGCAACCCGGTGCACTGTACCTTGCCGAAGTCGACCGACTGCCGCGGGACATCCAGCAACGGCTGCTCGATCGGCTCGGCAAATTCGTCCCTCACGATCAAAACGCCGACGACGAACCGGAGTTGCGGCTGATGGCCTCGTCAACCCGGTCACTCGACCAGGCCGTTGCCGACGAGGACCTTTTGCCCGAACTCCACTTCCGCCTCTCGGCCATCACCATCAGCATGCCGCCGCTTCGTGACCGTTCCGACGACTTCCAGCCACTGGCTCAGCACTTCCTGGAACGCCACAACCAGACGGCCGACTTTCAGGTCGGTGGCCTGGCCTCCGAGTCCTGGACGACCCTGGGCCAATACGGCTGGCCGGGAAACCTCGACGAACTGAACACGGTGATCCGCGAGGCAGCCGCGGCGGCGGCCGAACGCCATTCGGCAGTGATCCAGCCACCGGACCTGCCGTTCGCCTTCCGGACCGGTGTCGACGCCCAGCGAACCGGCGGTCCGCTGGAACCGCCCATCGAGCCACTCGAAGAGGTCATGGAGCGAGTCGAGCGAGAACATCTCGGTCAAGCGATGCTGCGTTCGCAGGGCAACAAGGCCCAGGCGGCTCGACTGCTCGGACTCACACGACCTCGTCTCTACCGCCGACTCCAACAACTCGGCATGCTCGACGACGATGTCGAAACCGGCGACGGCTAGCGGCGGATGATCGGCGCACGGACACGGTCTATCCGCACGTCAACGACGGCCGGTTTCCCCGACGCAACCGCCTGACGCAACACCTCCGCCAGGTCCTCGATCCGCTCGACCCGCTCACCCCAACCACCCATCGATCGGCACACCTCGTCGTACCGTGTGTCGTCCAGTTCACATCCCACGAGCCGGTCGGGCCCGTAGTCGTCCAACTGGATCTGGTACTCGGCGTTCCAGCAGGCATCGTTGCCGACAACGATGACCAGCGGCAGGCCGTAACGAACGGCCGTGTCGAGTTCCATGGCGTGAAACCCGAAGGTGCCGTCACCCACGGTCGCCA
Source organism: Planctomycetaceae bacterium (assembly GCA_003445035.1). Lineage (GTDB taxonomy): Bacteria > Planctomycetota > Planctomycetia > Planctomycetales > Planctomycetaceae > UBA8437. The sequence goes on along the minus strand of DLVV01000014.1, from coordinate 1,597 downwards.
CCACGACGGCTTCCGGGCAGGCCAACCGCGCGGCCAGGGCAAACGGCACGCCGCCCCCGATTGAACCGGACGGTCCGTTGATCACGCGACGAGTCGAACCGACGACCGCCTGCGTCCACTGCCCGAATTCTCCTCCGTCGGAGATGAACACCGATTCTTCGGACTCGTCCAGAAGTTCGTCAACCGCCCGAGCCACCTGGACCGGGTGCAGCGGCTCGCCGTGGTCCACCTCCAGCCGCTCCCATTCCGGAGGCCGATAGGCCACCGACTGTCTCACCCGGTCCCGCCAGGCGACCAGGTCGCCCCTCGGCTCCACCGAGAGTTGCTGAATTCGTTCGATGGCCGGCACCGAATCGGCCAGGTCAGCGACCACCAATCGTCCCGTATCGTCAAGACGTGAGCCGTATTGCTCCAGCACCGCGGCGTCCGGATCGATCAGCACCACGCGGCAATCGTCATCGACAAAGGGGGGCTCGAGAAACTTCAAGCCGATATCGGGTTTGCGGCCGACCAGCACCAGCAGATCGGCTTCGCCCAGCACTTCCGCAAATGCCCCCAGGCTCGGATCATTTATCCCCCGGGGACTTCCCATCGCCACGGCCGGCACGCCGGTGGCCTCTTCCAGTTGCGCCAGGACGGTGGGCCCGGGACCGCGGACCGACGCCGGACCGGCCAGGACCAGCGGGCGTGAGGCCTCACCAAGCAGACCCAGGATCCGGTCAGCGGTGTCCCGATCCAGCAGGCTCACGATCGGATGAAAGTCGTCCGCTACGGGAGGCCCTGCCACCTGGTGCTGGCCCGTTTCCGACAGCACGTCTCCAGGCAGGGTGACATGCACCGGCCCCGGTCGACCACTGCGTGCCAGCCGAATAGCCCGAGAGAAATCGTGTCCCAGGGCCGCCGGATCGGTCGCCTTCCACGATGCCTTGGCCACCCGGCCAGCCATCTCGGCCTGCGGCATCTCCTGGAAAGCCCCCTGGCCGTCGCGGGCAAGCGGTGAGCAGCCGCTGAGCACCACAACCGGAGATTCGGCCATCGCCGCCACGTAGGTCGGTGTCAGCGTGTTGGTGAACCCCGGACCGGCCGTGACCAGGGCCACACCTGGTTCACCGGTCAACCGGCCCCAGGCGTCGGCCATGTGGACCGCCGCCGCCTCGTGACGCACGTGGATCAACTCGATGTCGGTTCCGATCGTCGCGTCGAAGACCGACATCACCTGGTTGCCCGACAGGGTGAACAACCGGCTGACGCCGGCCGTCACCAGCGACCGAACCAGGTGATCGGCTCCACGTTGGGACGGCGGCGAACTGCTCATGGTCCGGGCGATCATAGCGTGCAGCCGGATGAGGCAACACCTACAATGAGCCTGCTCGCCGCGGCCGCTGGCCGCCCAGATTCCGCACCAGGGACACGGACTCATGACCTCGCCCAGCCGTGAACTGACACGTCGAGATCTCCTGGTCCGTTCGGCCGCCTGGACCCTGGCTCCCGCCCTGTTCGCCGGGACCGCGACCGCCGGAAACCGGAAGCGACCTCGTGTCGCGGCGATCTTCACCGAGTTCCGGTTCCGTTCTCATGCCTACAACATCCTCGAGAA
>DLVV01000230.1 GCA_003445035.1 Planctomycetaceae bacterium | reverse complement strand
GTTAAGCGGTTGGTTGAGGACCTGCCAGTAGTTCTGTGGTGGTCGGACACGCTGTTGATCGATTGCGAGCACCATGTCACCAACCTGCAAATCGATCCACTCTTTGTCGGCCGGCCCGTTTCTATAAATATGGCCAACGACATAGTTATTTCCATCGATCACGATCTCGAAGCCGAGTTCGGAGGTGCCGTAGGTCTCCGGCTGATCGATGCCGCTGGGGCCGCTTACGCCGGTATGGGACGCGTTAAGCTCACCGATCATCTCGTTGGTCAGGTCGTACAGGTCCTGGTTCTGACCGACGTACTGCAAGAGGCTTTCGTAACGTTCGCGCACCGACGACCAATTGACTCCGTGCATGTCGGCGTCGTAGAACCGGTATTTCATGACGCGCCAGGCCTCGTCGAAGATCTGGCGCCACTCGACCTGCTTGTCGACGGTCACTGTGAACTCGAACTCGACGCGCTCCTGGCGGTTCTCCAGGTTGCCGCCGCGCAGCGGCATGCTCATGACGGAACCGGAACCACCACCTCCCTGGCGGAAGAAAACCATCGAGCCGTCGGCCGTCGGCGTGATGCCGCCAAAGCCACCACCGGCCATGCGGTTGGCGTCGCCGCCCGCGAGCGGGATCGAGAACAGCGCCCGGCCACCCTGGTCGGCGCCAATATAGTAGATCGTCTCGCCGTTGTTGGAGAAGAAGAAGGCGTTGCCGACGCCGGTGTTGTCGTTCGTGAGCCGGACGGCTCGACGCCGGATGCCGTCGGTATCAACAGAGATCAGGGATGGCGCTTCATCCTGGTCGGCGCCTCCGGTGTCACCACCGGTTTTGTCGCCGCCTTGCCCGCCTCGACCCGACCGCTCCGCCTCGAGCAGGTTCCGCTCCTTCACCACAGGGTCATCCGGATCCTCGGTCAGCCGCTCCAGCGACACTTTGAAGAGTTGGTTCGTTCCGTCGGCGCGATTCGAACGGAACACTACGTGCGCACCATCCGGCGTAATCAACCCGGCGCTGTCGGTAAACGGGTCCTGCGTCAGATTGTGCTCGGTACGCGTTTCGATCTCGAATAGGTAGACCTCTTGATCGAGATCCTCGTTGCGGCGAGAGTACACTAGCCAGTTGCCGTCGGCCGAAAAGTTGCCGATCTGAAAGCCGCGTTCCACGTTGGTGCCTACCTCGGTCACCACGCCACTCTCGATGTCAGCAACCATCAGCGAGTTGAATGCCGAGAACGCCAGTTTCGAGCTATCTGGCGACCAGATCGGACGGCCCTTCTCGGATTCGTGGTCTGACAGGCGCGTCGAGGAGCCGCTGTCAACGTCGTAGGTCCACACTTCCTGATCGCCGCTCTCGTCCGAGATGTACGCAAGCCTCTCACCATCCGGCGACCACACCGCCGTCCGCTGTCGCCAGCCGCTCGCTGTCACCTGCGTCTTCTCCCCCACGTCGGAGTTGGTCGGCACGATGAAGATCTCACCGTGGTAGTCGACAGCCAGATAGCGACCCTCGGGCGACGGGTAGAAGCCGTCGGCCTGGCTCTCCGACGTGAGATACTCGACCATGTTGCTCTTGGGATCAAAGTCGAGGTCGATGCTAATCTTTTCGGGTGCCCCGCCGGGCACTGCCAACGTCCACACCTCGAACTCGTTCTCGTAGTTAATCGTCGACCCATCGGGGCTGATCGACGGGTACTGCACGCCGTCGGAACCGTGGTCCGTCACCTGCGCGAGGCCGCTACCGTCGGGCGCGATCTTCCAGATATTGAAAGTCCCGTCACGCTCCGACATGAAGTACACCATCCCGTCGGCACCCCACATCGGGTAGGCGTCCTGTGTGTGCTCGCGGAACTGCCCGGTGTCGGTATCGGTGAGCTGACTGATCTCTCCGCTCGCCAGGTCCTGCAACCAGATGTCGGTCTGGCTATTGCCCCGGTACCCCTTGCGCCAGTAGCGCATCCCGTACCGGTTGAAGGCAACCGTCCTCCCATCCTGCGAAATCATCCCCGCTGCACCCTGGTCCATACCCATCTGCACCGGCAGGTCCCCCATCCGTGACACCGAGTAAAGGGGTGTATAAAACGCGTGCGCCCCGCGCGAGGTCGAAAAAATGATCCGCTCCCCGTCGGGCGTCCAGTACTGCACGGTGTCGCTGGTCGTATGGAACGTCAGCTGTTGCGGCACCCCCCCGTTCACCGAAACCACGAACACGTCGTTGTTTCCCATCCGATTCGACGTGAACGCGATCCATTGGCCGTCGGGCGAGAAGCGCGGAAACGTGTCGTTGGCAACATGAGCTGTCAACCGGCGTGCGTTGACGCCATCGTTGTCGGCAACCCAGATGTCGCCGTGGTAGCTGAAGGCGATCTGGCCGTGGCTACTGTGGGGGTAGCGGGCGAATTTGATCGGATCGGCGTTGACCGGGAGTGTGAAAGCAAAAGTTGCGATCAAAACTGCCGGAAAGATTCGAATTCTCATGAGGTCCTCGTTTCTGCTTCTTCCGCCTGAAGGTCAGGTACAACAGTCTACGTCAGGCACATCCTTCATCAGGTTCAGATCATGAGTCAAGGATTGGTGGGGGCCGCCACCGAACAACGAACATGCCCCCCAGGGAAAATCTGGCCTTCCCGTCCTTTGCTAGCGGATTCCGGGAACCGTCCAAGGATGCGCCTGCCGAGTGTAAAACCGAAGCAGAGATTTGCGCTAAACCAGGTGCGATCGCAGGCTAGTGGAACAACAGCCGCTTGCCGAGCACCTTGCTCGGGCCAGCATCCGGCTTCGGAATGAACTTGTTCACCCATCCACCGTGGATCTTCCTAGCGCCGATTCCTGTAGCTACTCACCGGCGGCAGATACGAACCGGCAAGGCCGTCGGGCAGAGGAGGGCCGGCCACTACGGGCATTCGAAGCGTACCGATGCCTTCAATGCTAGCCTCGATCGTCTCCCCCGGCTGGAGATATCCGCTCTGGCCTCGCTGAGCCGTAGCACCTGCGGTCGTACCACCCGATGTGCCGCTGTTGAGGACGTCACCGGGATACAGTGTAATGATCGAGGACCCGTACTCGATGAGTTCCCAGAGCGAATGAATCATATCGCCTGC
>DLVV01000413.1:5354-6546 GCA_003445035.1 Planctomycetaceae bacterium | reverse complement strand
TCGCAGGTCGTCTGGTACGAGAACCTCGGCAAAACGCCATCGGGACGCTGGAAAAAACACACCATCGACAACATCTCGCGGGGTCCGTGCCACGGTCATCCGGCAGACTTGGACGGCGACGGAGATCTCGACGTGGTGATGGCGCATGGGATGCGCACGACGATCGATCCCCAGGTGGAACGGCACGAAGTGGTCTGGTACGANNCCAGCGGTCAGATCAACTGGTACGAGAACCCCGGCAAGCAGGGCCTGGACGGGGAGTGGACGCATCACATGATCGACAAGGAGATGAAAGAAGATTCTCGGACCATCGACGTGGGTGACTTCAACAATGACGGCAAGACCGACCTGCTGGCGACCACCATGGGGCGGCGAAACCGTTCGGCGGAGGAGAAGAACCACGGGTCGCAGGTCGTCTGGTACGAGAACCTCGGCAAAACGCCATCGGGACGCTGGAAAAAACACGTCATCGACAACACCTCGCGAGGCCCGTGCCACGGTCATCCGGCAGACATGGACGACGACGGAGATCTCGACGTGGTGATGGCCCATGGGATGCTCACGACGATCGACCCGAAAGTGGAACGGCACGAAGTGGTCTGGTACGAGAACGTGCGTGATCCCAAGGCTGGTCGGTTATGGAAAAGGCATCGGATCAGTCGCCTGCCGTTTGCCTTTGAGGCGATTGCCAAGGACCTGGACAGCGACGGAGATGTGGACGTGATCGCAACCGCCTGGGCCAACACGCCCCGACTGTATGGACAACCCGTAACGACGCCTGGAGGCGATCGCGTCGTCTGGTTTGAGAACCGTGGCCCCGACCAGTGGGTCGTCCACAGCTTGCAGGACAAGTTCCACGGGGCCAACCAGGTGATCACCGCCGACCTGAACGGTGACAAACGGCCGGACATCGTCGCCTCCTGTGACGGTGCGTGGGTGAACGGCAAACAGGGTGCCAAGAGCGAAATCCGCTGGTGGCGCAACGAAGGTGTCCCCGCGCCGGCAAAGGAGTTGTCCTTTGTGCCGAAGGGGGAGACAGAACCGGAACCCTATTTCGTCGAGAAGCCGGCATCCATCGAGCCTGGCACGCGGCAGCCGCTCATCATTAACCTGCACGGCGACGGCGACCGCGTGGTCCCGGTTGTCTACTCTCGGCAGTTCGTCAAGGCCGTGAAGGCCAAAGGGTACAAGG
>DLVV01000413.1:610-5038 GCA_003445035.1 Planctomycetaceae bacterium | reverse complement strand
GTACAAGGAAGTGCCTGGTGGCCGACACGCGATGTCGCTGATGCACGGCTTCGAAGATAAGTTTCTCGACTTCTTCGACGCGGCCGATACCGCACACTCGCAAAAACCTCAGGTGGACTGACCACAATCGACTCCCGTGTCGCCGGTAGGTATCTCGCCGCCATGCTCGCTACGGGGCTTCACATCATCCGGCGGAATACTTCGACCGGGGATGGCCTTGTGGAATGACTCAGCGGCGTCATATGCGTTGCCAGAATTCGCTCGGACAATGGCCAGGGAGAGGAGAGCATGACGCGACTACTTACCGGGGCGATTGCCTTCATATTGCTGCTGGCAATGGTTGCCGCCTGGGCGGCGGACTTGCTGTCAGGCGAGGTGTGGGCCGAGCCACCAGTTGAGCTGGCAGCAAGCTACAGCATTCCCGTGACCGTCACCTCGCAACTTCCTGTCGAGAACGTGCCGCTGGATCCACTTGTCGACTTCGACAAGGTCCTCGCAGCAATCAACGCGACGGGAGTCCTCGACCCGAACAGCATCGAGGTTCGCGAGATGGGGACCGGCCGAGTTGTGGCCCATTCGCTGGGAGACGGTTTCGGGGTCAGCAACCGTGGACGGGTGCAGTGGGTTGCCGCTCGACCCGACCAGAAGGCCTACGAGATCCGGTTTCGAACGGCGGCCGTTCGGCCCGTTCTGCAGCCCCGGCGGTTCACACCCCTGGTCGGCGTCGGCGACCTGGTGTCCTACAACGCCGGTGTGCCGCGGCCGGTCACGATGAGGTTCCCTGCCCGGCTGGTCGACCTGACCGGCGACGGACGGCTTGATCTTGTCGGCACCCTGCCTCACTACTACTCGCCCGGGGGAAAACTGGGCGGGATCGTCTGCATTCCCCAAGTGGTGGCCAAGGCACACGGGGAACTCGAATTCGGCGAGATGGTCAGGCTGAGGTACAAGCAATCGGCCGGCGATGACCAGTCGAGGCACTTCATGGGACCGTACCTGGTCGCCGACGTGGTCGATGTCAACCGGGACGGACGCCCCGACGTGATCTACACCACCACCAGCAAAACCACCCGCTTCCAGCCCGACAGGAGCATCCACAAGTTCGTGCACGTCTTCCTGAACAGCGGACGTCGTGATGCCGGCGGGATGCCCGAGTTTGTCTTCGATCGCAAGTTTCCTCTGCCGTCGGATCCCGCGGCCGCCGATTCAGAGGGGCACTGGTGGGGCCCGGTTCGCGTGGTGGACCTGGATGGGGACGGCGCGCTGGACCTGGTCGTGGGACGGATGTTCAGTGACCAGGACGATCTGGTCCGCGACCCGCGTTGTTACTTCCTGAAGAACACGAACCCTCGGGGATGGCCGATGCGGCTGGCCCGCGAGGTGGTGATCGACTGTGGCTGCCGCGCCTGTTTCCTGGATGTCGATGGCGACGGACGACGGGATGCGGTCGGCTTGATTCTCGATCCCGATGCCCAGACACCCTACCGAGGCAACCTGGTCACGTGGCGGAAGAACCTCGGCGGCAAAACACCGCGGTTCGGACCCCCCAGGCGATTTCCCGGGAGCCCGTTGAAACACAGCACGTTCCTGGCCGCCGTCGACACTCCCCGACGCCGCGGCCTGCTGCTCAACGACAAGCGAACTCATTCGGTTCGTTTCCTGGAACTTCTCGGCCCGTCAGGCCAGCGAGACATCCGGTTGCGGAGCCGCGTGATCGCCAGCCGGTCGGCCGACGTGGTTGCCGGAGACCAGGCGTCACCGTTCCCCTGCGACTGGGATGGTGACGGCGACTGGGACCTGGTGGTCGGGGGAGGCAACGGTTGGCCCACGGTGATCCTCAACGAGGGGACCGACCGGCGGCCGCGATTTGCCTTGCCGCGGCAGATCCCGTCGGACGGCCGGCCGATCCGGATCTTCATGAGCCAGGTGTTCCCCGGAATCCGGGGGTACTTCCACGACATGGGGTACCCCTTCCCTTCGTACGTGGACTGGGACGGTGACAAGTTGCCCGACCTGATGCTGCCCAACATCACCAACCGCGTGTTCTGGTATCGGAACGTGGGGACACGGGCCGATCCGAAATTCGGGCCGCGGCAGCAGGTGTTGGTCGACGGATACCCGGAGACCTCACAGACGCTCAAGGAGACGGCCCGTCGTCTGGGGGCCGGCTCCGGGAAGTGGAACAAGCGGATGCTCGACCCGGCTTCCCCATTCGGCTGGCGAGCGCGGGCCGGCTTCGGTGACTTCAACGGCGACGGCCTGGTCGACATGGTCCATGCCGACGGGCGGACGCGTCACTCCGGGGGGTATGCCGAAGCCTATGCGTTGTTTGTCCAATACCGTGACGGAGAGGGCCAGTTGAGGCTGCGACGAGATCGTGTGATCACCCATCCGGACGGCAAGCCGCTGAAGTGCCCGGGGTACATCACCAGCCAGGCCATCGCCGCCGACTGGGATCGCGACGGCCTGTTGGATCTCATCTGCCACTGGGGTCCGACCAATACCAAGTGCCAGCCGATGTTTGTCCGCAATATCGGGACCCGAACGGAACCGCGGTTCGATCACCCGCGACCGCTCTCGCTGTGGGGCCGACCGTTGTACAACCTGATGAAGCACGGCCCGTACTGGGCCGTCCACGACATCGACGGGGACGGTCGGCCCGACCTGTTGGCCGGATGTGCCTACGGCAACTACGCCTTCTACCGTCGCACGGCAATGGACATGCCGTCCCGGCCGACGTTCCAGATCGGGACGGCCCGGATGCTGAGCCAGTGAATCTCCCCACCCCGACCCCGGCGTTCAACTCAGAGGCGGTAACCGCCAGATCCGAACCACGCCACCCATTCCCGTTGCGAGTCACTGACGATTTCGTCAGCGACCGTATCGGCGAACATTGGAGATTCTGATCTCGCCGATCTGGCCGAAGAAGTTGCCTTCGCCGAGGTAGTTGAAGCCACCTCCGTAGCGGGAGTATCCGGTGAGCCGTGTGCTGACACTGAACTGGGCATCGTGCTTGCGGTTGTTTACGAGCTTGCGACCGTCGGGACTTGCCATCTTCCAGATCAAGCGGCCATCGAGAAACAACTCGTGCAGATCTTCGGCGTAGTTGTATTGCCAGGCGACGTGATGCCACTCGGTATCGCCAATGCCCGCATCGGCTCGTCGGCCGACGAGCCCCTGTGGGCGGTGCCACGGGTCGAGGTTTTCCAGCGACTGGTCCTTTTCTGCGCCGAAGAAATGTATGCCGGGTGCCATGCTGCCGTCCATCGATTTTGCGTCCGACAAGTACAGCTCCCACACGCCTCTCTTTGTCCTGTCGTACGTACCGCAGACGTGCCCGAAATGGAATGGGTTCTGCTTTTTGTTCACCGTGCCACCGAACGCCTGCAGAGGCCCACCGCGCCGGACCCAGGCTTCCAGCGTCCACTCTCTGCGGCATGTCTTGAAGTCCAGCTTCGCCAGTCCCTTCCCCGCGGTCGCGAATCCGTGTTCGCCGTGTCCGGTGAACTGCGGAAACCTCTTTCGGCGTCCCGGCCATTGCACGCGGCGGTCGCCGCCCATGTTGGTCCAGGTCAGCGTGTGTGCCACGTTGCCCAGGCGGTCTGGGATGAGCTTGCCGTTGGGTCCCTGCCAGTCGAACAGGGCAACCGTATGCCGGTCCGATTTGATCGCGATCAGTTCTCTGGGCAGTACCCTCAGCACGACGTTCCGCATCCGGCTCTCGCCATTCGCGTCGGTCACCCGGAGCGTCAACGGGGCCCGGCCTACGACCCGGGGCGTGCCGCGAAGAACGATCCGGGAGACGGAGCGACGCCGGCCGTCCGAATTCGGCGAAACCGATGCCTTTGCCGAATCGCGTCGCCCCGCGGCCTTCAGTTCGATGCCTTCGGGCAGTTTCCCCTTGAGGATCTCCCAGTTGAGAGGCGCGGCCAGGTGTCGCGTGCTGAACGCCGCGAGATATGGCTCGCCCACAACGGCCGGTGGCAGGGATTCCGTCAACAACTCGCCTGACGCCACGGTGATCACGAAACGATGGGAACTTGTCGCGCCGGACGCGTCGCGGGCTTCGATCGTGAAGGCACCGGGCGTGCCGGTCGCTGTGGGTGTTCCGTGAATCCGCCCGTCTTTGCTGCCCAGGGTCAACCCGCGTGGCAAACGACCATCGACGATCTTCCATGTGACATCGCCGCTGGCAGCATCCGTGCCGAGTTCGACGTTGTAGGGGATGTTGACGCTGCCTTCCGGGAGCTTCTGCCGAATGATCGCCAGTGCATCGGCAAGCGGATAGCGAATGACACTCGAAATCCTCAATTCGTCGATCTGGCCTTCAAACGTTCCCCATTTCAGATGGAATGGAGGATCTTGTGAGTGGGGAAAGCCGCCGACAACAAATGGCACACCAACATCGACGGCGTCGTTCACGACGAT
>DLVV01000413.1:0-278 GCA_003445035.1 Planctomycetaceae bacterium | reverse complement strand
GGATCGGAAGCTGAATTCGGCGGATCAGCTTGCCATCGAGAAAGAAGAAGTGTGTCTGGTCCTGGTAACGAAATTGCCAGGCAACGTGATGCCAGTCGTTGTTGGTGATCATCACCGGCTTGGCACCAGTGAATCCGGGGGAAACAAACGGCAGCAGAATGCCGCCGGTGTCGTGATTGGGGTCCTTTCCGCGGGGTGATCCCATGAATCTCGCCCACGGTATGATGCCTCGATTGAGTGCTCCCTCGCCGCTATTGCTGTGCAGTCCAAAGCTCCAG
>DLVV01000262.1:6809-9567 GCA_003445035.1 Planctomycetaceae bacterium | reverse complement strand
CCGGCCATGAACAGGTAGATCACCCGCTTGGCCCGGGCCGGAATGTGGGTGGTTGCCAGCGATCCCGGTCGCCGGTTGCCAGGGGCCGCCCGGAGCTGGTCCTGCAGAAGACCGGCCAGGGCGGCTGCACCGAGGCCCCCCGAGGTCCGGGCCAGAAACTGGCGGCGCGGCGAGACGTGACCAAACGGCCCGGGTCTCAATGGTAGTACGGGTGATGTCATGTCATTCATTCCCTGGTGATTGTCTCGTCCAGGTTCAACAGAACGTTGGCCAGGCTGGTCCAGGCCGCCAGTGCCGCCGGGTCAAGCCCCTTGGAATCCACTGTCCCCTGTGCCACCAGGGCCTGGGCGGCCTTGGTGTCCTGGCGATAGTGCTTGAGCTGGGACTCGAGAATCCCTCCCAGGATCTTCTGTTCGGACTTGTCAGGACGCCTTCCAACAACGACCCGAAACGCGCGATCCAGCCGCGACTTGTCCGAGTCGTCCGTCCCGCGCAACACAAGGGTGGCCAGGGCATGGGCCGCCTGCACGAATGTCCGTTCGTTCAGCGTCACCAGCGCCTGCAACGGGGTGTTGGTTCGCGGCCGCTGCACGGTACAGAGCTCGCGAGTGGGAGCATCAAAGATCTGGAAACTGGGATAAGTGGTCGTCCTCCGCCAGAAGGTGTACAGCCCGCGGCGATACAGGTCGCGGCCGGTGCTCTGAGGCCACTTCCAGCGCCCCTTGTCGCTGTAGTACCCGTCTGGCTGAAACGGGTAGACGCTCGGACCACCAATCCGGTCGTCCAGCAGTCCGCTGACGGCCAGCGCCGTGTCACGGATCGACTCGGCACTGAGCCGGAACCGGTTCTGCCTCGTCAACAGGCGGTTGTAAGGATCACGCCGACCGATCGCCTGGTCGTACCGAGACGCCTGTCGGTAGGCGGCCGACATCACGATCTGTTTCTGCAGGGCCTTGACGTTCCAGCCGACCCGCATGAACTCGACGGCCAACCAGTCCAGCAGACCGGGATGCGTCGGGAACTCACCCCGCACACCGAAGTCCTCGGGAGTTCGCACCAGCCCGGCACCGAAGAACCGGGTCCAGAGCCGATTGACCACCACGCGGGCCGTCAGCGGATGTTCGGGGTCGATCAGCCAGCGAGCCAGCCCCAGTCGGTTCCTCGGTGCCCCCTCTGGCAGGGCCTTGAAGATTGCCGGCACATTCGGTTCAACCTGGGTGCCTTTCTGCTGGAAATCACCTCGCAGCAACAAAAACGCCGGACGTCGCTTGGGCATTTCCTTCATGACCATCGTCGACGGAGTCAGCGTCTTGAGCTTGTCCTGGCGATCAGTCAGTTTCTTGTGCTGCTCGTTGAGCGGAGTGAAGATCTTGCGAGCCGGCGAGTACCCGAAGCGGACGAAGTGGTTGGCCAGCGTTGTCTTTTGCTTGGCATCCCGATCTCCGGGCTCAACCTTCAACGCGTTCTGCACCGCCTTGGGAAGCTTGGAGAGGAGATGCTGCTTGGCGTGCGTTTCCCATGCGGACTGTTTGTCGAAATAGCCGTCGTGGTCCTTGCCTGTTGGCTTCGGCGGCGCGGCGGCAGCCGGGGACGTCGTTCCCGAGGCCGGCTGGGGCAATTTCACCTTGGCCACTTCGGCGGCGATCGTCTTGTCGAGCGTTTCGAGGTCCTTGACCAGTTGCCGCGATTCGACCTTCTGCTGCGGAGTCGACAGGACCAGCAGTGGTGGCAGCGGGATGTCATGTCCCTGGGCCCCCTTCTCGCCGTCGACACTGTTGAAGAACGCGTAGAAGCTGTAGAACTCCTCCTGCGAAATCGGGTCGTACTTGTGTTCATGACACTGTGCACAGCCAAGAGTCAGTCCCAGGAAGACGGTGCCCGTGGTGCTGGCTCGCTCGACCGCGTAGACGACCTGGAATTCCTCGGGATCCGACCCACCCTCCTCGTTGTACGTCGTGTTGCGGTTGAAACCGCTGGCGATCTGTTGCGAGGTGCTGGCGTGCGGCAAGAGATCTCCGGCCACCTGTTCCAGCGCAAAGCGATCGAACGGCATGTTGGTGTTGAACGCGTTGATGACCCAGTCGCGGTAAAGCCACATCGATCGATCGCTGTCATTCTCGTATCCGTTGGTGTCGCCGAATCTCGCCAGGTCCAACCACGTCTGCGCCATCCGTTCACCGTAATGCTGAGAACTCAACAATCGGTCAACCAGCCGTTCGTAAGCCCGCAGACTCTTGTCGGACAGGAACCGGTCGATTTCGCTTCCGGTGGGCGGCAACCCGGTCAGATCAAAAGTCAGGCGGCGGATCAACGATTCGCGGCTGGCGGACGGCGAGGGTTTCAGACCGGCCCGTTCGATTCGCGAGAGTACGAAACGGTCGATCGTGTTGAGAATCCAGTCCGAACCGACCACCTCGGGCGGGTCCGGTCGAACCGGCGAGACGAAGGACCAGTGCACCGTGTAGTCAGCCCCTTCGGAGATCCACGCCTTCAGCAGGGCGACCTCCTGGTCGGTCAATTCCAGCTTGCTCTCAGGTGGCGGCATCCGCTTCTGCGGATCCTTGCTGGTGATCCGCTTCACCAGTTCGCTCTGGTCCGGACGACCCGGCACGATCGCCGTCCCGATCGCGCTTTTGGGCAGATCCAGCCTCAGTTCGCTGGCTCGCTGCTGTTGTCCCGGCCCATGACATTTCAGGCACTTGTTGGCCAGTAACGGGCGGATCGCTCGCGAGAAGTCGACCTTCGCTTTCGCCTTCGC
>DLVV01000262.1:4306-6509 GCA_003445035.1 Planctomycetaceae bacterium | reverse complement strand
CCTTCGCTTTCGCCTTCGCGGGCGGCTTCTCGGCAGCCGACAACACCCCCCACGCCATCAACACCGCCACGGCAGCGGCAGCGGTCACGAAGTTGGATCGAGCGAACAAATCGGAACTCCCGTCGACGAACGTCGACTCCACAAGACAGACGAAGCGTCCAGTATACGCCGCGGTTCCGGCGAGGCGTATGCCGTGGCGAGTCCGAGCGTCCCGGTCGCTGTTCACCGGAGCAAGAATGTTCAATAATGCCGGGCCATAAGAGACCCCTGCCGCCAGGTGTCCACATCCCGTAAGGAACATAACATGAACCGATTGTCCCCGTCGCCTGGTCATTGCCGCCGGTTTCCCGTACTCGGATTCGCCCTGCTGGCGACTGTCCTGGCCAGCCCGCTGGCCGCACAGGCCCCCGTGTTCAAGGACGTCACGGCAGCAACCGGACTCAAGAACCCTAACGGTGCCGCCTGCTGGGTGGACCTGGACAACGACGGCTGGGTCGATCTGTGCACGGCAGGCGGTGTCTGGAAAAACGAGAAGGGCAAAACGTTCAAGCGGGTTGCCGAAGTCCCGACCTCAGTGGCGGCCGATTTCGACAACGACGGGCTCGTGGACCTGTTCTCCTGGTCCGCCCGAAAGCTGTACCACAACGACGGCAAGATGAAATTCACGGCGGTCAAGTTGCCCGAACTGCCGCCGTCGGTGTCCCGTGGTGCGTGTTGGGGAGATTTCAACGGCGACGGGTTCGTCGACATCTACATCGGGGGCTACGAGGACTGGGGCAAGGGAATCACCTGGCCGTTCCAGGTCCTCCTCAGCCAGAAGGGCAAGTCCTTCAAGCTCGCCCTGTCCAAGAGCCAGACCCGTGCCCGTGGTGTCACGGCCTGCGATTTCGACCAGGACGGTGACCTGGACGTCTACGTCTCCAGCTACCGTCTCCAGCCAAACCTGCTTTGGCTCAACGACGGCAAGGCCGCCTTCACCGAATCGGCGAAGAAGTTCGGAGTGATCGCCACGTCGAAGGGGTTCGGAGGTGGACACTCGATCGGATCGGCCTGGGGAGACTTCAACAACGACGGCCTGATCGACATTTTTGCCGGCAACTTCGCCCATGTGGACGGGCGGGGAGACCAGCCCAAGTCACGGTTCCTTCAGAACCTCGGAGCCAAGCAGGCCTACAAGTTCAAGGACCTCGGCCCCTGCGGAGTGCACTACCAGGAATCGTACGCGACGCCCAGCGTCGGTGATTACGACAACGACGGGAACCTCGACGTGTTCTTCACGACCGTCTACGGCACGGCGTCATTTGGCCGCAAGAACAACCCGGTGTTGTTCCGCAACGACGGGGCATTCAAGGTGACCGACGTCAGTGCCAAGGCCGGAGTGGCCGGACTTCCGCCGACCTACCAGGCCGCCTGGGCGGACTTCAACAACGACGGAGCCCTGGACCTGATCAGTGGCGGGAAACTGTTCCAGAACACGGTCAGCAAGAAGAGCTGGCTGGGCGTGTCCCTGCGGGGTGACGGAGCCCGAGTGAACCGCGCGGCGGTGGGTGCCCAGGTGAGGATCACAATCGGCAAGAAGACCTACACCCGCCAGGTCGAGGCCGGCACAGGCGAGGGGAACCAGAACGACATCCGGCTGCACTTTGGCCTCGGTGACCACAAGGGCCCGGTCGCGATCGAGATCCTCTGGCCCGACAGGAAAAAGCAGGTCGTCAAAGACGTGGCCCTGGGCCAGATCGTCTCCTACACCTACGGTGCCGCAAAGTAACGACCCCGGGACGCCCCCGGACGACACCGCGACGATCCGCACGAGGTCACCAACAAGCGAGGCGACCGTGACAATCAGGCCGGCAACCCACTCGCTGCTACTGACGGCCACAGTGCTACTCGGCCTGGTCACGTCCCTGGACGCCGCAGAACTCCACGTCGTCCGCGATGGCCGGCTGGTTCACACAGCGCTGGACTGGCCGGAGGGCATCACCCCCGAACGTCCCTACATTCCCGGCGACCCCTTCTGGGGACAGTGGGTGCACTGCGCGGGAACGACCAGGGACGGCCTCTATGATGTTCCACTGGTGTTTGGAGGTCGCAACAACCATTCGCGGTTTTCGACGGCGAAATCGGCACTGGGAGACTGCGAGTTCAAGGTGGTCTTCTCCTGCTCGGTCCACCTGAACCGGTTCCCGAATATCACCATCACCGA
>DLVV01000262.1:2017-3930 GCA_003445035.1 Planctomycetaceae bacterium | reverse complement strand
GGTCTCTTCCGTTGAAACCGTTTGCGGCCGACTGCGGCAACAACCCGTTCGACGGCAAACTGCACTCGCTGGCGGTCAAACGAACCGGTGCCAGGATCTCTTTCTTCTACGACGACAAGAAGCTGAACGAGCAGCCGATCGACCCGGACGTCAATCTCCATCTGTGGTTCGACGGGCTCAAGAGTGCCACGAAGATCGCCAGCATCAAGCTGACGGCCGACAAGTTCTCCGACAAGCTGACAACCAACTTCCAGTCGGCGGCTCCGATCGAGGTGATCTTCGACGGTTCGGGCAAGCCCTCGGACAAATCCGGCTCGGCGGCGGCGTATCGCATCCCGGCCCTGGCGGTGTCCCGGAAAGGCACGATCCTCGCCTTCGCCGAAGCCCGTCGGCTGAACGGGCGTGACATCGGTGACATCGACACGGTTCTCCGCCGCAGCGAGGATCGCGGCAAGACGTGGGGCCCGGAGATCGTCGTCATGGATGACGGAAAACACTCGGTGAACAACCCTTCTCCGATCGTGGACCCGGATACGGGGCGGATCTGGCTCTTCATGGGACGGATCGACATCGCCACGCTGGCCCAGGGCTGGAACCCACGCCGATTCGTTCGCCAGTTTGTGACCTTCAGCGACGACGACGGCAGGACCTGGGCCAAGCCCAGGGACGTCAGCCAGACCATCCGCGACCAGTTGAAGTCCGGCCGCGAGGTCATTCTGCCGGGCCCCGGCGGTGGTTTTGTGACCGGGCGTGGCAAAACAGCCGGACGCCTGATCGTGCCGATGAACTACACCACCGGTGCCGCCCACTGGGTGGCCGGTGTCGTCTACAGCGACGATCACGGGGTGACCTGGAAACCCGGCGGCGTCCTGCTCTCCGGCGGTGCGGCCCTGGGCGAGGCCAAGGGAGTCGAATTGACTGATGGGTCGGTGCTCTTCAACGGCCGCACCTCGACGAAGCAACGGGGCCTGACAGTCATCCCCGACGGAGGCACAACAGACACGACCCGCTTTCGATATGCGAAGGACCTTCCCGATCCCTCCTGCCAGGGAGCAGTCGTGCGTTACTCCTGGCCCCGGGACGGCCGGCCTGGCGTCATCCTGTATTCCGGACCGGGACTGGCCACCGGGCGTGTGCAGGGAACCCTGTGGGCCAGCTACGATGACGGCAAAACCTGGCCGTGGAAACGCCAGTACTACCAGGGGCCTTCGGGCTACAGCGACGTCGGTGTCCTGCCCGACGGACGCGTGATCGTGCTCTTCGAGAAAGACGGCAAGAGCAAACTGGGTTTCACGGTTCTGCCTGCACCGCCCCCGGCAGCGTCACGGTGACCGGGACGTGCTCAATGTCACTTGGCCGACCGGAAACCCGATCGATTCATCGGGCCCACGCACATCAGTCGCCAGCTCTCCGGCCATGAACTCCATTCCTTCTCGGTCTCCAATGTTTCCCATCTCACGACGCTCGTTTGTCACAGCCTCTCTGTCCGGACTGGGCGCGATTCCACTGCGTCCCCTGAGTGCCGACGAAGACCGGCCCGCCCATCGGCCGATCAAGAAACTGATCGGCTGGGGCACCGACGTCGCCTACCCGGCCAAGGTCCAGAACACCATTCGCCAGGTTGAGGAACTGCCCCTGGACGGGATCGTTCTGAGCAATTTCAGTGGCAAGAAGGCCGGCAAGGACTTCACGTTTGACTGGGAATGTTTCGGCAGACAGAAGTTCAACCGCCAGGACCTGGCTCCCATGATCCAGATCCTGGCGAACACGAAATTCAAACGGTTCACGGACAACTTCCTGAGATTCACAGTGCAACCGGGAGACTTCGACTGGTTCGATGACTTCAGTGCCCCACTGCACAACGCACGCCTGTGGGCCGAAGTGGCCAGGGAAGTTGGTGCCAAGGGCTGGAA
>DLVV01000262.1:0-1693 GCA_003445035.1 Planctomycetaceae bacterium | reverse complement strand
TTCGATGTCGAGGACTACAAGGAACGGCTTTTCGTCTACAGCAAACAGAAGCTGGCTGACACGAAGAGTTTCGAGGAATACGCCACGCAGATCCGGCACCGCGGACGGCAGATGATGGAGGCCATCCAGTCACGCTTCCCGGACATCGTGTTGTTGCTGTCCCTGGCCCACAGCTACGTGAACCGGACTCCGGATGCCGGTCGAAAACTGGCCCAGCTGTCCTCCTACGGGCTGCTCCCAGCCTTCATCGACGGGTTGATCGAAGCGGCCGGCCCCCGTGTGCGAATCGTCGACGGCCAGGAGCAGGCCTACGGATACCTGACGACCGAGGACTACTTCCGAGGTTATCACGACATCAAGCAGCGAGCCCTGGAGCTCGTGCCACGTCGCCTGTGGCAGAAGTACCGCAGGAAGATGGAAGCCGGCGTGGCCATCTTCGCCAACTACCAGCTCGCCGTTAATCGAACCACAACCAGGTACTGGCCACCGCACTACATGACGCCGGAAACCCGTCTGCGGCTCTTCGAGCAGAACATCTATCACGCGCTGAAGACCACCGACGAATACGCATGGCTATACAGCGAACACATGGGCTGGTGGGAGTCGGGTTACCAGGTGCCGACTCCCGACGGCGCCCTCCAGGCGATCCGCACAGCCCGCGAAAAGTTCACCGCCAACAAGCCCCTGGGATTCGACCTCGACAACGAAATCGCCCAGGCCCGTCTGAAAATGAAGGAGGCAACACGACGTAAGGAATGACAACCGGTGGTGGCCAGGTGTGGTCCAGCCACCGGAACCCCGCACCGCGGCATTGCTCACACGCAGAGCAGAACCGCGCATCGACCGTTTTCGGGACGGTCGTTACAGGTGTCAACCAGCCGGTCGTGTTAGAATCGTCCCGAAGACCAGTCCCGGTGCTTCTCACACCGGCTCTACGATTCGGATCCTCCTGGAATCGGGACATTGCGGGCGATGCCAACTCTCACCACCAGGCTGTTTTCCCCTGCCGTCGTGGCGGTCGCCTTGTGCGCCATGTCGTCGTCGTCCCTGGCCCGGGAGAAAGGGGACACATCCCAGGACAGTCGGGCAGCCCGGACCTTCTTCAGCGAGAACGTCCGGCCGATCCTCGAGCAGCACTGTTACTCGTGCCACAGCCACCAGGCGAAAAAGGCGAAAGGTGGCCTGGTGCTCGACTCCCGAGGCGGCTGGGCGAAGGGCGGTCAATCCGGACCCGCCGTGGTTCCCGGAAAGCCCGGCAAGAGCCTGCTGCTGAGCGCCGTGAAGTACCAGGACCTCGAAATGCCACCCAAGGGAAAGCTCCCGGACAAACTCATCCGGATTCTCGAGCATTGGGTCGCTGACGGGGCTTACGATCCCCGCGTGACGAAATCCGCGAGATCGAACAAGATCGACTTCGAAGCGGGACGACGGCATTGGGCCTTTCAACCGCTCAAACCGACGGAACCGCCTGGCATCAAGGACAAGCGGTGGCCACAAGGCCCGGTGGACCGGCACATCCTGGCGAGACTCGAAAACGCCGGCCTGCGACCGGTCGCCGACGCCGACCGATTCACGTGGCTGCGACGTGTGAGTTTCGACCTGGCCGGCCTTCCACCGACCGTGGCACAGATTCGCGAGTTCACCGACGACCGTTCCGCACGCGCACGGCAAAAAGTGGTCGATCGCCTGCTGG
>DLVV01000259.1:5840-12270 GCA_003445035.1 Planctomycetaceae bacterium | reverse complement strand
GTCCCTGGACGAGTTGAAGTCTGGCGGCGAGGACGCCGAGGACGGCGAGTCGGTGAGGCCGCCCTCGGAAACGGCGGTCCCCGAACTTTCCCCGGACGAGTGATCGCCGACGGCCGACGTTTCGGCAACTGGTCTTCTCAGATCTGCTTCACTCGGATACCGTAATCGGCACGTTGGGCGGTGATGATCCTGCCACGTGTTTCTCGGGAGTCGCGGAACGATGCAGTGCCCGTTCTGTCGATTTGATGAGACCAAGGTTGTCGACTCTCGCGCCAGTCAGCCTCACGCGATCCGTCGTCGCCGAGAGTGCCTGGGCTGCAAACGGCGATTCACGACCTACGAGAAGATCGAGGAATCGCCACTGCGGGTGATCAAGAAGGACGGTTCGCGGGTGCCGTTCGACCGTGAACGGATCCGCGTCGGGCTGGAGAAAGCCTGTTACAAGCGTCCGGTCAGCGACGAGCAGATCGAGGGGATCATCAACTCGGTTGAGCAGGAGGTCTACCAGGGGTTTGATCGAGAGATTCCTTCTCGCGATATCGGCGAACTGGTGTTCGGTCGGTTGCGCGATGTCGACCAGGTGGCGTTCGTGCGGTTTGCCTCGGTGTACCGCGAATTCAAGGACGTCAACGACTTTGTCGAGGAACTCGAGCCGATGCTCCGGGACGTGGATCGCGATTAGGCGATGGCCTTCTGTGGAGACGCCGCCAAGAGACATTGACTCGTAGCATGTGGATCGGGATGATCCCCGGCCATGTCGTACGAGTTGGTCGAGATTCTCCGGGGGGCCGGTCATCCGCGGCTGTTGGTCGTGGGCGACTTGGTGCTTGACCGCTACACCTGGGCGGACGCCGAGCGGATCAGCCAGGAAGCTCCGGTGATGCTCCTGCGGGAGGATCGTCGTGAGTGCAGGCTGGGCGGGGCGGCCAACGTGGCGAACATGCTGCGGGGCCTGGAGGCCGAGGTGGTGATGGCCGGTGTCGTCGGAGACGACGAGGATGGTCGCGAGATGCGGCACCAGTTGTCCCGCTCGGGCGTCAGCAGCGACCTGGTGATGACCGACGAATCGCGTCCGACGACTGTCAAGACCCGGGTGATCGGTCGGGCTCAACATCGGCACCCTCACCAGGTCCTGCGGGTCGACCGCGAATCGCGTGAGCCATTGCACGGTCCGATCGCCGAGGAACTGATCGAGGCGGTGGAGCGGATGATTTCAGGAGACGAGCGGCCGGTCGACGCGGTCCTGGTCTCCGACTACGCCAAAGGCGTCTGCACGCCCGGGTTGCTGGCCGCTGTGATCTCGGCCGGTCGTGAGGCGGGGATTCCCGTGATTGTCGATCCCGCCTCGACCACCGATTACCGGCTTTACCGGGGGGCAACGGCGGTCACTCCCAATCGCACCGAGACGTCTCGTGCGACGGGTCGAGTGATCGAGACGATCGAGGATGGTCTGGCCGCCGCCGGGGAACTGTGTGAAACCCTGGATCTCGACATCGCCTTTGTCACCCTGGACAGCGACGGGATCGCCCTGGCGACAGCCGGCGACGAGACGTGCCACGTGCCGACTCGTCGACGGGAGGTTTATGACATCACCGGTGCGGGAGACATGGTCCTGGCCACGATCGGCCTGTCGGCTGCGGCCGGTTGTGATCCCGAGACGATGGCCCGGCTGGCCAACACGTCCGGAGGGCTGGAAGTCGAACAGATCGGCGTGGTCACGGTGACCCGTGGTGAGATGATCGCGGATCTGCTGGGAGGGCCACGGTCGGCTCGGGAAAAGATCCGTGATCGCGAGACGTTGGCCGAAGTGTTGTCGGCTCGACGTGAATCGGGCCAGAGAGTGGTGTTGACCAACGGTTGCTTTGACCTGTTGCATGCCGGCCACCTGGCGTGTCTTGAGCAGGCTGCGGCCGAGGGCGATTGCCTGGTGGTCGCGGTCAACAGTGATCGGAGCGTGCGGGGGCTCGAGAAGGCTCCGGGACGACCGATCATCCCGCAGGACCAGCGAGCGGCAATGCTGGCCGCCTTGGAAGTGGTCGATTTCGTGGTGATCTTCGACGAAGCGACCCCCGAAGCTCTCATCGAGACACTTCGCCCGGACGTGCTGGTCAAGGGCGGGACCTACGAGGTCAAGGACATCGTCGGTGGCGAACTGGTCACTTCTTATGGCGGTGATGTCAAACCGCTGGGCCTGGTGCCGGGACTGTCGACGACCGAGATCCTGGCCCGAATCCGTGCGGCCGAGTCAGGGACCTGGCAGAAGGCTGGGTAACGGCGTCGGCATCATCGAACACTCTGTGTGGGGATGGCATGAAGATCGCCGTGTTTCTTCCCAACTGGATCGGTGATGTCGTGATGGCTACGCCGGCCCTGGCGGCGATCCGTCATCGATGGCCTGACGGAGAGGTGGTGGCGGTGTTGCGACCGTACGTCGCTGACGTGCTCGAGGGGACCGGGCTGGTCGATCGGGTGATCGAGTGGAACCTTCGTGACAAGACGCGCGAAGCGTCGGGCTGGAGGCTGGCCCGGCGGTTGCGACGCGAACGATTCGATGTGGCAGTGCTGTTTCCCAACTCGTTGAGGTCGGGCTGGATGGCCTGGTTGTCGGGGGCCACCCGCCGGATCGGTTTCGCCCGCGATGCGCGACGGTGGTTGTTGACCGATCCGGTTCAAGTGACATCCGGCGGAGTGCCGCATCCGGTTCTCGACGATTACCTGGAGCTCGCCTCGCAATTGGACTGTCGGTCGGCTGATCACAGGATGCACCTGGCAACTTCGGCGAGTGACGAGGCGTGCTGGCGTGAGATTCGTGCCCGGCGAAGCGACGTGCTGGGACCACGTCCTTACATCTGCATCAATCCCGGTGGGGCTTTTGGTGCGGCCAAGCACTGGCCCAGCCAGTCGTTTGGCGAACTGGCCAGGCGGATTGTGAACACGACCGACCAGTCGGTCGTGGTGGTCTGCGGTCCGTCAGAGCGGGAGGAGGCTCGAGAGATCTCCGAGTGGGCGGGCGATCCACGCGTGGTGTCGCTGTCCGACGAGGCTTCGAGCCTGGGACTGACCAAGGCGGTGATCCGACACGCCACGGCTCTGGTCAGTACTGATTCGGGGCCCAGGCACTTCGCGGCCCCTTTCGGCGTGCCGGTGGTGACATTGTTCGGACCGACACATGTCGCCTGGAGTGAGACCGGCTATGAGCGAGAGCTTCACGTGCAACTGGATGTTGAATGTGGACCGTGCCAACAGCGAATCTGTCCGTTGGGACACCATCGTTGTATGACCGATCTGTCGGCCGACCGAGTTTTCGGAGAACTGCAAACGCTGATGCAGCAGCAATTGAGCGAAAGTCGAATGTTGGACGATCACGACGATCGATCTGCCCACGAAAACGTGGCCATGGCTCGACTTTCCTCTCCGAATTGAGTCTAACTCGTCAGTGCTGGGATGCTGGCGGCCCATGTCCGGTGGCCGGATTTGTTCCACTTCGGCATGAGACCGATGACCACGTCCGTCTACCTGGTGATTGCATGTGCGGTGGCCTACCTGGTAGGTGGAATTCCGTTCGGTTACATCATCGGTCGAGTGGTTGGTGGGATCGACATTCGCTCTGAAGGCAGTGGCAACATCGGAGCCACAAACGTGGCACGTGTGCTGGGCCTGAGATGGGGGGTGGCCGTGCTGGTCCCGGATGCGTTGAAGGGGCTGGGACCGGTCTGGGCGGTGTCGGCAACGATGAGCCGGTGGGTCGAGCCGGTCGGCCCGGACAGTGTGATGGTCGTGCACGGCCAGGTGCTGGTCGGTGTGATGGCGATCCTGGGCCACATGTTTCCCTGTTGGATCGGGCTACGAGGTGGCAAGGGGGTGGCGACTGCCTTGGGGGTCGTTGTGCTGCTCAGTCCCTGGGGAACGTTGGCTGCCGTGGGGATCTACGTGTTGACGCTGGCAACCAGTCGCCTCGGCAGCCTGGGTTCTCTGTTGGGAGCGCTGGCGTTCGGGGTTGTGCAGACCACGTTGATGGTGCGGGCGGGTGATTGGAGTCCGCAATGGAGCCTGTCCGCGTTCACGCTGGCGGTGCCGCTCCTGATCATCTATCGGCACCGGAGCAACATTGGCCGGATCGTCCGCGGCGAAGAGCCCTCGGTGGGTCAACCGGTTGCCGACGACCCCGAGTTGCGAGACGCGTTTTCGGCTGGAGATGATTCGAGCGGCGAGGTCAACTCGGTCCAGGATGGACCATGATCAGACGGTGCTCGTGAGGACGGTAGTAGCCGTCGATCCGCTCGCGGACGTCGAAGCCGAAGTTCTGGTAGAGGGCCACCGCGGCGTTGTTGGATGGGTCGACGGTCAGCAGCACCGGAGTGTTGGCCTGGGCCAGGCCGGCCTGCATCAACTGTGTACCGATGCCGGATCCCCGACACTCCGGGTGCACCATGATCTTGTGCAGGCAGAGTTCGGAGGCATTGGTCGGAAACATCACCAGCGCCCCGGCGATGTCGCCGGATTCGGACAGCGAATCAGAACCGCCTGGGCGTCGTGCAACCAGCAGCGTGGCCATGTCACACCAGATTCTCCAGATGTGCTCGCCGTCGGGAATGAACAGGTCCGGTGCGATGGGCCACGCGATGCGGTCCAACGCCGCAACGTGCAGGTAGTCTCGATCGCTTGCGGTTTCGATAGTGCAGGACACGCCGGTTTCCTCTGCCGATGGCGACGGTTGGAGCCAGAGGAGAATACGATCTGGCCCGAGGCAGGTAAAGCGGTGACAGGAAGACCGCTGATTGACAATCTTGGAGGAATGGGACAAGGTGTCGCCGGTTGAAAGTAAGATCCGGGCGATGGAGAGGTTGGGCATGAGATCGGGGTGGCAGACGAGCGAAGTGGAGACCGCCTGCCGCCTGGTGGTCTGCGGCCTGGTGGTTGTGTTGGCTGGAGGGTTCGCTCGACTGGGAGCGGCTGAGCGTCCCAACATCATCCTGGTGATCACCGACGATCAGAGATTCGATGCGCTGGGATGCATGGGCAATCCTGTACTGAAAACTCCTCACATCGACGGCCTGGCTGCTCGGGGAACACTCTTCACCCACACCTTCTGTACGACCTCCATTTGCGCCACCAGCCGAGCCAGTTTTCTGACCGGTCAGTACGCGATGCGTCACGGGGTTCGGGGATTTCGTCAGCCGCTGACCGAGTCGCAATGGCAGGACGCGTTTCCCGTTCTGTTGCGGCGGGCCGGTTACCACACGGCGATGGTTGGCAAGTGGGGGCTGGGTGGGCCTCTGCCTCGCAAACGCTACGACGTCTTCCAGGGGTTCAGCGGGCAGGGTCGGTATTATCCGAAGCCGGCCGGGGAGGGGCCGCACCTGACTCACCGTCTCGGTCAGCAGGTGATCGATTTCCTCGAGACACGCGACGACGACAAGCCGTTTCTGTTGCAGTACTACACCAAGGCCGCGCACTGCCAGGATGGCGATCCCTGGCCGTTTCAGTCCGATCACCGTTACGACCAGCTTTTCGCGGACATCGATGTGCCCACGGCCGCGACCGCGACAGCCGCCCACTTCGCGCGATTGCCGAAGTTCCTTCAGGAGTCCGAAGCCCGAAGAAGGTGGAAGATCCGGTTCGCCGATCCGGCGATGTACCAGAAATCGGTCAAGGACTACTACCGGCTGGTGACCGGGGTGGACGACGTGATCGGCCGGATGGTGAATCTGTTGAAGAAGAAGGGCCTCTTCAAGAACACGGTGATCATCTTCACCTCCGACAACGGTTTCTATCTGGGTGAACACGGTTTGGCGGGGAAGTGGTTCATGCACGAGGAGTCGATTCGACTGCCGCTGGTGATCTGTGATCCGCGGTTGCCCCGAAAGGAGGCAGGACGTCGGGTGTCCGAACCGGCGCTGAACATCGACATCGCTCCGACAATTCTGGAATTGGCCGGACTGTCGGTTCCGGCGACGGTCCAGGGACGATCGCTGGTGCCGCTGCTGCAGCGTCGCCGGGTGGCGTGGCGGACTGAGTTTTTCTACGAGCATCCCTTCCGTCATCCCAGGATCCCGATGACCGAGGGGGTTCGGGGGGTGCGTTGGAAATACGTGCGTTACACGTCGCTGGATCCGGTGGTCGAGGAGTTGTACGACCTGAAGACCGACCCTCGAGAGGAGAAGAACCTGGCGAAGGATTCCCGGTTCACCGAGCGTCTGAATGAACAACGGAGCAAGTGGCAGAAGTGGCGGAAGCGGGTGAAGTAGTCGGGTCGGAAACCAACCAAAGGCCGTGTTGACGAGGCGAGCGGATGTCGCAATACGTATTGGCTCTCGATCAGGGCACCACGTCTAGCCGTGCGGTCGTCTTTGACGAAACGGCTCGGATCGTGGCGATCGCCCAACAGGAGTTCGAGCAGATCTATCCTGCGCCGGGGCATGTCGAGCAC
>DLVV01000259.1:0-5645 GCA_003445035.1 Planctomycetaceae bacterium | reverse complement strand
GGCTCTCGATCAGGGCACCACGTCCAGCCGTGCGGTCGTCTTTGACGAAACGGCTCGGATCGTGGCGATCGCCCAACAGGAGTTCGAGCAGATCTACCCTGCGCCGGGGCATGTCGAGCACGATCCCGAGGCGATCTGGGAGACCCAGTTGGCGACCGCTCGCGCGGTGCTGACAGATGCCGAAATCGATGCCAGCGACGTGGCGGCCGTGGGGATTGCCAATCAACGTGAGACCACAGTGTTGTGGGAACGGGATTCCGGACGACCGGTGGCCAATGCGATCGTGTGGCAGAGTCGGGTGACCGCCGATCGCTGTGCGAGATTGAAGGCGGACGGGTACGAGAGCCTGTTCCGCGAAAAGACCGGACTGGTCCTGGACCCGTACTTTTCGGGCACCAAGATTGCTCACCTGCTTGATGAGATCGACGGCTTGAGAGAACGGGCCGAGCGGGGTGAGGTGTTGTTTGGGACGGTCGATTCGTTCCTGGCGTGGAGGCTGACCGGTGGCCGTTACCATGTCACCGACGTCAGCAACGCCAGTCGGACCCTGTTGTTGAACATTCACACGCTGGAATGGGACGACGAACTGCTGAAGATTCTCGGCGTCCCGCGGGCGATGTTGCCCGATGTGGTTGAGTCGTCCGGAGTGATCGGTGATCTCGAGGCTGAGATTCTTGGGGCGGCCGTGCCCCTGGCCGGAATGGCCGGGGACCAGCAGGCGGCCACCTTCGGCCAGGCCTGCTTTTCTGTCGGTGAAGCCAAGAACACCTACGGCACGGGGTGCTTTCTGCTGATGAACACCGGAGAAGAGGCGGTTCCGTCGGAAGGGGGGCTGCTGACGACGGTTGGCTGGAGTCTGGGTGGGAAGGTGACCTATTGCCTGGAGGGGGCTGTGTTTGTCGGCGGTGCCGTCGTGCAATGGCTCAGAGACGGGCTGGGGTTGATCTCGCAGGCATCCGAAATTGAAGCACTGGCTGCCGAGTGTGAGTCGACCGATGGGGTTTACCTCGTGCCGGCGTTCGTAGGATTGGGAGCTCCCTACTGGGATCCATCGGCTCGCGGCACGTTGATTGGAATCACCCGGGGGACCGCGAGGCCGCAACTGGCTCGAGCGGCATTGGAGTCGATCGCCTACCAGAGTCGTGATCTGCTGGAACTGATGCAGCGCGAAGCGGGCGTGCGGTTGGAAGGGTTGCGGGTCGATGGAGGGGCGTCGGCCAATGACCTGCTGATGCAGTTTCAAGCCGACCTCCTGGATGTCGATGTCCTCCGTCCGGAAATCCTGGAAACGACAGCACTGGGTGCCGCGAGGTTTGCTGGGCTGGCCACCGGTTTCTGGGAGAGTGCCGAGGAGATTGCCGCCGCCTGGCGACTCGAGAGACAATTTTCGTGCGAGATGGACAATGCGGAACGTCAACGGCTGTACGAGGGATGGCAACGAGCGGTGAAGCGGTCGCGGGATTGGGCCGAGTGACGTTCTTCGAGTGATCATCTTGGGATAGGATCAGGACTGTCTGACGGATCAACTCCGATGCCACGCGATTTTTCCACCGAGAGTCTCTCTCACGATCCGATCCACGGGTATATCCCGTTTGTCTCGCGAACGGGGTTGCCTGAGGGGGAGGTGGCCGAGCAGGAGTTGATCGATCATCCGTGGGTCCAGAGGCTCAGACAGATTCACCAGTTGCAGTCGGCCTGGTGGGTCTTCCCTTCCGCAGAGCACATGCGTTTTCAGCACGTTCTGGGAGCCATGCACCTGGCCAGCCAGGCGATCGAGGCCTGGTACGAATCGTTGGTTGATTCGTGTGACAACGTTCCGTCGCGGGCCTGTGTGGAAAGCCTGGTGAGGCTCGCGGCGTTGTTGCACGACGTTGGTCACGGCCCGTTCGGACACTTCTTCGACGACCATTTCCTGGACGATTTCGGAGTCACTCACGAGGATCTTGGTGCGCAGATCATCCAGGAGGAATTGGGCGAGTTGATCCGTCGGGTGAGACGAAATCCCAACGGGCAGTTGCAGCCCCTGGAAGAGATTGACCCGCGACAGGTGGCGTGGCTGATTTGTCGGCCGCGGGGTGGTGACGAGACAGACGGGACGCCCGACTGGCTCTGCAAGTTGCGGTCGCTGTTCAGTGGTATCTACACCGTCGACAACATGGACTTCGTGCTACGAGATGCCTACATGACCGGGTACAACACCCGGGCGTTCGATCTGCCCAGGTTGCTGCACT
Organism: Planctomycetaceae bacterium; assembly: GCA_003445035.1. Taxonomy (GTDB): domain Bacteria; phylum Planctomycetota; class Planctomycetia; order Planctomycetales; family Planctomycetaceae; genus UBA8437. The sequence continues at coordinate 3,414 of DLVV01000259.1, read as the reverse complement.
ACAGTTTTTTTACCCCCCAGGGGCTGACGATCCACTCCCGGGGCCTGGCCACGTTGATCAACTTCATCGAGACACGGGCCAACCTGTTCCGCACCGTATATTTCCACCGCACGGTTCGTGCATTGGATCTGTCACTTGAACAGGTGTTTCCCGAAACGATGAAACGCCTGTTTCCGGGGAACCCCAGTCAGCACCTGGAAGACTACCGTCGGTTGACCGAGTCGAGTTTTCTGGTCGATGTGGGTCGGTGGCCGGCCAGCGACGATGCCGAGACGCGTGAGTTGGGCGAGAGATGGGCGAGGATTCTCAAGCGGGATGTCGACTGGAAGTTGGCCTGCGAGAGAATCCTGCACTTCCGTGCCGGGGAGTCAGAGCGGGTGACCATTTTCTCGGAGCCGGAACTGGTTGAGAGCCGGGTGCGAGGAGTTTTGCCATCGGGACTGGCGGAAATCCCGATGCGGGTTGACGTTGCGCGGCATTACCATCGGCCGAGTGGCCCGTTGCCGGCCGGCGGGCAGAATTTTCTGCTCGACCCCTCCGATACGGAGCCACAACCGCTTGATGATGACGAACTGTTCCGGCAGTTGCCGACGAGTTTCTCGATCTTCCGGATTTACTCGACCGACCACGCCCATGATGGGCCACTCAACGAGGCTCTGAATACCGTCGTCGGCGATGTCGACGATGCGAAGACGAACATGTGAGCCGGGACGTGGATGGGATGGCCGTGTGGCCGGGAACAACTTGCTGAACCGCAGTTGGCAGGGTGTTCCGGTCGGTCTGGATGTAACGGTTCTCCGGTCCTGATGTCGCTTTGGAGCAGCCGATTGTGCGTACGGTCGTAACGATCGTGAGGGCAACAGTGGTCGGCCTGTCGCGCGGGTGGGTGATCGTCGATACCATCCACGATGATCGATATTGACGCCGAATTGCTCGACCTCGACGCCGGGTGGCGAGAGGTTCTGGAGGCCTACCAGGAGGTCGAGGAAACCGGTGGTACCGATTCGGACGAGGCGACGGCGGGCGACCAGGGCATGGCGTCCGACGATGGCCGGAATCGGGGCGATGGAGAACCGGTAATCGGGTTGGCGGAGTTGGCTGACGAGGCCGAATCGAAGGAATGGTTGCCTCGCGTTGTGTCGCTCGAGGGATTCGATGGCGGGAGACTCTCGTCTCTCCACGGTCGCCTGATCGCCTTGGGTTGGCTGGGGTTTGACGTCGGCGACAGCGTGACCGGCATCCGGTACCAGTTGACCCGCGACGGTCAGCAGGTGCTCGATGGGCTCGTCCCGATTCCGACCCTGCGAGTCGTCGGCGAGTCAGAGGACCGGGAGGATTCTCTGGTCGACGAGCAGGCGGAAGCGTCAGCCGTGGCTGCGTCGGGGCTGGCTGCCGATCTCGACTCAGCCGACCACTAGTGGGTCCGGGGGTGGTTTACTGACGATTGATGTCGGGGTTCCACTGGGCCACGACAGCGTCGACGGGCAGCACAAAGATCTCGACACGACGGTTCTGCTGCCTTGACGTGTCGTTGCTGTTGGCTACCAGGGGCTGGTTGGCCCCGTACCCGGCTGCTCCCAGCCGGGACTGGTCGATTCCGAGTGTTTCCAGGGACACCAGTACGGCGTTGGCCCGGTTGGTCGAAAGGTGCCAGTTGGTCGCGTGCTTGGACCGGGTGTTCGCCTTGGCGATGCGTCGATCGTCGGTGTGGCCGACGACGAGGATGTTGAGATCCTTGGCGTCACCCTGGTTCATGATCGCCGCAAATTCCTTGAGGATTGTCGCTGCGGTTTTGTTGTTGACCACGGCACTGCCACTCTGGAACAGAATGTCCTCACCGATCCTGCTGACTCCGCTTTGCGGATCAAACTGGAATAGCGGGTATCTTTTCTTCAACGCCTGAAGCCGACGAGTCGCTTCCGGTGACAAGGGGCTCTGCTGCTTCAGCAGGTTGACATAACGCTGCTGCAGCAAGCTCCGCTCGCTCTGTATGTTGGTCAGCCGTTGGTTCGAGACGTCGAGATTGGATTTCAACGCGACGTTGTGCTGATTGAGCTGACGGTTCTGTCCCGCCAACTGCATCGCCCGAATCTGGGACTGACGCAGTGTCTGCTGGGGGACCAGGTTGCAGCCGGCCGGGATCGAAAGGGCCAGGGCCAGAAGAACGAGTGTGGATGTGCGGGCCGTCGCGAACATGGGGCACTCCTTTATTGCCGACCCGGGCCAGGCCATGTCGGTGCCGCGGTCAGGAGCCGCGCAACACGCAACAGGGACCAACCGGGCTGAAATCGCCTCGGGTGTGGCTGGAATCAGGTGAGGGGGGAGAAGAGGGAGTGTTGAGATGTGAGAGAACCGGACACCGTGTTGCTGAGAGAGGCAACAGATCGCGCCCGATGAGTGAGGGCGGATTTATAGTGTCCCGGCCCACGACATGCCTAGAGCAAACCACGACTTTTTTGTGGTCGGACGGCTTCAGGTCGTCCGAGGGTGGGGCCTCTAGTTGAACATCCCACCGACGGCATCGATCAGTGCACCCGAGAAGCCAGGATCCTGCCAGCCCCAGATCGAACGGACGAGTTCGAACAGGACCATACCGCAAACGACCATCAGGCCTGTCGACAGCATCATCGCCAGAAACGTTCCGACCCCCCACTCGTGCTCGACCGATGCGACGATTCGCTGTTCAACCGGAACCGCGTAGTCTTCGGCTTCCTCGTCGTCGAAGACATCGTCATCGGCGTCGAAGACGTCCAGGTCTCCCAGTTCGTCGTCATCGCCGAAGATGTCGTCATCGACCTCGTCGAGGTCATCATCACCGCCGATGTCTCCGAACTCGTCGAAGATGTCGTCGTCGTCGGACTTCTTGACCACAGTGGCCGAATAGTCGTCGGCGTCATCCTCATCGTCAAACAGCAGTACGCTGGTGTCGGTGCCTGTCTCCCCGTCGTCGGCACCAGCCATTTCGAAATCCGTTCCATCGTCGACCAACGCGGGAACCTCGACCTGGGTCTCCGCGGCGGTGTCGCTGTCCAGGTCCAACGAGATGCCGCTGTCGGCGATGGTGACGTCACCCAGATCCACTCCGCTGCCGGATGACTCCAGGCTGATCCCGCTTTCGTCGCCGATCTCGAGGCTGATTCCGCTCTCGGCCACCGCCTCAAGCGAAATGCCGCTGTCCACGGCGGATTCCAGTGACACACCACTCCCCTCGGCGATCTCGGTCATGCCCAGATCGTCGCCGGCCTCGTCACCGGGCGTTTCGAGCATGGTGGCGTCAAGGGCATCGTTGGCGACCAGCTTGACGTCGCTGTCGCTGCCGGCCATCGCGGGGTTCTCGGTCGCGGAATCGGCCACCAACCGCACTTCGCTGTCGGATTCGGCCAAGGCGGCCGGTGCGTCATCGTCCTCGACCAG
>DLVV01000280.1:3606-6043 GCA_003445035.1 Planctomycetaceae bacterium | reverse complement strand
CGTACCAGTTGATCTGACCGCTGGTGAATCCTGAGGATGCGGCATCGAGGTCGCCGTCTCCATCGAGATCGGACAACACGACGTCATAAGCACCCGGGCACTTGGTGGTGATGACGTGTTGTTTCCAGTGACCGTCGGCCGGCCGATCCGGGTTGGCGAACCAGAACAGTCGGCCCCACCGATTGTCGACCATGGCCACGTCCGGCCTGCCGTCGCCATTGATGTCTCCGGTCGCGTGCCGTTCCATCCAGCCCAGTTGGCCTTTATGAATCACATGACGCTGGAAAATGCCTCGGCCGTTGTTTTCCAGCCAGTACAGATTGGATTCACCCTGTCCTCCTGCGGAATAGATGTCGGGGTAGGTCAGGTCGAGGTCGCCGTCGCCGTCGATGTCGACGGTAGCAATCCCGAAAGTGTAGCGGTGTTCGTTGGCCAGCAGATGCTTGGAGAAGCGAACCGGCTCACCGGCGTTACGCGTCAGGGTGAAGGCTCCGCTGGCAAGTGTGACCGTGAATGCTCCACCCGTCAGCACGAGCGACCAGCAAAGCAGTCTCCACAGGTTCGGGGGACTGTCACAATGCTTCTTGTTCTGATCTTTCGCTGCGGTCGGCATGGTCGGTTCTCGGGCTGGAGAAGACACGTGCAATCATCGAGGCCATCACTGGCCCACCTGACAGGCTGAAACGCTTCTTAGGCTAACTTCTCGGTCGATTGGGACGAAACCCTGCCGCGTCGCTAGCCACGCGAGAACACCGACGGCGCTGCTGAACGGACGCCGAGGGGCGTGGTTCGGATTCGGCGGTTACCGCCTGGCAGATGGTCTGGGTGCAGGCGGGGGCTGGCGGTCGGTTCCGGACTGGGCAGCGGGCGGAGCCGATTTCGAGAACCGAAAAGAGTAGAGGTCGGCGTCTTTCATCAGGAATCGCAGCCGAACTGGTTTACCCGCCAGGGAGCTGACATCTGGTCCCTGGTCCCATCGGACCTCCTGTTCGATCGAGTCACCGAAGAACTCGATCGCGTTGTCTCCGGCAAACCGGTCGATAGCTGTCCCGTCGGGTCGCAGGATCTCGACGCGGACACCGCCGCTGGCAGAGGTCGATGCGTTGATGACCAGCCGGTTTCCCCGGAACACCAGTGGCCGGGTCGTCAGTTGGCCGCCGGCGTAAGGGGCGTTGATCGAGGCCACTCCATCGACACGCATCACCTGCCGCCTGACGCGTGGAACCGGCAGCCGAAAGTACTCGAGCGTGTAGACGGACATCTCGTTGGCCCCGGTGGGAACAAGTCCCATCGAGGTGTGATTGCTGCGATCGGTCCACTTGAGCGGGTCGAGGCCGGGGCGGATGAATGCTTCCAGGAATCGGCGATCCCAGTGCAGGCCGTCCCGGCTGCTGACGAAGACCGTGTCGGAAACACCCACGCCGAGTTGCTTCTTGTACTTGGCCGGCAGCCGGGCATTCCGCCAGCGGACGTATCGCATCGGGAACGCCAGGTACATGTGCGGTGCACGGAAATAGGGCCGTGCTCCGAACGTGTAGAACTGGTCCGGCGGCGACGGCTTCATGTGCGTCCATTCCGGGTACGACCAGTTGAGCAGGTCGGTTGACGTTGCGCGACGTACAGCCCGCAGTCGCTCACCGGTGCCGGCAAGCACCCGCTGATCCCGCATGAAGAGGATGTACCGGTTCGAAGGGACGTCCCAGAACAGGGAATGGTCACTGTCGAGCAGATTGGTTGGCGGGTAGAAGGTGCTCGGCTTTTTCGTTCCGAGCCCGTTGATGATTGCCGTCTTGCCGACCTGGTGCCATCTCACACGATCCGGCGACGCGAACAGGAACAACCGGATGATCTCGCTGTCACCTGTTCGTTGGACACGGGCTCCGGGGGCCAGGTACCGCTGTTCAGGTGGTGCGCCCGGCCTGCGATTGGGATAGGGGAACAACAGGGCACCGTTCTCGAACCCGAACGGACCCGGGAAGACGATGTTGTTTTTCTTCGAACCCTGGAACTCGTACAGACCGAGGTTGGGACGGACCCATTTCACCCCGTCCTGGCTGGTTGCGTAGCAGGTGTAACTGATCCAGCCTTTTCCACTGGCTGCGTTACTGCGGCCGGAAACCGAGTGGTAATACATGTGGTATCCGTCATCGTCCCGGAAGACGGTGATGTAGTGGTTCCCCGATCCTTCCCACGGCTTGTCGAATTTCAGGGCCACCTCGGCGGCGCGGGGCGAATGCAATTTGAAGGCCAGGCCGTCGAGCTTGTCGATCAAGGCGTCGTCGACCAGCAGTTCCAGGCGGCTGCCGATGTCAACCGGGGGTGTGTCCTCACCCGCATCGACGACGGCTCCGAGAATGGCAGCACACAACACGAGACCTGACACAAACCTGCTCATCAGACGCTCCGGTTGGTTTCCAATGGGACCCGAAAAGGGGGG
>DLVV01000280.1:0-3242 GCA_003445035.1 Planctomycetaceae bacterium | reverse complement strand
GCCGGGGACAACCAACTGCCGGGCCGTTCCTGGTGGTTCGCCAGTTTCGAAGTTTCGGTTCCGTGGAGCTGGATGTTGCGGTCTGGATCCGGCGGGTTGAACGCCGTGGCCCGGAAGGCGAGACTAGGGTGATCTCGAAAGACCAGCGGGGTCCGCAAGATGCGACGGACCAACATACCGCAACACGAAGAAGACCAGGTTGGAGTCCAACTGATGAACCGGTCGTTGACCCTCTCGTTGATCTTGGCGTCCCTGTCGATCATGGAAACGGCCAGGGTGGATGCGGGTGAGAATCCGCCGCCGGCTGCCAGGGTCTCTTTCAATCGCGACGTCTTTCCGATTCTTGCCGACCGTTGTTTCACCTGTCACGGTCCCGATGCGAAGGCTCGCAAGGCCAATCTGCGACTTGATCGTGCCGATGGAGAAGACGGAGCGTATCGCACCCACGAAGGTTCGACGGCGATCAAGCCGGGTTCGCTCAAGCAAAGCCAGCTCTGGCATCGCATCACCACCGATGACGCCGACGAGATGATGCCTCCTCCAACCGCTCGCAAGAAGCCGCTCACCAAAGCGGAACGAGCAATCCTCAAGCGTTGGATCAATGCGGGCGCGGCCTACGAACGATTCTGGACCTTCGTGCCCGCCCGAAAACCGGTCACTCCCAGGGTCAAGAACCGCAAGTGGAGTCAGCAACCCATCGATCTCCACGTCCTGGCGAAGCTCGAGTCCCTGGGCCTCGAACCCGCCAGGGAGGCGGGCCGGCGAACGCTGATCCGGAGGGTCACCTTCGACCTGACGGGATTGCCGCCAACCCTTGAGGAAATCAGGGAGTTCCTGGCCGACGATCGGCCGCAAGCTTACAGAGCCCTCGTCGATCGTTTGCTGTCCAGGAAACAGTACGGCGAGCACGTCGCACGCTACTGGTTGGACCTGGTCCGCTTCGCCGACACCAACGGCATGCACAAGGACTTCTACCGGAACTTCATCGCTTACCGCGACTGGGTTATCCGGGCGTTCAACGACAACCTGGGTTACGACGATTTCGTCCGCTACCAACTGGCAGGTGACCTGTATCGCAAACCGACCAGTGATCAACTGGTGGCCACGGGGTTCAACCGGCTGCACCTGATCATTGACCGTGGGACGGCATTGCCGGAGGAGAGCTTTTTCAAGAACGTGGTCGACCGGGTCACGGCTGTCGGCACCACCTTCATGGGATTGACCGTCCATTGCGCGACCTGTCACGAGCACAAGTACGACCCGCTCACGCAGAAGGATTTCTATTCGCTGTTCGCTTTCTTCAACAACATCGACGCGGCACCCGAAACCAATGGCAGTCCCAAGAACGGTTTGCAGCCGCCATTCCTCGCGTTGGCAACACCCGGGCAGGACAGAAAACTGCAGCAGGTGGACAAGCAGATCGCTGCGGGGCTTAAGGCCTTGAAGGCCCTGAAACCGAAAGCGGCCGCCGAGAAAGATCCGCAGAAGAAGAAAGCACTTGCCGCGGAACTCAAGGCGGTCACCGCCAGCAATACCAGCCTGAAGGGAGTGCGTGATCGGCTTGACCGGGACATCCTGCGGGCGATGGTGATGAAAGAACGCAAGGAGACGCGTCCGACCCATATCAGGATCCGGGGACAATACGATGTTCCCGGTGACCTGGTTGAGCGGAACACCCCGGAATTTCTTCCTCCCCTGGAGAAATCCGGAAAGACAGCGACGCGAATGGACCTGGCCGAGTGGTTCGTCGATCCGGGCCACCCGCTCACCGCCCGGGTCGCGGTCAACCGCTTCTGGCAGCAGTTCTTCGGGACCGGCCTGGTAAAGACTTCCGAGGATCTCGGGACCCAGGGCGAGGTTCCCGTGTATCCCGAGTTGCTGGACCTTCTCGCGGTGTCCTTTATCGAGTCGGGGTGGGACGTCAAGGCGCTGGTCAGGCAGATCGTGATGTCCCGAACCTACCGCCAGTCATCGGTGTCCACACCGGACCAATTCACTGCCGATCCGGAAAACCGGCTGCTGGCCCGCGGGTCTCGTTTCCGGATGGACGCCGAGATGATCCGGGACCAGATTCTCGCCACCAGCGGCTTGCTGGTGAACACGATGTACGGCAAGAGTGTCAAGCCGCCTCAACCGGATGGTCTCTGGAAGTCGGTCACGATGATCGGCGAGCGATTCAGGGCCGATTCGGGAGACGCCATTTATCGCCGCAGTCTTTACACGTTCTGGAAACGCGGAATGCCGCCGCCCCAGATGACCATCCTCAATGCCCCGATCCGGGACGCATGCATCGCTCGCCGCGAACGCACCAACACACCGTCCCAGGCCTTGTTGCTGTTGAACGAAGCCGAATACCTGCGGGCGGCGCGCGAACTCGCCCGCAAGGTTCTTGGCATTGAAGAGACGAGAACCTCGCGGCGATTGGCTTTGGCGTTCGAGACGGTCACCTCCAGGCTGCCCGACAAGACGGAGCGGCAGATCCTGTCCGACCTCTTGCGGACTCTCGAGAAGAACTATCGCAAGCGTCCTGAACTGGCGGCTGAAATTTGCCTCGGAGTGAAGCTGGCCACCGCCCGCGAACGGGCTCAACTCGCCGCATGGACCGTGGTGGTCAATGCCCTCTACAACCTCGATATCACCAAGACTCGAGAATAGCATGACTGATCCCGTTTCAGAGTACCGTGACCTCCAGACGCGGCGGTCCTTTCTGGGCACCTCCGGCATGGGGCTCGGGGCGGCCGTCGCCGCGTCCCTGATCAACGGCCGGGCCGATGCTGCCGATTCCGACGGGGTCCCCACGCCCAGGGCCAAGCGGGTCATCTTTCTGTTTATGGCCGGGGCACCGAGCCAGGTTGACCTGTTCGACTACAAGCCGAACCTCCACAAGCTCTTCAAGACCGAGTTGCCCCAGTCGGTCGTGAAAGGCCAGCGGGTCACGGCGATGACGCGTGGCCGGCAGAAGCTCGTCGCGCCTTCGACGTTCAAGTTTGCCCAGCAGGGAAAGAGCGGGGTGTGGATGTGCGAACTCCTGCCCCACCTTTCGGCGTCGGCCGACGACCTGTGCCTGGTTCATTCCTTCAATACCAATGCCATCAATCACGACCCGGGCAAGACCTCGTTCTGTACCGGCGCGGAAATCCCGGGCAAACCGAGCATGGGCTCGTGGCTGAGCTACGGCCTGGGATCACTGAACAAGGACCTCCCGGACTTCGTGGTGATGCCCTCGGCCTTCTGGAGTGGTC
>DLVV01000421.1:2415-2987 GCA_003445035.1 Planctomycetaceae bacterium | reverse complement strand
CCCCCCCGTCCCAGAAAATCCGGATCAGGTCATCGACAAGGTCGGAGATGTAGGAGATGGGACGGGCTGGAGGAGCCGGCTGCAGCCGGATGGACTGCCGGCTGCGGTCTTTGCCCCGCGAGAGGACCAGGAAAACATTGAAACGGGAGTTCGACTTTGACGGGGCGGTGACGGACAGCTGGGACCGGCGATCGATCTGAACGGTCAGTCCGTCGTGCTCGATCCGTGATCCGCTGGCAACCACCTTGTCATCGCGGCGGAGTTCCAGTTGCAGGCGATCGCCGTCGGCGAGAGTTCCGATCAGCACAGGCCACCGCCGTTGGCCACCGGCCAGGTAGGCGAACGGGATCTCGGTGTTCCTGGAACCCAGCTTTGGCGGGGAGGTCGGTGGAGCTGCGTCGACCGGGCCGATGGCCACCGAGATCAACAGCAAGATCGCGGTGCAGCGGGGAAGAACCTGGCGGAGAACAGCGGGCGACAACATGGCCGAGTGCTCGATGGTGTGGTCGGCGGATGATCGACGTGGCAGACCGCCGACATGTGAATTGGTAGCATGCCATCGTAGTCCGGTG
>DLVV01000421.1:0-2024 GCA_003445035.1 Planctomycetaceae bacterium | reverse complement strand
GTGTGCCTGTACGCGTCGTTTGATACCGGACTGTCGGCTGACGTCAGCCGCGGTAATCCCCAGCCGGCAATCCATGACAAGCTGGTGCGGCACGACGCGGAAGGAGGCCGGTTCGGCGGTCGCCTGGTGATCGACGCCCGCGACAATGCGTGGGCCGAGGATGAGATTCTCTACGACGGCCGTGACAATTTTCCGTACAGTCCTCCGGGCAGCGGTGCCGCGTTCGACGGGACCATCGTGATGTGGCTTCGGGGAGATCCTGATGCGGATCTCAACGACGAGTTCCCCGTCGATCCGTTCCACATCAGTCGCCACTCGGCTGACGCGTCGTTCTACCTGGACCTGACCAAGCCCAACGACTGGCGGTACGGTTCGCCGCGTCGCCTGCGGTTCGGTTTCTACGGAGACAGTCCCGCCCAGAACATGTTCGAGGGCGGTTGGCTGCTGGTTGCCGGGGAACTGGGCTGGAACGATCGGGAGTGGCACCAGGTGGTGGCGACATTCCAGAACGCCAACAGCGGGTCGGAAGACGGACGAGCGGTGCTGTACATCGACGGCCGGCCCAGAGCGACGATGACCGGGTACCGGCACACCCTGACGTGGGATCCGGATGCGGTGTCGATCGGTCTCGGCCAGCGGTACGTCGGTTCGATCGACGAACTGCTGATTCTCGATGCCGCGCTGTCAGCCGACGCGGTGGAATCGCTGTTCAACAGCAACCAACCGGCCAGTGCCGCCTGGAACGGCTAGTCTTCGCTGAGACCTTCCATGCGGGCCAGGGTGTCCTTGTACTCGTAGTCGACGGCCAGCACCTCGGTGTAGTGGTGTTCGGCGGTCGACCGGTCACCCTCTTCCTCGAGCAGCCGGGCGAGCCAGTAATGGACCTCCTTGTAAAGATCCGGCTCGTCGAGCTGGCTGATCGATTCGACCGCCTTCTCGAACTGCCGCTTGGCCAGTTTCCCTTTCTTCTCGGCGATGAAGCACTTGCCGAGTGAGGTGAGGGCGCCGGTTTCGAGCCGGTTGTCCTTCACGCAGACCTGGAACAGCGGAATGGCCTGGGCGTACTTCTTGATCTTCACGAAGCGGGTCCCGAGATCGAACTTCATTTTCAGGTCGTTGGGGTACCGTTGGACCCGTGACGAGAAGATCTCGATCTCCCGCTTGATCAATTCGCCATTGAGCGCCTTGACGTTGCGGAGGGCTTCCTCGTCGCCGTCATCGGCGGCGGCCTTGTCGCGGGCGAGATTGAGGTTCTGGCGAAGCAGGTCGAGTTCGACATCCTCGAGGTTCTCGCGGATTCCCGCGTCACCGCCGGAAATCTCCAGGGTCTCCTTGAGGGTCGAGGCGGCCTCCTCGAGTTTCCCGGACTTCCGATAGTGGTTGGCCAGGTTGAGCCGGTGTTCGACCATCTCCGGTTCGCGACGGACCGCGTGGACCAGGTCGGCTTCCTCGGACTGTCCTGGTCCGTCGGCTTGACCCCCGGTGGCGGTTCCCAGCCGCTTGGCGACCTCCTCGTCGGCCATCGCATCCCGCGTCGTCTCGGCACCCTCGTAACCACCGCGATCGATCACGTTGTCGGTCAACACCTGCATCGCCTTGGTGCGGGCCCCGGCATCGGACGGATCGAGCTTGGCCAGTCTCTGCCAGATTTTCGACGCCTCGCTGTAATCCCCTCGCGACTCGAGCAACTCGGCCAGCGTCCGGGCAAACACCTTGTTGTCGGTGTCGTTGGCCAGGGCATTCCGCATCGCGTCGGTGGCCACTTCCGAGAACCCCCGCTCGCGGGCAGCAACGCCCAGTTCGAACAGCAAATTGGCTTCCCAGGGATTGATCTTCAGCCCGTCTTCGACCGCTCGGTCGACGGCGTCCCAGTTCTTCTTCAGGCGGCCCGTCTTGACCCGGGTCTTGACCTTGGTCAGCCGGAGCCCGGCCATCTTGGCGCCGGACCCGTTGTCACCGTACTTCTTGCGCTCGACACCCCGCAGCGTCTGGCGGTACAGGAGGTTGTCGGGGACCAGCATCAC
>DLVV01000242.1:696-22055 GCA_003445035.1 Planctomycetaceae bacterium | reverse complement strand
CGTTGTTCGAGGTCTTCCATCAGGGCCGTTAGCGCCTTGTCGAGCACCGGGTGGTCTTCCCGTTGCCGGTTGAAGATCGTCCCGTACGAGGCCCCGTGCCAGTCCCACTTGCTGTAGTTGACCGTCACGATCCGGGCACCGGCTTCGATCAGTCTCCGTGCCGACAGGAAACTCTGGGGCACCCGCGGTGCTCCGTTTCCGTCGATCATCACCTTGGTATTGCCCTTGCCGTAGCGGGCCCGGGTGGCTTCGCTTTCCTGGGAGATGTCCAGGGCGTTGGCCAGGCGGGAGGAGGTCAGGACGCCCAGGGCCTGCCGTGTGAAGGCGTCGTGGCCGTCCATCATCCCGGTCGTGTCGGCTTCGCGGCGGAAGCGATCGAGGCTCTTGCGGAGCAGGGCCCGGTCGCCGAGTCGGTCGTGGGTGATGCCATTGAGGACCAGGTCGGCCCGGCCGGGGCCCAGCGGGCGAAACGGCGAGTGAGGCACGCCCAGGAACCCCGGGCTCGGCTCGTTGTAGGGACCGTGGGTGCAGGTGTAGCAGAGACTGACGTAGGGCGGGACGCTGGGGTGCAGCGGCCCCAGCAGCTTGCTGGCCACCGCACCGGGGGTCGGCCAGCCGCCCACCGGCATCGGCAAACGCTGGTTGCGGCCGGTGTAACTCTGGAACGCGTTGTGTTCGGGCTGGGCGTCGCAGATCGAGCGGATGATGGTGAACTTGTCCATCATCTGGGCCAGCCGTGGCAGGTGCTCGCCGATCTCGATCCCGGGCACGTTGGTCGCGATCGGGTTGAACTCGCCCCGGATTCCGGCGGGGGCCTCGGGCTTGAGGTCAAACATGTCCTGGTGCGGCGGGCCGCCGACCAGGTAGATGAAGATCACCGACTTGGCCGAGGGCCGTTTGCCCTGGGCGGCCTCGGCGGCCAGCAGGCCGGACAGGCTCAACCCGGTTCCCAGGCCACCGACCTGGAGGAAGTTGCGGCGAGACAGTCCGTCACAGAACGCGTCGGAGCTGGTGGCTGGTCCGAGGATCTTCAACATGAGAAGCTGTCCCGTCGGTTTTCTGGGGAGTCCTGATTATATCCATCGGCACTTGTGGGGCCAACGGGACTCGGGAATTCTCTCCAACTCGTCCTCTTTTTTCCTCCAAATACGCGATTTTGACCATGAGTGATGCCACCGTTGTTGCTGCCCCGGTTCTCGAGTCGTTTTCGCGAAAACTGCTGATCGCAGCCGGTGCGACCGATCGGGAGGCGGAGGTCGTGGCCGATCACCTGGTCGAGAGCAGCCTGCTGGGACACGACTCTCATGGAATCCTGAGATTGCCCGAGTACCTCGGTTTTGTCGCCGAGGGGTCGATCACGGTGGGGGCCGAGATCACCGTGGATCAGCGTTCTCCCAGTTCGGCGGTGGTTGATTGCGGACTGGGTTTCGGGCCGGTGGGTGCCGTGAGGGCGATTGAGACGGCGATCGCGCTGGCCACCGAATCGGGCACCGGGTGTGTGGTGACCCATCGATGCAACCACGTGGCGAGGTTGGGAGCGTACGTGCAGTTGGCTGCCGACAGGGGTCTGGTGGCGTTGGCCACGTGCAATTCGCCAATCCACGGTCACTTCGTGCTGCCGGCAGGAGGTCGCCAGGGCCGACTGGCGACCAACCCGATCGCTTATGCCTTTCCGACTGATGGCGATCCGATCCTGGCCGACTTTTCGACGTCGGTCACACCCGAGGGGAAGATCCGGGTCTACCGGAACCGCGGCGAGAGCCTTCCGGAGGGCTGGGTGCAGGATGCCGAGGGGCAGCCCACAACCGATCCCGATCGGTTCTACGGCCCGCCACGTGGTGGCATCCTGCCGTTGGGCGGTGTGGCAGCTCACAAGGGCTACGCGTTGGGGTTGCTCGTCGAACTGCTCGGCAGCACGTTGGCCGGACTGCGGTGCGATGACCCGGAAACAGGTGGCAACGGGGTCTGTTTCCTGGTGATCGATCCGGGTCGGTTCGTCGACCCCGAGTCGTACCGGCAACTGGTTGCCGGTACGCGGGATTACATGAAGAGTGCCGAGCCGGCTGAGGGAGTGGACGAGGTGCTGGTGCCGGGCGACCTGGAGTTCCGGATCAGGCGGCAGCGGCAGGTCGAAGGTGTGCCGATCGACCCGGTGGCGTGGGAACAGATTGTCGAGCACGCCGAGCGTCTGGGCGTGGAGTTGCCCTGAAGGCCGTCAGGCCGAGGCCCGTCGGTCGTCCTCGCGGTGCACCTCCGGCTCGAATCTCGCCAGCCTCTCGACCATCACCTCGATCGCCTCAGGATTCTCGTCGACCAGCACGGCGCTGCGATCGTGTTTCAGCGCGGCCTCACCGGTTGTCCCGCTGCCGGCAAAGAAATCGAGCACGGTGTCGCCGGGATGGCTGTGGACACGAATGATCCGCTCGAGGATCCCCAGCGGCTTCTGGGTCGGGTAGCCGGTTCGTTCCTTGCCGGTGGGGCTGACGATGGTGTGCCACCACGAATCGGTGGGTGTCTTGCCGCGGGCGGCTTTTTCGGGTCCGACCAGTCCGGGGGCCATGTACGGGATGCGGTCGATGTCGTCGTAGCGGTACGTGTAGTCGTCGGGCGTGCGGGCGTACCACAGGATGTTGTCGTGCTTGGGCGACCAGCGTTTCTTCGATCGGCCCCCGTAGTCGTAGGACCAGATGATCTCGTTGACGAAGGAATCGCGACCGAAGATCCCGTCCAGCAGCACCTTGGCGTAGTGCACCTCGCGGCAGTCCAGGTGCAGCATCAGGCTGCCGGTGGGTGTCAGCAGCCGGTGCGCCTCCCGGAGTCGCGGTTCGAGGAACGCGAGGTAGTCGTCGAAGGCGTCGGCGAACGCCTGTCGGCCGATCTCTTCGGTCCGGTACCGTCGGCCTCCGAATCCGGTGCGGTCGCCGTCGTCGTCGCGGACCGTCTTCAGGCGTCGTCGGGATTGATCGCGACCGGTATTGAATGGCGGGTCGATGTAAACCAGCTCAAAAGACGCATCCGGCCACCGCGGGAGCAGCGTGAGGTTCTCGGCGTGGTGGATGTTGAGCGTGGGCATCGTGGACCAGTCGACCTGGCGAGGAAGTGGCGAGATTCTATCACGAGCTCGTCGGACAACCCGTTGAGAATCTCAGTGGTCGAAGAGGGAATCGCGTTTCTGTTCCGCCGCGTGGCATGGAGGACATCAACGTGGCCCCCGGCGGGGATTGTCCCGGGTGCGTTTTGGCAGGATCCGTCGTCGGAAAAGAAAAACCCGCCATCGCGAGGCGATGGCGGGTTTCGAGAAGCGAGGCCGACGGGACTCGAACCCGCAACCCCCGGATCGACAGTCCGGTACTCTAACCAATTGAGCTACGGCCCCTACCAGCCGAACGTGCCGAGGCCCGTTCGACAGCACATGATTCTAGCCGGACCGGATTTACGGTCAAGAGACGCGGCGGGCGCAATGCCCCGGTGGTCGAGTTAGACTGGCCGCCGAGTGGATTTCGACCGGAGGCCTTCGATGCTTCGCACCATGATTGTCGCCATCCTCCTGCAGGGCTGGTTTGTCTCGGCTGTTGCTGCTGCTGAACCCATCACAAGGCGAAACGCCCAGGCCGCACTGCATAAGGCGGTCAATTTCTTCCGCAAGACGGTCTCGGCCGAGGGCGGGTACCTGTGGCGGTACAGCCACGATCTGAAGCGGCGCGAGGGTGAAGGGAAGGCCGGGCCGGGGATGACCTGGGTGCAACCACCCGGAACACCGACCGTCGGCGAAGGCCTGCTCGACGCCTGGTTGACGTGCGGCGACCGGGTGCTGCGTGATGCGGCGGTGCATGCCGGTCATCACCTGGTCCGCGGCCAACTGCGTTCGGGTGGCTGGGATTACCGCATCGAAACCGACCCGGCCCGTCGCAGGAATTACGCGTACCGGATCGACGGCAACCCCAAGGGCCGCAACCGGACCACGCTGGACGACAACACCACGCAGTCGGCACTCCGGTTCCTGATGCACCTGGACCGCGGTCTCGACTACAAGGACCAGTCGATTCACTCGGCGGTCGAATACGCCCTGGACGCGTTGATCAAGGCGCAGTTTCCCAACGGGGCCTGGTCGCAGCGGTACGAGTCGTTCCCCGATCCGAAGAAATTCCCGGTCCGCAAGGCGAGTTACCAGAAGACCTGGTCGCGGACCTTTCCCCAGAAGCGGTACTACACCTTTTACACCTTCAACGACAACTCGATTGCCGACGTGGTCCGCACGATGATCGAGGCCCGCGAGATCTACGGCCGCAAGAAGTACCAGGCGGCGGCGGAAAAGGCCGGCGACTTCATCCTGTCGGCCCAGATGCCCGACCCGCAGCCCGCCTGGGCCCAGCAGTACGATCTCGACATGCACCCGGCCTGGGCCCGCAAGTTCGAACCGCCTTCGGTCACCGGTGGAGAATCCCAGGGCGTGATGCGGACGCTGATATTCCTGTACCAGAAGACCGGTCGCAAGGATTTCCTCAACGCCGTACTGCCGGCACTCAACTATCTGAAGACATCGGAGATCTCCAAGGGCAAGCTGGCGAGATTCTACGAGTTGAAGACCAACCGACCGCTGTACTTCACCATGAAGTACCAGCTGGTCTACACCGATGATGACCTGCCGACACACTACGGCTTCCAGGTGAATTCGAAACTGGATTCGATCGAGGCCGCCTGGCGGCGGGCCAGGCGAGACGGTCAGTTGAAGCCGGTGGATGCGAGCGCCGCGCCGCGACGGAAACGTCCGAAGCTGACAGCCGGGGTCACCAAGCGTGCGCAGCAGGCCGTCGATTCGATGGATGCCCGCGGGGCGTGGGTCGAGTTGGACCAGTTGCGGTACCAGGGCGACGGAACACGTGACAAGAAGGTCCCGGTGATTTCGACCCTGGTGTTTGTCCGCCACATCGGTTCGCTGGCGGCCTACATCGCGGCGAGCGAGTAGTCCCGGCTACGCTTCGGCGACCGCCTTCATCTTCTCAAGCCCTTCTCGGGCGACTTCCTCGGGGTCCTGTTCCCAGAGGTCCTCGCGGAACAGTTCCAGCGACAGCCAACCGTTGTATCCCACGTCCCTCAGCAACTGGCAGTAGCGGCCGAGGTCAAAAACACCGTCTCCGGGCATCACCCGATCCGGGTCGTGTTGCTCCTCGCGGGGCTTGGTGTCGATGCAGTCGTTGAAATGCGAGATGGCAATCTGGTCGGCTGTCAGCTTGGCGATCGATTCGACATCGCCACCACCTCGGTAGATGTGGAACGGGTCGAGCACCGTGGTGGCGTCGCCGTCACCACTGCCCTCCATCACCCTCAGCGCGGCTTCGATCGAATTGACCTGCTCGCTGAATCCCAGGAACTCCATGATCGGCTTGATGCCGAATTCCCGGCCGATCTCCAGCAGCCGGGCGTACTGTCGACCTCCCAGTTCGAAATCGACCTCTCCCAGGGGCGGTCCACCGATGGCGTAGGTTGCCCCCACCGCTACCGACTGTTCCATCCGCCGCTTGATCTCGTCGATCTCCTGCTCGTACTCCTCGCCGACGGTGTCCCACCATCCCTTGAGGAAGATGGTCGTGGGCACCTCCAGCCCGTTGTCATCGGCGGCCTTGCGGATATCGGCCAGGGTGCCGCCGGTCAGCAGGTAGAGATCGATGTCGTCGTGCCACAACTCGATCGCCCCGTAACCGGTTCGGCCGGCGATCGCGATCTTTTCCAGGATCGGGGTCGGGCGGATGGTGCTCGAATTCAGGCTGTAGACGAAGTCGGCCATGGTTGTGTATCCGGGGTTCGGGTTGCCGAAAACGCGGGATTTCGGCGTGGGGGTCGATGACAGTGGTCTTTCGTCGTCTCGGGTCGAATTGTACTCTGCCGAAAGCACCGCTTCCAAACCGGCCGACCAACGCGATGACTGGCCCACTCAAACTCGCCGCCTGCCTGATACTGACCGGCCTGGTCACCGGTCGTGTGGCCGCCGCCGGTGAGATCGTCAAGTACGAGTCGCAGCGGCTGGTCCTGCACACCGATGTGGCACCGGCCACCGCGGCGATGCTCGTCCGCGCTTTCGAGTCGGCGTGGGAGACGTGGGTGAGAGAATTCGGCTCACCGCCGGCCGAGAGTGATGGCAAGCCGTTGCGGATCACCGGTTGCGTGATGGTTGCTTCGGGGAAGTTCTCCGACGCGGGGCTGCTGCCGAAATCGATCGAGCGGTTCCTCGGCAGCGAGCATCCCGGAAAACACCGGCGGAACCGCTTCTGGATGAAGGACCGCTCCAGCGACTACTACCGCCGTCACCTGATGATCCACGAGGCGACTCACTGCTTCATGACGGCCCGCGGCGGGACGATGCTGCCGGTGTGGTACCTGGAGGGGACCGCCGAGTTGTTTGCGACGCATGTCACCGACGCGTCGTCCGGGAAATACCGCTTCGGCGTGATGCCGACCGACACCAGTCAACTGCCCGGCTGGGGTCGGCTGGGGATGTTGCGTCGAGACGTCCGCCGAGGCCGGCTGCCCCGTTTCGAGATGCTCTCGGGGTTGTGGAAAACCGAGCACGAGAAGATTTCGACCTATGCCTGGTCGTGGGCTTACTGCCGGTTCCTGGCGTCGCACCCCGTCTACCGGTCCGGTTTCCGGGCACTGGGCAAGCACCTCTCCGACGGAAGGTTCGACGCGGCGTTGGAGCGAGCGTTCGATTCTCGCTCCGATGCGCTGCAGTTCGAGTGGCGACTGGCGGCCCGGGACATGGTGCCCGGTTTCGACTTCCAGCGGTCGGCGATTCGGTTCGTGAGATCCCGGCCCCTGGCGGCCGACGGAGTCCGGACGGTTGTGTCGGCCGACCGGGGTTGGCAGTCGACCGGCGTGCGGGTCGAGAAGGGACGTGGTCTGAGAGTGGTCGCTGACGGGCGGTTCACCCTCGCGAGGAAACCCAGGCCGTGGATCAGCACGGCCGACGGGATCAGCTTCCGCTACCACGCGGGCTTGCCGCTGGGCCGGCTGGTCGGGGTGGTGCAGCCGGACCGCGTGACATCGGACACGCCGCCACGGGTGGTCTCGCTGGGCCGCGATGGGCGGCTGTTGCCCAGGACGTCGGGGACGCTGTTCCTGCGTCTGAATGATTTCCTGAGCGAATTGGCCGACAACACGGGGACGGTGACCGTCGAGATTCGGAACTCGAAGCGCTGAGTCACAGGCACTCGGACAGCGAGTTCACCAGGTGGTCGATGTCGGCGACGGTGTTGTAGAGGTGGCACGAGATGCGGATGTAGCGGTGTTCGTGCATCGTCGTCACCGGGGTCTCGATCCCGAATTCCCGTTGCAAGGTCTTCTGGAGCGGGTCGATGTGTCCGTGCCCGGTTTCGGCGGCGGGATCGTTCGGAAGCGGGACGATGGTCATCGGTCCGTACCAGCGGTGGCTCTCGGGGGTGGGGGCCTCGAGTCCCGTCAATTCGAGCACCCGGCGGCGGGCCTGGTTGACCAGGTCGTGCGATTGGTCACGGAACCGTTGGATCCCGTAGTCTTTCAGAAACGCGATGGCCTCGGGGATGGCCAGCCAACAGGCCGGGTCGCGGGTGCCCCCCCAGGTGAACTCGTCTTTCCACGACGGGTCCCGTCCGCTGACGCTGCCGCCCCAACTGGTGATGGCCGGACGAATGCGGTGCTGGTGCCGGCGGCGGACCCACAGGAACCCGCTGCCGAAGGGGGCCGAAAGCCACTTGTGACAGCTGGCGGTGTAGTAGTCGCAGCCGAGTTGTTCGAGATCCAACGGCAGCATGGCGACCGCGTGCGGACCATCGACGCAGACGGGCACCCCGTGCCGTGAAGCCGCCTGGCAGATCAACTCGATCGGCAACGTCGTTGCGGTGGCCGAGGTCACGTGGCTGGCGACCAGTAGTCGAGTGCGATCGGTGATCGAGGCCGCCAGGTGTTCGACCAGCCGCTCGGCCGAATCCTCCTCGAGCAGCGGCCAGGGCAGCCGGCGGACGACCAGCTCGGCTCCGGCTGCCTGGCAGGTCTTTTGCCACAGCCGCCGGACGGCCCCGTATTCGTGGTCGGTCAACAGCACCTGGTCTCCGGCTTCCAGTTCGACGCTGCGAGCCACGATGTTCATCCCCGCAGTCGCGTTGTCGACCAGCACCAGGTCACGGGGGTCGGCTCCCACGAACCGCCCCAGCGCGTCGCAGGTCTCGTCGAGCAGTCCTTCGAGCCGCCGCACGAAGAACTCCATCGGCTGTCTCTGCAACTCGGCTGTCCACCGCTGTTGGGATTCTCGGACCGGTCGCGGGGCGGGGCCGAACGAGCCGTGGTTCAGGTAGGTGACGCCGTCGGGGATGTCCCACGCGTCGGAGATCAGGGGGGCCGGTGCGTTCATGTCATCGGAGAAGGATTGGGAGCGGGTTCGGAGGCGGGGGGCTCGGTGGTGGGCAGCAGATCGGGTTCGAGCACGGTCATCGATTGCCACTTGCCGTCGAGGAATCTCCAGAGGAAACCGAGAGCCAAAAGGACGATGAAGCCGGTGCAGGCGATCCAGCCGGTGTGCAGTGTCAGGAGTCCGTTGCGGACGAGGATCCACGTGGGCAGGACCATCACCAGCCACGCGGCGACCAGTGTCAACCACAATCCGAATCGGGTGTCACCGGCTCCCCGGATGGCCGAGCTGAAGACGATGATGATCGCATCGAAGAAGGCGTAGACCGCGACGTACCTCAGCAGGATCACCGTCAGATCCTGCACCCGGGCGAAGTCCTCCGCATCGGCCATGGCCGCGTAGGGTAGCAGGAGGATGTCGGGCACGGTGAGGTAGAGTGCAGAGAAGGAGAGCATGTAGATGGCCGCCAGGACGAAGGCGGTCCAGGTCGTGCGGATCGCCAGACGTGGCCGGCCCTCGCCCACCCGCCGTCCCACCAGCGTCATCACGGCGGTGCCGACACCGAGCATGGGGACGAAGGCCATCGAGTTGATGTTGAAGGCGAGGTTGGTGGCGGCCAGTTCGTCGGAGCCGAGTTGACCGAGCAGCAGCAGGAAGACGGTGAATCCGGCCACGTCGACCAGGGACATCACCCCGTTGGGCACGCCGTACTTGATGAAGCGTCCAAACAGTTCGCGGTCGAAACGGCGGTTGACCAGCAGCCCGAACTTCTGGACCGTCTCGGGTCTGAACAGTACGACGGCGTAGAGTCCCACGGCAGTGAACTGTGCCGAAACGGTCGCGATCGCCGCCCCGGTGATGCCCCAGCCGGGAATCGGCCCGGAACCGAATATCAGCACGTAATCCAGGCCGATGTTCAGCAGTGACGCGATGACGTTGACCCACATCACCACGGTGGTGCGGCCCTGTCCGGTGAAGAACCCCGAAAGCGCGCCGCTGAGCAGGAACGGGAGACTGCCCAGGCAAAGGACCTCGAGGTAGCGGATTTCGAGTGCCTGGACGGCGGGGTCATGACCGCCCCAGGCGAAGATCGGACCGGCCACTGGAGTGAGCATCGCCAGCAGCACGCCGGCCGCCAGCGCGAGGTAGATGGCGTGCCAGAGCGACGCGGCGATTCGGTCGGGACGATTGGCTCCGTCGTACTGGGAGACGAAGGTGTTGGTGTACATCGCGACCCCGAAGGGAACCGACAGCAGCGTCCAGTGCACCATCGAGGCGGGCATCGCGGCGGCCAGGGCTTCCGGGCTGTGCCAGGTCAG
This sequence comes from Planctomycetaceae bacterium, assembly GCA_003445035.1. GTDB lineage: Bacteria > Planctomycetota > Planctomycetia > Planctomycetales > Planctomycetaceae > UBA8437. Next base: position 12,356 of record DLVV01000242.1, on the reverse strand, counting down.
GAAGATCCGATCGACGACGTACATCAGCGTGATGGAGCCCGAGCTGATGACCAGCGGCAGGGCGACCTGCAGCAGTTCTCGGAGGCTGCCGGCAGCAGGTTTGGGTGGCGAACTGTTTCCGGTCGTCACGTCCGTACAGCTCCTGCTGTGCCCGACGGCAACGACTCGTTGCGGGAATCGTCGGAGGGCACTCGTGTGAAGTCGCTAGGTTAGAAGGGTGGTGGGGCCGGGTAAAGGAGGGTGCCGCGGTGCTACCGGCTGCGGCTCGTTGCGAAGGCGGTGGGCAGCCGCTAGTTTGCTCTGTGCGCCGGTTCCAGGGGCCGGACCCCTCTTCTCGACGACACCCGGAGACCCATCATGATTTTGTTTCCGTCGCGTTTCCGCATTCTCTCCGGCCTGCTGTTGCTGGCCGCGGTGGTTGTCGTGCCCGCCGCGGCGCGGGGCGAGGTCAGCCTGGCAACCGTCTTTGCTGATCACATGGTGTTGCAGAGGGGCCGGGCCGTCCCGGTGTGGGGCTCGGCGGCGGCCGGCGAACAGGTCGGCGTCTCGATCGGCAAGCAGACCCGTTCGACAAAGGCCGATGCGGCCGGGCTGTGGAAAGTGATGCTGGAGGCGATGCCGGCCGGGGGACCACATCAGTTGGTCATTCGGGCGACCAACACGCTGAAGGTCACCGACGTGCTGGTCGGTGAGGTCTGGCTGGCCAGTGGCCAGAGCAACATGGCGATGCCGGTCCGGCGTTGCCGCGACGCCAAGGCGGAACAGGAAGCGGCCAACTTCCCGAAGGTCCGGATGTTCACCGTCAAGCGGTCGGCCAAGCTGGCGCCCCAGTCCGATTGCCAGGGCCAGTGGCAGGTCTGCAGTCCGCAGACGGTGGGAGGGTTTTCCGGTGCCGCCTACTTCTTCGGACGCCGCCTGCACGCCGAGCTCGGCGTGCCGGTGGGCCTGATCAACTCGTCCTGGGGTGGCACGGCGATCGAGGCCTGGACCAGTCTCGACGTGCAGAAACAGGACAGCCGCCTGGCGAGCGTCTTCGCTCCGTGGAAGAACAAGCCCGCGGCCAACCGCAACAAGCCCGCCAATCTCTACAACGGCATGATCCAGCCCCTGGTCGGCTACGGCATCCGGGGTGCGATCTGGTACCAGGGCGAGAGGAACTCGAAGTCGGTTCCCGCGGCCCGGCTCTACCGGCACCAGTTGCCGCTGTTGATCAACGACTGGCGGAAGCGGTGGGGGCAGGGGGGACCCGAGAATTTCCCGTTCTTCTGGGTCCAGTTGCCCAATTTCAAGGCCCGGCAGGTGGATCCCAACCCGGTCACGTCGTGGGCGGTGATGCGGGAGAGCATGCAACAGGTGTTGAAACAGCCGGCCACCGGAATGGCCGTGACGATCGACGTGGGAGAAGCTCGTGACATCCACCCGAAGAACAAGCAGGATGTCGGCCACCGTCTGGCCCAGGCGGCGCTGGCCGTGGCGTACAAGAAGGGGCTGGTCCCGATGGGTCCGTTGATGCGGTCGGTGACGATCGAGGATTCCCGCGTGCGGGTGCAGTTTGATCACGTGGGAGAGAAGCTGGTCGTGCGGGGCAAGCAACAGCTGGTCAAGGGGTTCGCCCTGGCCGGTCCTGACAAGGTGTTTCATCCGGCGGTGGCGCGGGTCGAGGACAACACCGTTGTGGTGGAGTCGAAAGAGGTCCCTGACCCGATCGCAGTACGCTACGCGTTTGCCGACAACCCCGAGGTCAATCTCTACAACTCGGCCGGAATTCCCGCGGCTCCGTTTCGGACCGATGACTGGGAACCGGCCGCAGGACCCTGACCTGGCCGCCGCGGACCGCTGGATAAAAACGTGACGCCCAACGAACCCTACCTGCTGCGGCTGAGCAATCGGTTGGCGACGGCTCTGTTGCCGATGGACCCCGAACGCAGGGACCGCCACCGCGGGTTCCTGTTGTCCCAGCAATTGCCCGACGGGGGGTTCCGTGGTCGCGAGGGCGATTCGGACCTCTACTACACCAGCTTCGCCGTCCGCGGCCTGTCGATGCTCGGCGGGCTGGGTGAGGCCGAGTGTGAGAGCATTGGCCGTTATGTGCTGGCCTGCCGCTCGCAGGAACTCTCGGTCATCGATCTCGTCAGCTGGCTCTACAGCGGACTTGTCGTGCAGTTGGCCGGGGGGCCCGATCCGCTGTCGGGGGCTCCCGGGGAGTTCGTCGATGCGATCGCCGAGTCGCTGGAGAGCACCCGGACGGCCGACGGCGGTTACGCTCGAACAACCGAGGGGTCAGCCGGCAGCACCTACCACTCGTTCATGGTCGCCCTGGCCTACGAGTTGCTGGGCCGGACGGTGCCCGAGCCGAACCGGATGATCCAGTTCGTGTACGACCGCCAGCGTGACGACGGCGGCTTCGTCGAGATTTCTCCGATGAAGCGGAGTGGAACCAACCCCACGGCGGCGGCGGTGGCGTTGCTGGTGATGCTGGGTGGGATGGACGATGAGCTCCGGGAGGACGTCGGCGAGTTCCTGGGCATCGTCAAGGGGGACGAGGGCGGTTTCCTGGCCAACACGCGAATCCCTTTCAGCGACGGACTCTCGACGTTCACCGGTCTGTTGACCGTACAGGATCTGGAGTTGGAGGGGGTGTTGAGGCCCGAGCGGGCCGAGGCGTTTATTGCCGGTGAACTGGAGTTTCCGACCGGCGGGTTTCGCGGCGCGGCGTGGGACACCCAGGCCGATGTCGAGTACACCTTCTACGGGCTGGGGACGCTGGCGTTGCTGTGGTGCTGATTTCCTAGAAGAACAGCCGCAGTTGTCCCGAGGTCGGTGTGGGGGGGCGGAAGGCGTCAGCCGAGAGGGGTGGGAGTCCCTGCCCGAGTCCGTAGCGGGCGGCGAAGACCTCGAATGTGTTGCGAATCTGTTCGGCCAGGGGCCCGGTGCCTCGCATTCGTCGCCCGAACTGCGTATCGCTGAGCTGGCCGTCCCGCACACTGCGGATCCGTCCCAGCACGCGTTCGGCCGCATCGGGCAGGGTGCGGGAGACCCAGTCGACGAACACGGTTTCGACGGCCAGGGGCAACCGGAGCATCTGCCACGACGCCGAACGGGCTCCGGCGTCGGCCGCGGCTTCGAGGATGGCGGGGACCTCGCTGTCGGTCAGGCCCGGGATGATCGGTGCCAGCATCACCCGGACGGGGATGCCGGCTTCAGAGAGAGTGGCGATCGTCCGCAGCCGCGCCTCGGGAGAGCTGGTGCGGGGTTCGAGTTTTCGAGCGAGGCCGGCGTCGAGGGTGGTGAGGCTGAGTGAAACGCTGACGGCGCCATGATGGTTGAGTTGTTCGAGCAGGTCGAGGTCGCGGACCAGCATCGCGTTCTTGGTGATCAGGCCGATCGGTTGCCGTGCCTCGGCAGCGACCGCCAGGCAACCTCGCGTCAGTTTCAGCGTGCGTTCGATGGGCTGGTAACAGTCGGTGACGCCCGAGAAGGCGATCGTAGAGGGGTCCCATCCGGGGCGGTTCAACCAGTCGCGGAACAGGTCGGGAGCCTGGTGCTTGACGACGATGCGGGTTTCGAAGTCGAGTCCCGCATCGAATCCGAGAAACTCGTGGCTGGGGCGGGCGTAGCAATAGGCACAGCCGTGTTCGCAACCCCGGTAGGGATTGAGACTGTAGGTGAAGGGGATGTCGGGGCTGTCGTTGCGGCTGACGATCGAGCGGGACGAGTCGGCGAGGAATTCGGTGCGGGGACCTCGTTGAGAGACCGGTTCGCCGGATCCGTCACCGGCCGCGGCCGCGGCTTCGGGGTCGGGAACCACTTCGAGGGGCACGAAGCGGTTTTGCGGCCGCAGATCGGTGCCGCGGCCGCGGGGTGGTCCGGGGGCGGGATGGTTCACTGTGTTGTCTCGCAGACGGACGAACTGGTCGCTGCTGAAGAGAAGCCCGGAGCTGGTTGGGTTGTACCCGATGTCGGAGTGCGGTCAATGGCCCCGGGGATGCGGGGGGTTGACTCGGCTGGAGAGATCCGGGTAGATTTTGCGGCAGGAATGGTCCGCTGGAGGCGGACCGGAACGTTTTGCAGAAAACGGGAGAAAACGGAGTTTCCCACACCGCTTTTGACGCTCACGACAACTCCGATCGATGAGCCGTTGTGGTTTTGTACCGCGTGGCTGGTTGGTCGTTGCAGGTGAGGCGTGGCATGGGGGCATGAGGCTCGATGCTGATTCGCCATGACGGCGCAGCGCTGAGGGTTGATGCCCCGGCCAAGCTGAACTTGTTCCTGGAAGTCCTGGGCAAGCGAGAGGATGGGTTTCATGAGTTGGAAACACTCATGGTCACGATCTCGCTGCATGACACCCTGCGTTTCACGGAGGAACCCACACCAGAGATTCGGCTGCGTTGTCATGGCCCGGGTGTCGTCGGCGGGACGGTGCCTCCAGGTGATGACAATCTCGTCGTCCGTGCGGCTCGGCTTTTGCAGGAGCATTCGGGCACCTCTCGGGGTGTGACGGTTGACCTGTGGAAGCGGATCCCCGTGTCGGCGGGTCTGGCGGGCGGATCGACCGATGCTGCGGCCACCTTGGTGGCGCTCGACCGGCTGTGGGAGCTGGGCTTGACGGCCGAGGAGCTGCTGACGCTGGCTGCCCGTTTGGGCAGCGACGTGTCTTTTTTCGTTCGAGGCGTTCCGGCGGCGATCTGTCGGGGCCGCGGCGAGGAGATTCATCCGGTCGAACGGCCGTTGGAGTTGTCGGTTGTCGTCTCGCGTCCGGCCAGCGGATTGTCGACGGCCGAGGTCTACCGGCATTGCCGGGTCAGTTCTCGTCCCTTGTCGGCTCAGCCGCTGGTTGACTCGCTGGCCGACGGTCGGCTTGCCGCCGCTTCGAGGTTTCTCCACAACTCTTTGCAACAGACTGCAACAACCCTGAATTCGGAGGTCACCGACCTGATCACTCGATTGGATCGTCAGCCCGTGGTGGCGTCGGCGATGACCGGCAGTGGGACGGCCTGTTTCGGGCTGTGTTCCAGCGACCGGTTGGCCCGTCGCATCTCCAGGCGGTTGTGCGGCACGGGAGTGCCGTGGGCGACGGCGGTGCGGACGGGAGTGTGAGTGCGGCTCGGCACGACATGAGCAGGCAAGTGACCACCCGACGGAGGGGAGGCTGAGGAGTAGCGACAAGGAGGACAACAGTGGAGATCACGGAAGTTCGTATCAAACTCATGGCCGATCCGCACGAGCGTCTCTTGGCGTTCTGCTCGGTCACCTTTGATCAGTGTTTTGTCATCCGGGACCTGAAGATCATTCAGGGAACCAAGGGGGCCTTCGTGGCCATGCCCTCGCGGAAGCTCACCGACCGGTGTCCGCAGTGCAACATGAAGAACCACCTCCGGAGTGTCTTCTGCAACCAGTGCGGAGCGAAGCTCTGCGACGAGCGTGCCATCAAGGGAGACGACGGCCGCGCCAAGCTCTACGCGGACATCGCTCACCCGATCAACTCGTCTTGCCGCGAGATGATCCAGAACCGGGTGGTCGAAGCGTACGCGGACGAGCAGATCAAGGCGACCGAAGCCGGTTACGTCTGCACCTACGACGATTACGATGAGGACCGTTACGCGACGCTGGCCGACGGCATGCCGGCGATCGCGGGACGGATTGAACCGGCTGCCGAAACGCCGACCGGACCTCATGCCCCGCAGGAAACTCCCGCGGCCGAAGCGGCCGACGGGGATCCGCCCGAGTTTGGGGCGGGGGTGTTGTAGCGCACTGCTCAGGCGAAATATTCGACAGCGTTGCGGAATATGGCCAGCCCGTCTCCGTCTCCGGAGAGCCCCAGCCTGGTCCAGCGGGGGTGCTGGGTGGCGTGGAGGAAGCGTTCGGGGTGAGGCATCAGCCCGAGCACGCGACCGCTGGGGTCACCGAGCCCGGCGATGTTGGCGGTCGATCCGTTGGGGTTGTGCGGTTCCGGCAGCAACGGGTCACTCGCGGCGGGCGTGGCGTCCGAATTGCCGGCGACCTGTCCGTCGTGCGGACGATGCCGGTAGCACAGGCCGACCTGATCGTTGGTGAACCAGCCGGACAACACGTCCGGGTCACGGGGCACCAGCCGTCCCTCGGCATGAGCGATCGGCAGGTCGAGTTCATCGAGACCCCGGAGGAAGACGTTGCTGGTCGAGACGATCTTGAGCCGGACCCAGCGGGCGGTGTACCTGCCGTTGGTGTTCCAGGTCAGGGTGGCGTCGGGCGAGTGGTTTTCGGGATCGGTGGCCCACGCCGCCGCACCCCCGGGCAGAACCCCCGCTTTCAACAGCACCTGGAACCCGTTGCAGATGCCCAGCGCCAGCTTGTCTTCGGACAGGAACCGCCCGATGGCCTCCGAGAGTTGTCCCCGCAACTGGTTCGAAAAAATCACCCCGGCACCGATGTCGTCGCCGTAGCTGAATCCGCCCGGGACGCACAGCACCTGGTAGTCATCGAGCAGACCGGGGGACTCGAGCACCCGGAACAGGTGCACCCGATCGGTGTTGGCACCACACGAGGAGAAGGCGTGCGCGGTTTCCACGTCGCAGTTGGTGCCGGGGGCACGCAGCACACACACGCGGGGAGTCGCCATGAGAGTCATCCCGTTTCCTACCGGGGACGCAATTCGGCAGCGATGCTACCGGTGGTTCCGGGGAAAGGGAAGTCAGCGGCCCACGGGTTTCCCTGTCCGAGCGTCTCGGTTTAGGATCAGGCGGTGTGAGAGGTGGCCGGTGAGACCCGGTCACGGTGAGCTCGACAGTCGGAGGTGTTTGGATGTCATGGACACGAGTTCTGGTGTTGTGGCTGGTCGTCGGTTTGACGGTCGGACGTCTTGGCCCGGCGGTGTGGGCCGAGGAGATCACTGACGACCTGGCCACGGTCGCCCGGACCGGCCCAGGTGGTCGCGGTTCGGTTGCAGCTCGAAAGGCCACCGATCGGCTGGCTCGCAACGGCCTGGAGTTGCTGCCCCGGTTGCTGGAGGCGATGGACACCGACAATATCGTGGCGGCCAACTGGTACCGGACCGTCTACGAGCAGATCACCCGACGGGAACTCGCCCGGGATCCGGTTCCCGACTTCCCCGTCTCGTTGCTCAAGACCTACGTCACCAACCCGAAGCGGCACGGCCGTGTCCGGCGGCTGGTGCTGGATCTGGTCGAGCGGCTCGAACCGGGCACCACGGACTCGCTGATCCCCGGGCTGATGGCGGATCCTGAATTCCGGGACGACGCGGTCGCCGCCGCCCTGGCCCGAGGTGACCGGGCCAGGAAGGCCGGGCGAACCCGGGAGGCCTCCGGCGAGTACCGCAAGGCGTTCCAGGCAGCACGGAACTCGGGTCAGATCGGCACCGCCGCTGACAGGCTCAAGGCGGTTGGCCAGGAGGTCAGCGTTGTGACCCACATGGGCTTTGTCACCAACTGGTTCTTGCTGGGCCCGTTTGATGCGCCCGGTACCACCGGGTTCGAGTTGGTGTTGCCGCCGGAAAAACAGGTCAAAACCGCCGTCGACCTGGCGGCGACCTATGCCGGAAAAGGTGGCGGACGCATCAAGTGGGGGCGACACCAATCGGGTGACCGTTTCGGCCAGTCGAATCTCAACGCGGCGATTGCCGCCGTGAAAGAGGCGGTCGGGTACGCCTACACCGAGGTGATCTCGCCCCGCAAACAGTCGGTGCAGATTCGCTGTGGGGCCGACGACAACATCACCATCTGGCTCAACGGCAAGCAGGTCCTCCGTCGGCTCCAGTGGCTCAACGGCACGCGACTGGATCGGTTCCGCGCCTCCGTGACGCTGAAGAAGGGCCGCAACCGGATGCTGGTGAAGGTCTGCCAGGGACCGCAACACAAGAACCCCGCGGTGCCCAACAACTGGTCGCTGCAGTTGCGTTTCTGTGACGCCGCCGGTGGCGGCGTGGGTGTGACCAGCGGGTTGCCGGAGATTGCCAGGAAGAACGCCGCGGTTTCGAGGGAGTCGGGTCGATGAGGAACACGAGCATGAAGCGGTCATGGAATGGGATGGTCGGCCGGGCCCTGGTGCTGGCCGCGACCATCGTGGCGGTCACCTGTGAGGAGTCGTGTGCCGAGAACTGGCCGGGATGGCGGGGTCCGGACCGTAACGGAGTCAGCCGTGACACCGGCGTGCCGTTGAACTGGTCGGCCGATGCCAACGTCGCCTGGAAGACACCCCTGCCCGGATCGGGGATCTCCAACCCGATCATCTTCGACGACAAGGTGTTCGTGACCGCCTCGGATGGCAAGAACCTGGCCAACCTGCACGTGATCTGTCTCGCACGTGACACCGGCCGGATCCGCTGGCACCAGCGGCTGTGGGGTACGGCACCGACGAGGTTCCACGGGAACAAGAGCAGCATGGCGAGCCCGTCACCGGTGACCGACGGCCGGCATGTCTGGGCCTTTTTCGGTACCGGCGACGTGTTCTGTCTCGAGTCGAACAGCGGCCAACTGGCCTGGCACCGGTCACTCTCGGGAGAATACGGCGTGATCGAGAACCGGTTTGCGACATCGAGTTCACCGTTGCTGTACCGGGATACGATCCTGCTGCAGGTGGACCACTACGGTGACAGCTACCTGGTGGCCCTGGACCGCAAGACCGGGTCCAACCGCTGGAAGGTTGATCGTCCGGGTCGCTGGTTGTCGTGGAGTTCACCGCAGTTGATCCGACTGAAGGGCGGTCGTCACGAATTCATCGTCTGCGGATCTCAGCGGGTCGAGTCGTTCGATCCCGGAACGGGCCGCGCGTTGTGGACGGCCGGCGAGATGCGTCGCGAATGCATCCCGACGCCACTGTTCATCAACGGCAGGTTGTACGTGGTCAGCGGCCCGAGTGGCCCGTCGATGCGGATTCGTCCGGGCGGGTCAGGCGACGTGACCAAGACCCACGTCGAATGGAAGAACCCCCGCGGGTCGCCGTTTGTGCCCTCGGCAATCGTCGTCGGCAAGAGGTACTACCTGGTGACCGACAGCGGAATCGCGACCTGCCTGGACACCGAGACTGGCAAGCAGGTGTGGCAGAAGCGGTTTGGCGGCGGTTTTACCGCCTCGCCGGTGGCCGCCGGTGACCGGATCTACTGGGTCAACGAATCGGGAGTGACGCTGGTGATCCGTGGGGGCGGTGACCGTTACGAGGAACTGGCCAGGAACGCGATCGGCGAGAGTGTCTTCGCGTCGCCGGCGATCTCGCAGGATCGATTCTTCCTGAGGACCACTCGCCACCTGGTTTGTTTGAAGGGAGCCCCGGGGACGTCACCGTGACGGGGTCAAGTCGTCTAGGCCCGTTTCGGCCACCGCACTACAATCCCGCGCGACCAGCCGGTTGTGGACGTGACGGTGCTGGAGGGCGGGATGCGACGACGCGTGATCGAGTGGCCGAGCCGATTGCTGGTGCTGGGTTCGCTGTTGCTCTCCGGTTGCCTGGTCAACCAGAACACCCGCATGCCTCAGCCGAGGCCTCGGCATCCCAAGGCCGAGCGTCACAGTTTCGAGTTCCACGATCCGTTTCCCAGCGCCGAGTTGGGTCCGGTGGGAGGTCCCCGGCCGCCGGGAATGACACAACCGCGAACCGAAGCCCGGCGGGCGATGGAGCAGCGGGCTGCTCATGGCGGCACGCGGCCCCGTGCCTTCTGGCTGCCGTCCTGGCCGAACGTTGCTCCGGGGTCGAGTCCCCAGCCGTTGCTGCCCCAGGTGGTTCCCGACTGATCGCGGTGCTGGTCCTGGCCTGCACGCTGGGCTCCGGCAGCGGCGTCCAGGCCCAGTCGCAGCCCCGTCCACCGGCTGTCACGCGGGGGATGGTGACGCCCGAGGCCGACCGGGCCATCGGTTCGGGCCTGGCTTTTCTCGCCTCGCGACAGCATTCCGACGGGTCGTTCGGCACCGGGAAACAGTTTTCCCACAACGTCGCAGTCACGTCGCTGTCGGGACTGGCCCTGTTGGCCGGTGGCCACACTCCCGGTCGAGGTCGCTACGGCGGCCAGGTCAGCCGGATCGTCGACATGTTGATCGAGTCGGCCCGGCCCGGCGGCTACATCGTCAACGAACCCCACGTGTCGCACGGGCCGATGTACGGCCATGGTTTCGCCACGCTGTTCCTGGCCGAGGTGCACGGAATGGAGACGCGGCCCCGGGTTCGGGTTCGTTTGCGAGAGGTGCTGAGCCGATCGGTTGACCTGATCGTTGGAGTCCAGAATGACGAGGGAGGCTGGCGGTACGAGCCACGTCGCGGCGAATACGCGGACCTTTCGGTGACGGTTTGCCAGGTGATGGCACTGCGGGCCGCGCGAAACGCCGGGATCGCGGTTCCGCGGGCGACGATCGAGAAGTGCACCGAGTTTGTCCGGCGGTGCCAAAACGCTGACGGGGGCTTCCGGTACATGCCGTCGCGTCGCGAGAGCCTGTTCCCGGTATCGGCGGCCGGGCTGGTGGCGCTTTCCAGCGCGGGCATTTACGAGGGACCGGAGGTCGAGCGGGGCCTGGTTTTCCTGTCGCGATTCGTGGCGACAACCGAGAACATCTCGCGGATTTCGGATCATTTTCTCTACGGACATTACTACGCCGTTCAGGCCGCCTGGCAGGCCGGCGGCGAGACCTGGTCGAAGTGGTATCCGGCGATCCGCGATCACCTGGTCGCGATCCAGCAGGCCGGTGGCGGCTGGCGAAACCGAACCTGTGACCATTACGGAACAGCAATGGCGCTGCTGATCCTGCAGGCTCCCAACAACTACCTGCCGATCTTCCAGCGGTGACGTGAGAGGCGGGGCACGAGGTGAGAGGATGCACGCGTCGGCCTGGATGATCTCCGTCGGTCTGCTGGCTATCCCGTTGGCCCTGGTCGCAGACGATCAGTCGGAATCTCGTGACCAATTCGAGTTGATTGATGGTGAGTCGATCGAGGGCCGTCTCGTCGAGTTCCGTCGCGACGTGGTACTGGTGGATCGTCGCAGGGTCCCGGTTGAACGGATCGTGAGATGGGATCGGTTCGTGAGCACACGAAAAAAGGTGGGCGGGCGGCGACCCGGAACCGACGAAGTGTTGTTGGTCGGTGGCGATCGCCTGAGATGTCGGGTGCAGACGATCGACCTGGAGTACGTGGTGGCTCGCTGGGACGTTCTCGCTCCGCCCACCGTGTTCCGAGTTCCGCTCGAGCATGTTCGGGCCGTGCTGTTCTCGCCACGAACGGCCGCGCGGATCGGTCGCAGGCCGGACATCGATCGTGGTGGGCGGTCGGCCGACGAGTTGTTGTTGCGGGGCGGTGATCGCCTGGTGGGTGAATTGAAGAGTGTCGGTGCCGAAATGGTCGAGCTGACAACTGCCGTCGGGACTCGCCGGGTGGCGAGACAGTCGGTGGCGACGTTGCTGGTGAATCCTGATCTGCAGGTGATGGTCCGACGGCCGACCCGTCATGTTCGAATCGCGTTTTCTGACGGGTCGCGGTTGACGGCGACCCGGCCGATCTCCGGCGAGAACCGGTTGATCGGGCTGGAGTTCCCCGGGATCGAGACGGTCGGAGCGGCCACCGCCGGGAAGGCTCATGTGGATGTTCCACTTCCGGTGATTCGCAGCGTGCAGTTTTTCGGTGATGGGATTTTGCGGTTGACCACGCGGACACCGGAACGGGTGGTGCACACGCCGTTCCTGGGC
>DLVV01000242.1:0-441 GCA_003445035.1 Planctomycetaceae bacterium | reverse complement strand
GATTTTGCGGTTGACCACGAGGACGCCGGAACGGGCGGTGCACACGCCGTTCCTGGGCACGGTTCGGCCACCGGTGATTGATGGTTCGATCGGCGGCGGTCCGCTGGAGGTGGGTGGTCGTTGGTCGGCCAGCGGGCTGGGAATGACCAGCCAAACGCGGATGACCTGGCCGCTTGATGGACGTCACCGCTGGTTTTGTTCCCGGGTGGCAATCGACGACACGGCCGGCGACAGCGGTGACGTGGTGTTTCGGGTGCTGGTGGATGGACGATCGGTCTGGAGCAGTGGCCCGGTTCGCGGTGGTCAGAAACCTCGAAAACTCGGGCCCGTCGACTTGGCCGGTGCCAGGAAACTGACGCTGGTGGTTGACTATGGTCGTCGGGCCGACGTGGGCGATCACGCGGCGTGGCTGGATCCCCGCCTGGTGGTCGAGGGAGCCGG
>DLVV01000146.1:1323-26046 GCA_003445035.1 Planctomycetaceae bacterium | reverse complement strand
GAGGATCATTTTCCGGGCAGCCGGACGATGCCGTCCCAGTCGGGCGGTGCGATGCGGTTGTGTTGAGTGATCATCATGGTGAGGAAGTCCTGCGCCCTGTCGGAGGCGGGCATCGCGTGCAGGCATCCGTACGCCTCTTCCCAGCTGCCGGCCAGGAAGTGGTCGACACCCTCCTCGAATCTTGCGATATGTTCGTCGGTCAATTCGGGCCACTGGCTCTGTGGCGGAAGCAGTTCACTGACGGTGTGAGGAGTTTCGAACCCGTAGGGAAGCACGCGAGCGAGGCGTCGCAACCGTGCCTCGTCAGCCCCGAGCGAATCTCTGACCCGGTCAGCGGTGGCTTGATCCATCAGGATGGGGACATGGAGTTGTCTGGTCAGGCTCTCGAGGCGGCTGGCGAGATTGACGACGGGGCCGAAAACCGTGACTTTGACTTGGTCAGACGTGCCGATCTTCCCGGCGACAGCACGCCCGTGCGCGATACCAATTCCCAGTGAAAACTCCGCGAGGGGATGATCGGGGTCGGTGGAGGCGTTCTGAAGCTCTGCACGGATCCCCAGGGCCGCACGGCAGGCGTCCTGGGTGGCCGTCGCACCCGGGAACGGCCATCCCCAAAAACCCAATGCGGCGTCGCCCTGAAAATCCCCAGTCACGCCGCCGAACTTGTGGATCTGGGTCGTGATCACGCCCATGATTCGGCTGACTCTGTCAAGAAGTGCGATAAGATCATCGGAGGACGTCTCGGCGTGCCGTGAAAAATCCCGCAGGTCGCAGAACATCACGGTGACATCACATTCACGTGGATTAAGCAGTGACGTATCAGGGTCGTCGCCGAGAGCCGAGAGAACCGGAGGAGCAAAAAACTGTCGAAAACTGGATCGTTGTCGTTCCAGTCGATTGACGCGTCGTATCGCTGCAACCACCTCGGCGATCAATTCGGTGTATCGCACGTCTGATTCCAGGACTGGCCGGCCGGATTGGGCGGATGCGCCGGGAGCGCGTCCCGCGACATAAATGGCCCTTTGTTCACCCGGAACATCTCGGATCGGCGTGCAGTAGGCCCAGTTGAATTCGCTGACGACGGTGTATGGCGTTTCAGCCTGATCGGTGTCCCAAGTGTGCAGGATGCTGCGGGCCGAATCGCCAATCGCATTCCGGACCAGGCGACTGCTGGGCCTGACGGGCCCGGCGGTTTCTTGTCGTCGATCCCAGTGAAGCACGGAGATGGGGGGCGTGTCCGTGTCGTCGTTGGCAACCTCGACGATGGCCACTGCGTCGGCGTGCGTGACCCCGGCCAATAGCAAGCCGGCCAACCGGTGGTGGAGATCGTCATCGGAGCGAGCTCCCCAAATCAACTCCGGGAGACGGGTGAGGACCTCGAGACGTTTGCCTGGGTCTCGGAAAGGGACCTGCTCAAGTTGGCCTGGTTCAAAGCGTGTCGCTTCGATTCCCTCCGGGTGATCAGATGCCGAGTGGGAATCGGTGCCGTGTCCAAGGTGAAAACTGGTTTGACCGATGACGAAGAAGTCGCCAGCGGACAACGAGGTGGTGAGGACAGGCTGGCCGGCCAAAAACACCGGATTCGGAGCTGTCGGTTGGGCGACGAGTTGGACCATGTCGTCATCATCGGCGACGAGGGTGATGTGATGTCGTGACAGGTGCGGGTCCCACGGGATTGTCATCTCTACTTGGTCACCCCGTCCGATGCGGAGTTCGCGCCCGGCCTCAAGTCTGGTCGAAGCGCGGTGGTCTGGCGAAGAGCCGATGGCGATCAATTCAAGCACTGTCCGGATCCCCTTCAACTGCAGGGGGAGGCGAATGGGTTCGAGTCAGGAGTCGCTGTCGATCGTTTTGGCTCCGGCCAGGCTGCTGGCCGGTTTGGCTGAAACTCTTGAGGACAAAACCCCAGATGAGAGTCAGCAGCAGGCCACTGACGGTCAGGGCTCCGAGCCATGTCCTGAGGACATTGCTTCGCATGGCCGCCACCGGTTGCAGGGCCTGGTCACGTCGCTCCTGAACCATGGCGTACCATCCGGTCTTGCCGATCGGGCTGAACGCAGCGAGCAAGTCCCCGGAGAAAATGTCGGCATCATGCCTGGCGACGGGGTCTGAGTAGTCGTTGTGGACGCGGACCACGTGCTGGGATTTCTCTCCGGCGGGAAAGAGCTTTTGCTGGGTGGGTGGGTCAAGCATGACCACCGGGGCCGTATCGATGTGAGTGTGCAGCCAGGGGTGGTCCAGAAGGCGTCCATCTCGGGAGTCGAGGATAGCGATCGTCCTGTCAACACCGTGGGACGGCGTGGAGCCTGGGCGAGGTTTGTACTCTGCGTAGGGTGTCGAAAGCACACTCCCAAGCTCACGCGTTCCTGCGAGTATGGCGATCACAGAATCGTCAGCGTCCCGTACGGGAACAGAGAACGCGACAATTGCGTGGCCGGTCGCACGACTCTGAAAGGCGAGTGAGAGATGTGGATGGTTGACGGGCGACAGGGTGTCGGGGATGTCGCCGCTGGGAAGTTCTTTTCCAAGGCCGTGGAAATAGTCGCGGTGCGCCCACTGCTTGTCGAGCGTGTCCTTGTTGGTCGGGCCCCGCCAGCGTTGAAATCCTTTTGCATCGACGACGAACCAACTGGCGTCGGGATTTCGTCCTGAGCGTGCGCGATTGCCGATGGCCTGCAGTCTCTTGGTTTCGAGATATTCCACCAGGGCGTCGCGACCTTCCCAATCTCGTTCAGCGGCGGAAATAAGCAGGTCGCGAAGGCGAGGGGAGGATGCGACGTCGGCGAGTTCTTGTTGCCAACTGTCCAGTTCCCGTTCGACACCGCGAGCCATGATGCGAGACGAAACGGCGTCACTTTCCAGGGAGCGGGTGATCAGGTTTTCCTGTGCCGTTTGCACGGCATCGTTTGTGGCTGAGATTCCAAACAGGAACATGGCTGCCACGAGCAGCAGTGGCAGAATTCCACCGGCGGCAATCAGGGGCCGTCGCGATCGCATGCGGTCTCGTGTCGTGAAAGCGTCGAGAACCGACTGGGCATTGGGAAAACGGTCGTCGGGATCCAGTTGGAGGCAGCGGTCAACAATGTCGGCCAATCGGCGGTCGACACCGGGCTGTCGCCGGTGATCGGGAATCCGCTGTTTCTCGGCAACAAGCCGGCGATAAAACGCGAGGCGATCCGCGAGAGAACCAGCGGCGACCAGGTCGCGTTCGGACTCGTTGTCGCGATGCGGTGGCACTCCGGTGAGGAGGTGGTAAAGGAGTGCTCCGAGGGCGTAGACGTCCCAGCGCGCGTCCGGGTGGGCGGCAAGGTCGGCCTGTTCCGGGGCCATGTAATAGAGGGTGCCGAGTGCCGGGTCCTGTTCATGCGAAAGGCGAGATTGTCCGAAGTCGCACAAGCGTGGAGAAAGATCATCGTCGAGCAGCACGTTGCCCGGCTTGAGGTCGCAGTGCAAGATGCCGCGACCGTGGGCGTGCACCAACCCGTGCAGGACGCCTTTTGCGATCCTCACCGCCTCGGAGGCCGAAAGTGCACCGTCGACCAGGTGGCTGGCCAACGAGCCGTTTTCGAGATACTCCATCACGTAGTAGGGGGGATCGCTCTCCCAGCCGACGGCGAGCAGTCCAACGATGTGCCGCGAACTGTCCAGCGCCGCCAGTTTTTCGACTTCCCGGGCCAGGAGTGTCCAATCCAGCCGGCCATGGTGGCTGTAGACCTTGACGGCCACCATCCGGCCGGTGTTTTCCTCACGAGCCAGCCATACCGAACCAAAGGCTCCGTCACCCAGGCAGCGTTCGAACGCAAAACCGGGCAACACCAGCGCGGGATGCCGTGATTGCCGACTGAGGGTCTGCGAATCGGCGGCGGCGGATTCGTCCTGGACCGCCGTGTCAGTGTTGATTGATGGTTTGTCAGGCACCCTGGGAGATGGCTATTGCAAGTGAGGGAACGATGGACAAGTGGCAACACCAGGAGAAGTTCCTGAACTCCCATTGTGCGTGTTTCAATCGGGTTCTGGCAACCGGGTTTCTCGCCCGTAGAGCGTCGACTGGGACCGTTGTCGGCCACGGCCGCGTTGGCTAAAATGGTGTGGATGGTGCACGAAATCGACGAGCGAGTGCGATGCAAGGATGGCGCACAATTGTCGCGCGAGACGCACTTGAACACAGAAAATGCGGGGGTTGGCGCGTCCCCGACGCGCTCATGATCCCAGGCAAAATGGCGGCTGACCAGGAGCAAGGCAGTGACTGACGGCCAGGAGATTGAGGCTGACGGCCCGATCGAACCTGATGGCGGCGGAGTTGTTGAACCGGGTGAAAAGATCACTCAGCTCGACATCCAGGACGAGATGCGCGACAGCTATCTCACGTACGCCATGAGTGTGATTATCAGTCGGGCGCTTCCCGATGCCCGTGATGGTCTGAAACCGTCGCAACGACGGATCCTGGTTGCGATGAACGATCTGCGACTGGGCCCGAACTCATCACGGGTCAAATGTGCAAAGATCTCCGGTGACACCAGCGGCAATTACCACCCGCACGGCGATGGGTCGATTTATCCCACGCTCGTGCGGATGGGCCAGGACTGGATCATGCGGGATGTCCTGATCGACAAGCAGGGCAACTTTGGCTCGCTGGCGGGTTTGCCGCCGGCGGCGATGCGGTACACCGAGGCCCGGCTGTCGGCGGTCGCCTCCGAAATGCTTGCCGATATCGATCGCGATACGGTCGACTTCGTCCCGACCTACGACCAGCGCAACAGTGAACCGGTGGTGCTTCCTTCCCGGTTCCCCAACCTGCTGGTTAACGGATCGAACGGCATTGCGGTCGGCATGGCCACCAGCATTCCCCCGCACAATCTCGCGGAAGTTTGCGGGTCCGTAGTGCGTTTGATTGACGACCCCGAGATCACCATCGACGAATTGATCGAGGAGATGCCCGGGCCGGATTTTCCGACAGGCGGTGTGATTTGCGGAGAAGCGGGGATCCGCCAGGGATACCTGACAGGCCGTTCGACGGTGGTGTTGCGAGCGAAAACGGAGTTCACGACCGAAAAGACGAATGACGTGATCGTCGTCTCCGAGATTCCCTATCTAGAGACCAGGGATCGAATTCGAGAAAAACTCGAGGTGCTGGTGCGAGACGAGCGTATCAAGGGGATCGCTCGGATCGTTGACCTGACCGATCGGAATGTTCCACCGTGGCAGGTGAGATTGCACATCGTGCTGAAGCGGGACGCTGATCGGGAGGTGGTCCTCAACCAGTTGTTCCAGTTTTCGCCATTGCAGTCGACGGTGAGCCTGATCCTGCTGGCGTTGGTTGGCGGACGGCCGCAGGTCCTGTCGGTCAAAAGGCTGCTGGAAGAATTTCTCCGGCATCGGGTGGACGTGATCCGGCGACGGACCGAGTTCCTGTTGTCAGAGGCGAGAAAACGGAAGCACACCGTCGAGGGGCTTCTGATCGCGCAGATCGATATCGATGAGGTGATTCGGACGATCCGGAATTCGGAGAGTCGCGTGGCTGCCCGCGACAGTCTGCAGGAGATGGAGGTCGATGCGCAACTGGTGGCCAGGGCGCTGGGTGAGGACGGGTACGCCGCGTTTTGTGGCGAACGCGAGACGGCCGAGAGTTATACGTTGTCGGCAAAGCAGGCCGAAGCGATCGTGTCGATGCAACTGGGATCGTTAGCCAATCTCGAACGAGAGCAACTTCATGGTGAATACGCCGGCTTGCTGGCTGATATCGCGGAGTACCTGAGACTGCTTTCAGACGAGACCAACCTGCAGTCCGTCGTGCGGACCGACATGGTCGAGATCAAGGACAAGTACGGAAATTCTCGGCGGACTGACATTTCGCCAGAAGAAGTTCGCCACGTGGACCGGGAGGACCTGATCACCGAACAGCCGATGGTTGTCACGCTGTCGAGTCAGTCTTATATCAAGCGAACTCCCTTGGCGCGGTACAAGGCCCAGGGGCGTGGAGGGAAAGGGATTGCCGGGGCCAAGAGCGGTGACGAGGACCCGGTCGCACACGTGTTCGCCTCGAGCACCCACTCGTGGCTCCTGTTTTTCAGCAACCGCGGCAAGGTGCACTGGCGAAAGGTCTATGACCTTCCGCAGGCCCGTCGGGCGGCTCGGGGACGTGCGCTGGTGAATTTGCTGTCGCTCGGTGATGACGAAAGTGTTTCCAATTGCCTGGCCGTCAGGGAATTTGATGACGAACGTTTTCTGGTGATCGTGACCCGGAGTGGAATCGTTAAGAAAACGGCTTTGAGTGCCTACAGCCGTCCGAAACAGGGAGGCATCATTGCGATCAACCTCGACGACGACGATGAATTGGTCGCCGTGAGATTGGTCGAGCCGGGACAAGATGTCCTGATTGCGACCCGGCAGGGAATGTCGATTCGCTTCAATGAAGTCGATGCCCGCAGCATGGGCCGCGCGACCCGTGGCGTCCGCGGGATCAAGCTGGCCGATGACGACAACGTGGTTGGAATGGTGGTGGCTGATCCGGAGCTGAGCCTTCTGACGGTGTGCGAGCACGGGTATGGGAAGCGGACCGTACTCGGAGGCGGAGGCGGAGGCGGCTCGGAATCGGTTGCGGAAAATGCTGAGGAAACGGAGTCCGGTGGAGGTCATTACCGGCGGCAAAGACGCGGTGGCAAGGGACTGATCGATATTCGTACCACGGATCGAAATGGGCCGGTGATCGACGTGGCCGCTGTCAGCGACTCCGACGAGATCCTGATGATCACAGCCGGCGGCATGCTGCAACGTGTACGTGCCGGGGACATTCGGCCCATCGGACGAAACACACAGGGCGTGCGATTGATTTCGCTAAAGGAAGGCGACCGGTTCGTATCACTGGCTCGGATTCCCGGTGAGATTTTGGAGTGATGGATGTCCTGTGTGCTGGTTACCGGCGGGTGCGGATTTATCGGCTCGAACTTCATTCGTTGGCTGCTAGAGGATGATCCGGGTGCGAGGGTGGTCAACCTCGACAAGTTGACCTATGCAGGTAACCTCGAGAACCTCGTCAGCGTGGCCGATTCGGATCGGTACGAGTTTTGTGCGGGGGATATTTCCGACCGGGAACGCGTCGATGGGTTGCTCGAGCAATTTTCCATCGACGCGATCGTGAACTTCGCTGCGGAGAGTCATGTCGATCGGAGCATCCTGGATTCCACGCCGTTCATTCAAACCAACATCGTGGGGACGCAGGTGCTGATTGATGCCGCTCGTGCGGCGGAAATCGGCCGGTTTGTCCAGGTGTCGACAGACGAAGTCTACGGGAGCCTGGGGGCCACCGGAGCGTTTACCGAAGAGACTCCGCTGGCTCCAAACAGTCCCTACGCGGCGTCAAAAACTGCCGCGGATCTGTTGGTGCGGGCGGCCGTCCACACGCATGGTTTTCCGGGAATCGTCACCCGATGCTCGAACAACTACGGCCCGTATCAGTTTCCCGAGAAACTGATTCCGTTGTTCATCAGCAACGCACTCGATCACCAGCCGTTGCCGGTTTATGGGGACGGCGAGAACGTGCGGGATTGGATTCACGTCGATGATCACTGCAGTGGCATTGCGGCCGTGCTGCGGCAGGGAAAGGTTGGTGACATCTACAATTTCGGCGGCCGAGCGGAAATGTCCAATATCGGCCTGACTCGCCGGTTGTTGGAACTGCTTGATCGCCCCGAGTCGTTGATCCGCTTTGTTCCCGACAGGCCGGGACACGACCAGCGTTACGCCATCGACTGCACACGTGCTGAGTCCGAACTGGGGTGGAAGCCCGCCGTGTCTTTTGACCGGGGCCTGGCAGCCACAGTCGAGTGGTATCTGCAGAATGGGGAGTGGGTGGAGCGGGTCCGAAGCGGCGCGTACCGCGAGTATTACGAACAGCAGTACGGTGAGCGTTTGGAGGAGGAGTGAACGTTTGTCACGAGTTGGCCTGTCCGGCTAGGCACCCAGCGGACCGTCACGTATAATTCGTCTCCCCGAGGGATACAGCCGTGACCAGTTGGGGCGGCTGGAAAGAGGCCCAGAGTCAGATCCGATGGAACATGAACTGCGAACCGCCTGTGAAGGCGTGATCGAACGGATCGTTCAACTCCGGGACTCCCTTTGACCTGGATGGGATGCTTGGTCAACGTGATGCCATCAACGCTCGGATGGCCGCCCCCGGATTTTGGGACAACCAGGAGAGCGCCCAGGAACAGGTCGATTCGCTCAAGCGGCTCAACGCGACGCTGAAACCGCTGGAGGAGTTGTCGGCGGCCGGCGAGGACCTGGAAGTCCTTGCTGAGCTGTCCGAGGAGGATACGACCGGGGCAACCGACCAGGAATTGGCTGCGACCGTCAAAGCTGTCGCGCCACAACTCGAACAACTCGAACTTCGTTCGATGATGTCCGATCCTTACGACCAGGCCGGCGCATATGTCCAGATCCAGGCTGGCGAGGGCGGGACCGACTCATCGGACTGGGCCGAAATGCTCCTGCGGATGTACGGGAGGTGGGCTGAACGAAGAGGTTATGCCGCGGAAATGATGGAGTTGTCCGCGGCCGACGAGGCGGGCATTCGCAGTGCCACGATTGCCATTCGTGGTGCGTACGCCTACGGATACCTTCGTGGTGAGACCGGAAATCACCGGCTGATCCGAATCAGCCCGTTTGATGCTGCCGGTCGGCGGCACACGTCATTTGCGGCCGTGGATGTCACCCCTGAGATTGATGAGGATCTCCAGGTCGAAATCAATTTCGAATCGGATGTCCGCGAGGACACCTATCGAGCCAGTGGGGCGGGCGGTCAGCATGTCAATAAGACGGATTCGGCGATTCGTCTGACTCATCTGTCCAGCGGTGTCGTCGTGCAGTGCCAGAGCCAGAGAAGCCAGCACAAGAATCGTGCCCAGGCGAGGAAGATGCTTGCGGCCAAGTTGTATCAGATCGAGGTGGAAAAGCGGGATGCGGAACTGGCCGCCAAGCGGGGGCAGAAGTCCAAGATCGGGTTCGGCGGGCAGACCGTACGCAACTACGTGCTGCATCCCGAACAATACGTCAAGGACACCCGGACCGGTTGGAAGGTGGGAAATCCACAACCGGTACTCGACGGTGATATCGACGAATTCGTGGAGGAGTTCCTCAGATGGAGCATGGGGCCCGGAACATCCTGACAGTGGCAAAATCGATGACGAACAAGAGCATGGGGCGATTCATTACCCCGTGGTTGTTTGGGGCGATTGTCGTGTGCGGGTGCGGCGATGTGCCGGAACCGGCACCCGGCCTTCCCGCAGCGGCAAAACGTCCGGGCGGTCCGTCCGGTGACGATGCCAGCGATACCAAGCAGGCCCAGCCGTCTCGGGCCATCAACCTGGCCGACAAAGGAAAAAAGGTGGCTGGTGAGGTGTCGCGCCTCCCGGAACCATTGCTGAATCCAGAGCAGTTGGCGAGTGGGTGGGTTCAGTTGTTTGATGGCCAGACGTTGTTCGGGTGGCAGTCCAACAGCGAGGCGAACTGGACGGTCCGGAACGGGGTGATCCATGCCGATTCGGGCGCACCGGGCCTGCTCGTGACCACAGTGCCGTTTGCGGATTATGAGTTGATGTGTGACTTCAAGTTGGCCATTGGGGGCAATAGCGGAGTGTTTTTGCGGACGCCCGTCACCCCGGAGGATCCGGCAGAGGACTGTTACGAGTTGAATATCTGTGATTCCCATCCGGCGTTCCAGACCGGGAGTCTCGTCGCCAGAAAAAAAGGCCCGGCAGATCTCAAGGTCGAAGGCGATTGGCACACATTTCATGTTGTGGTGGAGGGCCCGAAAATCGCCGTGAAACTCGACGGCAAACCGGTACTCGATTTCACCGACGAGACGTCGTCGCCACTGGTGGCTGGGCGTATCGGCCTTCAGATGAATGGTGGGGAAATTGAATTCCGAAATGTGTTTGCTCGTCCACTGGGAGCGAAGCCTCTGTTCAACGGAAACGACCTGCAGGGGTGGCGGGAGGTGCCCGGGGGCAAAAGCCGTTTCACCGTGGTCGATGGGGCGATACACGTCGAAGACGGGGCGGGATTCCTTGAGTCGGAATCGACCTGGGGAAACTTTGTTCTCCAGGCCGAGGCGAGGACAAACGGCGATGAGTTGAATAGCGGGATATTCTTCCGGGCGGAATCCGGCACGGCGGAGAACCCGTCAAATGGCTACGAGCTACAGATCCATAACGGCAGCAAGAATGGCAACCGGTTGGTACCGGGCAATGCCGGGACCGGGGCGATTTTCCGCCGTACGACGGCTCGCTTCGTAGCGGCCGAGGATCGAAAGTGGTGTGCACTCACGCTGGTGGCCTCGGGGGCGAACTTCTCCGTGTGGGTCAATGGCCTGCAGGTGACCGAATGGCGGGACGAGCGATCCGGTGATCCCAATCCGCGACGCGGTCGACGCCTGACGGCCGGCCACATCAGTTTGCAGGGGCACGATCCCACGACGGACCTGGATTTCCGAGGGATTCGCGCCGCCCGACTCCCGTAGCCAGACTCGGAAACCGCGTGAAGGTCAGCGTGGGGGTCAGGCTGAGCGGCGGGCGGGCGGGGTATCGAGCAGGCCAACGAGTTCGTCGGGGCGTGCAGCGGCTTCCAGTTTGTCTCGTACCACGATCGGGAGACGCGAAGCGATCTGTTCGACAGACGCCGTCGACAAGTTGTCGGGGAGATTGGTCAGTAGCACGGTTACCTGGGCGCTGGCGCGTTTCAGGACCGCTCCGTAGTCGGAGATGCGGCCGGCTTCCCAGGGGTCGATATCCACGAGCAATAAGTCGGCGTTCGGTAGCGTGGCGGACACCCCCCCCAGGCAGGCCAGTTGATCGCCCAGCGTTCCCGATAAGGCGGTGTCGGGGGAGATGATGTGAAACCGGAAAACGGTGTTGGCGGGGTGATTGCGGGCCCGGTACTGGGAGGCGGCGATCTCTGTGCGGGCCGCGGTCCAGGGCAGGCCTGTGTCCCCGCCGTTGAGCACGCGGCATTCTGACTCCAGGCGACTCGCCGCCGCCGTATGTGGCACACGGACGGCCAGGGGCCAGTTGTCGCGGTTCCGGCCGTCGCCGCGACACCACGGCCCGTAACAGACGACGAGGCGAGTCAGCGGCCAGGTGGAGAGCAGTTGCCGAATGTCTTGAGGCGGAAATTGGTCGGGGGTGTCCTGGAGGACGATCACCAGGTCCGGGACGTCGCCGTCGAGTTGTTGCAGTGCTGCGGAGACGGTCTCGGCGAGCCACTCGGGATGGATCCCGTGGAGGGGGCCAAGTTGATCGGCCAGGCGTGTGGCCCATGTGGAGGCGACACGTCCAAGCAGAACGGTCCGAGGTGAAGTGTTCGTCACGGGGCCTCCGTCCCTGGTGGCCGCTGTCAGATACGGGAGTCAGTCTGTGGTTCGCAGTTCCGCAAATCGGACGCAGAGAAAACGCAGGATGTCGCGTACGGAGATGACACCGATGGGACGGTCGTCATCGTCGACAACCGGTAGATGGCGGTAACCTCCCAGGTCCATCGCATGGAGGGCATATCCAATCGAATCGTCCTGGCTGACTGTGGCCGGGTTCTCGGTCATGAAATCCGACACGGGTTGATTGGCGCGGCTGATGTTGTCGGAAAAACGTGTGAGGACGTCTCTCTCGGTGAATATCCCCAGCAGGTCTGTCTCGCCGTCGACAACAAGCATGCAGCCGACGCGGTGTTCCGCCATCGAGGCGATGGCAGAGGAGACGGGTGTGGTGGACTCAACGGTCAGCGGGGTTGCGGGGCAGAGAACGCCAATGGCGTGTCGTGAGATGGATTGTTCGAGTGCACCGCCGGCTGCGTCAGGAGAGACCAGCGACTGTCCGCAGGCTTCACAGCCGTCCATCCCCTCGATGTTGTCGAATCCACAGGCAGGACACAGCATCGGAGAGCCTCCATAGACGTGTGGCGACGGACACAACCTCTATTCGACAGTCCAGGTGTCTCCGCTGTTGAACAACTCGTCCAGGTTGCCAGGCCCCTTTCGTTCGATGGCCTCGGATACCTGCTCGTCGAGGGCAATGTCGTAGACTGGGCGTTGCACACTGCGGAAGACGCCCATGGGCTCGGGAAATTCCGGGTGTCGCATGCGAGCCAGCAGGAAGGCCAAGCTGGGTTCATCCGCTTGTTCATCGTGGAATAGCAGGTCGTCTTCGGAGATCCCACTGCCCAGTTCAACGACCTCGGGCCGATTCCCTTCGTTGACCCGGATGCCTTTGTCACGGTCGGCTCCGTAGATGAGCGGCTTGCCGTGTTCCAGGTAGACAACGTTGTCTTCCTTGACTCCCTTTTTCGATGCGTAATAGAACGCACCGGAGTTGAAGACGTTGCAGTCCTGGTAAACCTCGATGAACGCTGTGCCGTTGTGGTGGGCAGCGCGTTCGAGGATGGACGTCAGGTGCCTGGTGTCGACGTCTACCGACCGGGCAACGAAAGTTGCCTCCGACCCGATCGCCACCGACAGGGGGCTCAGGGGATTGTCAATCGAGCCCTGTGGGGTGCTCTTGGTCCGTTTGCCCAGAGGACTTGTGGGTGAGTATTGCCCTTTGGTCAGGCCGTAGATCTGGTTGTTGAAGAGGATGATCTTGAGGTTCACGTTGCGGCGAATCGCATGCATCAGGTGATTGCCACCGATGGAAAGTCCGTCGCCGTCACCGGTGATGACCCAAACCTGGAGGTCGGGGCGGACACCTTTCACACCAGAGGCGATGGCCGGTGCCCGGCCGTGAATGCTGTGGAACCCATAGGTGTCGACGTAATACGGAAAGCGGCTCGAGCAGCCGATTCCCGAGACGACGACGAAATTTTCCTGCGGGATACCCAGCGTGGGCAAGACTTTCTTGAATTGGGCCAGGATCGAATAGTCGCCGCAACGCGGACACCAGCGAAGTTCCTGGTCGCTGGCGAAGTCCTTGGCTGTCAGGACAGGTAGTTCTGTGGTCATCGCCGTGTCGCTCATTTTCAGGCTGGGAAACACTCCGCGGGTTCGCGGAGCTGGTGACGGGTGGGTCCGGCTACAGCCGGGACTGGATTGCCTCGATCAGTTCGCTGACCCGGAACGGCTTGCCCTGGATCTTGTTGTAACCCTGGGCATCGACCAGGAAGGCCGAGCGAAGCAGTCGGACAAGTTGTCCGAGATTGAGTTCGGGAACCAGGATGGTCTGGAACCGGGTGATCAGTTCACCGAGATTGCTTGGGAACGGGTTGAGGTAACGGAGGTGGGCGTGGCCAACCGAACATCCGTCCTCGGTGAGGGTTTTAACCGCCTGCCGGACTGCGCCATAAGTGCCGCCCCAACTGATCACCAGCATCTCACCGTCCTGGGCTCCGAAGACCTCCTGTTCGGGAATTGAAGCGGCCACGTTGGCAACCTTCTGGGCACGCACTTTCGACATGTGTTCGTGGTTGTTGGGGTCGTAGTCGACATTTCCGGTGACGTCGGACTTTTCCAGTCCGCCCAGCCGGTGCATCAGTCCGGGAGTACCGACCTTGGCCCAGGGTCTCACGAGACGTTCGTCTCGAAGGTAGGGCAGGAAACCGTCCTCCGAATTAAATTCGGTCGGATGGTCCACCTGAATCGGTTTCAGGTCGTCCAGGGACGGAACTCGCCATGGTTCGGCTCCGTTGGCGATGTAACCGTCGGAGAGCAGCATGACCGGGGTCATGAATTCGACGGCGATCCGCATGGCCTCCTGGGCGATCCAAAAACAGTCACCGGGCGTCGCGGGGGCGACAATTGGCAACGGGCTTTCGCCGTTGCGTCCAAACATCGCAAGCATCAGGTCCGACTGCTCGGTCTTGGTGGGAAGCCCGGTGCTCGGGCCACCACGCTGAACGTCGACGATGACCATGGGCAATTCGGTCATCACGCCCAGGCCCATGGCTTCTCCCTTGAGACAGATGCCGGGCCCACTGCTGGCGGTGATCGCCAGTTCGCCGGTGAAGGCCGCTCCAACAGCGGCCGACATCGCAGCAATTTCGTCCTCGGCCTGAAACGTGCGAACGCCAAAGTGCTTCAGCCGCGAGAGTTCGTGGAGGATGTCACTGGCCGGAGTGATTGGATACCCGGCATAAAACAGTGATCGATCGGCCATTTTGGCTGCCGCGGTGAATCCGAAGGCCAACGCCTCGTTGCCGGTGATCTTGCGGTACTTGCCCGGTGCCAACTTGGCTGGCGGGACGCGAAAATGAACGCGGAAGGACTCGGTGGAGAGTCCGAAGTTCTGGCCACCCTGCAGTGCCTTGAGGTTGGCCTCGGCGATCTCGGGCTTCTTTGAGAACTTTTCGGAAACCCAGTTGCGAGTGGGCGTGGCATCGCGTTCGTAAAGCCAGTAGACCAGGCCGAGCGCGAAGAAGTTCTTGCAACGATCGGCTTCGCGAGGCGAGAGGCCCAGGCCGTCCACGGCATCACGTGTCAGGCGTGTCATTTCCACCTTGTGGACGTCGAATGGTGCCAGCAGGTCCTCGTCGTCCAGCGGGTTAGATTCGTAGCCAGCTTTTTTGAGGTCGCCGGAAGCGAACGAGTCCTGGTTGACGATCAGTGTGCCGCCGCGTTTCAGGTCGGCGATGTTCGTCTTCAGGGCAGCGGGGTTCATCGCGATCAGCGTGTCGACCTCGTCCCCCGGTGTGAAGACATCATTGCTGGAGAAGTGCAACTGGAAGCCGCTGACTCCTGCCAACGAACCGGCCGGGGCGCGGATTTCAGCGGGGAAGTCCGGCAGGGTACTGACGTCGTTGCCGAACACGGCTGAGACGTTGGTCATCTGCGAGCCGGCCAACTGCATGCCGTCTCCGCTGTCGCCGCAGAAACGGATCACAATTGTGTCGCGTTCTTCGGTGCGTTTTTCGTTAGCCGGGGCGACGTCAGTGGCAGCCATCAGTGGAGATCTCCTCGTCTTCGAGATGCAACCGGAGGGCGGCTGCGAGAAGACAGTCTGTCAGGGCGAGTGGGTCGTTTGTCAGGGTGGGTCAGTGGGCGGGGCAGTGGGAGGGATGTCGCTTGGGGCAGGGGGGGGCGGTGTGTCAGGCGCCTTCACGGTTTTTGGCAGTCAACTGGGCCTGTGAGGCTTGGTTGTGGACGGTTGCGGCGTAGTGTTCGACCAGGAAACCGGTGATAGTCTTGACGTCAACGATCCCGTCGGGGCGACCATCATCGCCGAGGACGGGCAGGCGACGGTAGCCGCCGCTGTCCATCAACGCGATGGCATGGAACAAGGTGTCGTGGTTGGTGACCGTGGTGGGGTTCTGGGTCATCAGCGAGGAAACCGGGGTCTCGTGGTCGACTCCGGAATGCAGCGAGTGAAGGATGTCACGTTCGGTGAGAATACCCACCAGTTGTCCTTCATCACAGATCAACGCACAACCGTGACTGTGCTCGCGCATCTCCGCAACGGCCGACCCAAAGGTGTCAGAGGGGGCCAGTTGTTGACGCACTTTCAGCGTCAACTGCTCCACGTGTGCAGACTGGAGCAGAGCCCGCAGTTGGATCCCTTCGGATCGCTCGGTCATGGCCGCAAACCCACGTCCCGTGTTCAATGACGGCGCGTATTGTCGCAGCTTAACATCAAGGGGAAAAGCCCGCATATGGGGAAATGCGCGCCAGGATCGAACTGGGGTCGAAATCGCCGTGTCGGTCTTGATGGAAGGATGCAGATCTGGGATAAACCCGCCGCTTCTAATCGGGGGGCGACCCCCTTGTGGCTGCAGGATCCCCGCCGTGGAACCACCATCGGAATTGTTGCAGCGACTGCTGGACGAGTGCGGATTGTGCGGTCCGAAGGAACTTCGACGGTGTCGCGGACGTGTGCGGCGTCTGGCCCGCGACCTGCCCGCCTTCGACAGCGTGTGGATTGACGCCCTGTTGCAGTCGAGGCTGTTGACTGGTTACCAGGCCAGAGTCCTGTCGTCGAATGACCCGCGGCGATTGCGGGTCGGCCCATGCGTGTTGCTGGACCGACTGGGTGGAGGCCAGTGGTCGGAAACCTGTGTTGCCGAAATGATCGGCCAGCGTGGTGTTCGTCGCGTTCTGAAGCGGTTGGTGGTTCCCAGCGACGTGCGTGAGACCATCAGCGGGCGGCTGGATGCGCTGACGGTGGCCGGGAAACGGGTGGCTCACTCCGGGGTCGTGGTTCCGGAGATTGTGATGAGAGCGGGGCCGGAGATTGTCGTGGGAAGTCGGCACATCGATGGCCCGTCGTTGCGAGACTTGCTCGTGCGTCGCGGCCGGTTCCCCTCGGCCGTCGTCGACGAGATCGGAGCTGGATTGGTCGAGGGTTTGTGTGAACTTGAAGCGAACGGCCTGGTTCACGGGGATTTGCGTGCGGCCAACGTCAGGCTCGCCAGTGACGGTGTGGCGGTCGCCGTCGATGCGGGCGTGGCTCCGGCTGTGGAACCCACCATGGTCGTCGATGTGAATCGGACACCGGATCGTTACGACGGAGTGGCGCCCGAAAGGATCATGGCATCATCTGCGTCGACGCAGGTGAGTGACATGTACGCCCTGGGGTGTATGTTGTTTGAATTGTTGGCCGGGCGCCCGCCGTTTCCGGTGGCGGATCCGGTGATGAAGCTCAACGCTCACCAACGATTGCACGTGGCAGATGTTCGCGATTGGGCTCCTGATGTCCCGGATCGATTGGCTGACCGGGTGCGGCAACTGTGTGCGCATGATCCCGACAGCCGCCCGGAAAGCTGGAATGCGGTCCGGTCCGAATGGGGACGTGGGCGGCGTCCACGCCAGGGACGGGATTTTCTTCGTCAGATGAGGTCGGCAGCTCCAGGAGGTGGGATGCCGGCACCACGTCGGCGGATCCGAAAAACGATGGCGTTCGGAGGGACCGTGGCGGCATTGGTGTTGGCCGCGGTCGTGTGGACCAGTCACCGTCAGCCGGAGAACGGACGTGCTGCGAGGTCCTGGTCGCCGGCTGCTGCTGCGGCAGGAGTGGAAGACGTTCTCGACAACCAGGGTTCCGGAGAGTCTGTGGCGTTGTCGGAATGGCCGGCGAAGGCCGTGGACGGGACGATCAAGCTGGATGACTCACGAGCCTGGGCGGGCGCGAGGTTGGAACACTCGAGTGCGTTGGTGGTCACCGGCCGCGGAAACGGTGTCGGCCGCCGGGCTGAGATCCGAGTCGAATCCGGACGCCCTCTGGAGTTGTGGGCTCCCGCTGTCAGCCTGCAAGGATTGAGGGTGCGTGGGCCCGTGGGCGAGCCATGGGTTGTCGTGCATGGAGGCGTCGTGCGAATTGTTGACTGTGAGTTTCTGGGGGAAGAGCGGTCGCGGGAGGGCGATCCCACGACGGCGGTGGAGATTCATGATCCGGCCGAACAAGGCGGGGTGTACGTCGCTCTCCAGCAGGTGCTGGTGCGTCATGTCAGTATCGGGATGGTGGTCAGCGCGGCCCAGGCCGAAGTGACGGCTGTCGACGCCCTGCAGATTGGTGGGGATCGGTTGTTCGAGTGGCAGCGGCCAATTGATGCCGTCGGCGGGACGATGAGACTCAGTATGAGTCACTGCACACTTCGGCATACGCGAGGATTGTTGTTCTGGAAGGGCGGAGCGTTACGGGTCGAAGCCGACGCGTGCGTGTTGGCGATTCGTTCAGGGGGAGTACTGTGTGATGGCCGAGACGGCTCGGGTGAGCCGGTCGTGATTCGCGGCCGACAGACGTTGTTGACTCCCGGAGCAACGGTGACTCGCGGGCCTGGCGATGTCGAAGGTGTCGTGGCGGCGGTTCCGACGTTTCGGGGTCCGGCGACCACCGACTCGCGTGACTCGCGACTCTCGAGAATTCCTGCGGGTGTTCCGGGTGTCGGGAACACCCGTCCGGGGATTCGTGTTCGGGAGTCCAAAACGGGAGCTGTGACACGGCGGCGAGAGTGATACCAGGGAGAGGATGGACGCCGGAGAGTTGACGGTCGGGGCGCGGCTGCTAGGATGCACGCCGAAGCCGCCGCCGGCATCGATTGTGGGTGCTCTGGGCGGTGCCAATCGTGATTGAAGCCACCCGATGAGCACGATCCCCGACGACCAGTTGGACCGCCCCGGCGGTTCCGCTTGGACCAGTAAGCACCTGCTGGGTTTGGAGGATTTGTCGTCCGGAGAAATCACGGCGATCCTCGATCAGGCAGCGGAGTTCAAGAGGTGTTCCCTCGAGAGCAACACGAAATTGGACCTGCTGAGTGGAACAGTTGTCGCGAACCTGTTCTTCGAACCCTCGACGCGAACACGGACCAGTTTTTCTCTTGCCGCCAAGCGGCTTAGTGCCGACACGATCGACTTCACAGCTTCGGGAAGCAGCCTGTCGAAGGGGGAAACCTTCATCGACACGGCGAGGAATATTGAAGCGATGGGGGCGTCGTTGGTGGTAATGCGACACAAGTCTCCCGGGGCGCCACACCTGTTGGCCCGGCGTGTCGGGGCGGCAGTGCTCAACGCCGGCGATGGGACACATGAGCACCCCACACAAGCGTTGCTCGACCTGTTCACGATTCGTGAAAAACGAGGCTCTTTTGAGGGCCTGACGGTGACACTGGTCGGTGATATCTTGCACAGCCGCGTGGCACGGTCAAATATCTGGGGCCTGAAGAAACTCGGGGCACGCGTGATCGTCTGTGGTCCATCGACGTTGATCCCACCGAGAATCGAGGAGTTGGGGGTCGAGGTGTCTCATCGCCTGGACGATGTTCTCGCGGAAACCGACTGCATCAACCTGTTGAGAATTCAATTCGAGCGACAGCGTGGGGCGTTTTTTCCGTCGATTCGCGAATACACTCATTTTTACGGAATGAATGCACAGCGTTTGAAAGCAGCTCGTGACGACGTGATGATCCTGGCACCCGGGCCGATCAATCGCGGTGTCGAGTTGACACCCGAAGTGGCCGACGGGCCGCATTCGGTGATTCTCGACCAGGTGACCAACGGCTTGGCCGTCCGGATGGCGTGCCTGTATCTGCTACACGAACGGCTGAGAACGGGAGTGGGCCAATGACCACGACCGTGATTCGTGGTGGACGGGTGATCGACCCGGTTGAGGGCCGTGATGAGATCGCGGATCTCTGGATGGTCGATGGGGTTTTCGCGGAGCCGGTACCGGGGCAGGTCGATCGGGAACTGGATGCCGAAGGGATGATCGTCTGTCCGGGCTTTGTCGAGACCCAGGCGAAACTCCAGGAGTCGGGTTGGGAAGAAGGTGAGACGATTGCCACGGCGACGGCCGCCGCGGTTGCCGGTGGAGTGACCAGCCTGGCATGCCTGCCCGAGACGGAGCCTGTGGTTGACAATCGGGCGGCCGTGGAATTCATCAGGCGGCAGGCGGAGCGAACCGGGTCGTGCCACGTATTTCCGCTGGGGGCGGTGACCAAGAATCGCGACGGAGAGGAGTTGGCTGAGATCGGCCAGTTGGTGGAGGGAGGGGCGGTAGCCCTGACAGACGGGAAACGGCCGATCGCCAACGCTGAGATCATGAGGCGGGGCCTGGAATACTCCAGCATGTTCGGTCGCCGGATTTTCGATCATCCGCAGGTTCCCGAATTGTCCGCCGGCGGAGTGATGCACGAGGGGCTGTATTCGACACTGCTGGGGCTACGGGGTATTCCAGCGGCAGCCGAGGAGATCCTCGTGGCACGCGATGTGGCCTTGGCCGAGATGACCGGCGGCAGCGTGCACCTGATGACCATCTCGACGGCTGCCAGTGTGGGCCTGGTTCGGCGTGCCCGCGAGCGAGGTGTCGACGTGACGGCTTCCGTGACACCGCACCACCTGGTGCTGACCGATGCGGAATTACAGACGTTCGATTCCAACTGCAAGGTCGATCCGCCGTTACGCAGCCGCGAACATATCGAGGCGATGATGGAGGGGTTGGCCGACGGAACAATTGAAGCGATTTGTTCCGATCACCGGCCGGTGCCCATCGAAGAGAAGGACCTGGAACTGGACGCTGCTCCGTTCGGGATCGTGGGGCTGGAAACGATGCTCCCTCTGTGCGTCAGGGCGCTGATTGATTCGGAACGTTTGGAGTGGCCACAGTTGATCGGATTGTTGACATCCGGGCCGGCCCACGTGCTGGGGATTGATCGAGGGAGTCTGGTCCAGGGGCAGGTCGCAGACGTCGTCGTCATCGATCCGGATGCCGAGTGGTCGATCGACCCGTCGCAGTTCCGGTCGCAATGCCGCAACAGCCCCTTTGGGGGGTGGCAGGTGCGGGGCCGTGTGGAAGTGGTGTTTGTCGCCGGAGACAAGGCGTACAGTCGAGAGGGCGATGCTTGAGCGTTTGTACCGGGGGATGAGGGGTGTCGACGCAATTCCTGTTGATTGACGGATACAACGTGCTCTTTGCGGCCGGCCTGGCCCGGAAACAGTATGGTCCCGGTCAATTCGAGGCATGTCGACGTCGTTTGTTGCAGGGTTTGGCGGATCGGATCGGCGAAGCACAGCGGCTGAAGACAACGATTGTCTTTGACGCCCAGGACGCGCCCGACGGGGCACCCTCCGAAGAGGTGTTCGCCGAGATGCGAGTGGTGTTCTCGGTGGGGACTGATGCTGACAGCGTGATCGAGCAGATGTTGTTGGAGCATTCGTCGCCCCGACAGGTGCTGGTCGTTTCCAGCGATCATCGACTGCAGAGGGCGGCGGCCCGCCGCCAAGCACAGTGGGTCGACAGTGATCGGTTCTGGGAGCGATCCGACGGGGAAACCGAGCGGGAGGCTCGACGGCCGACGCGAGAGGAATCGCTCAAGGCAGGAGAAGTGCCTGTTGACCCTGCTGAAATTGCCAAGATGGTCAGGGAAATCAGGGATCGAGAGAAGTCCGACGGCGGCGAGGCCGGACATCGTGAAGCGTCTGCGCCCTCCGTCGGTGAAGATTCCGTGACGTCGAAGTACGAGCGGGAATTGTTGGAACGTGCGGAGGAGGCGTTGCGGGAGTGGAACGAGGGGGAATCGGAGGGCGCTTGACGGTTTTGAGCGAGAGGTTGACAATCGAACCGGACTGTGGGCTCTGAGCAAGGACACAAAGATGGGAAGTGATGTGCGGGCAACCGTGCTCTGGGGGCTGTTGGTGACCACGATCGGTGGTTGCGGGTGGCCTCAGTACGAATCGCGAATGCAGGCTTCCGCGGAGTACTTCGACTACCTGGGGAAGGCTCAGTCGGTATTGATGGACTCCGATGACGACAGCGTGACGTCCTACGGGGTCCAGATACGGGTTCCGTCCCGTTTTCGCGTGATTCCTTCCACCACCAGACGCAACCGCGATGGTGAAGAGGTCGCCATTCCGGCAGATCAAGACCGGGCGCGACAGCCTCGTTTTGCTCGCAACGGATTGCCCGGACTGCTGGGCAGTTGGTACTCCGTGGTTCGGAACGACAGTGGGAAGAAGAAACGGGGCATAAGTCGAATGTTTCTCTTCGGCAACTACCAGCGGTATCGGGACCGTGCTGACGGGGTCAATGTCGACCCCCAGACATTTGCTGATGACCTGGTCAACGATTTGGCCGATGCCGTGGGGGTGGCGCCGCCCGGGGAGGCCGAGTGGCAGTACGAAAAGGTTGAAAAGATCGGGGGCTATTACATCGCTTCGGGCGGATCAACTGGGGTCAAGGACAATCATTTCACGCTGGTCAAAATGGAGTCCCGTGGTACCGAATATCGCTTGTACCTGTACCCGGCACGACGGTCGACGGACAGGGACGAAGCGGAGGATGTGCCGGCTCCGGACGAGGAGTTGCAGTTCGCACTGCTGTTTGTGGTTCCACGGAAGGTGTCAGAACCGGCACGGCTGGAGAGCGGCATCAAGTACTGTCTGGAATGGTTTGAAGCCGTGACGGACGTCCCGTCGTTCGATGGGCAAGGAGATGGCGGGGGATCCGACGTTGGCTTCTGAGGGCCGGCGGACTCGGAAGACCGGTTCGGGGGAAATCGTCTTTTGGACGACCAGATGAAGTCGGGACAACAAGTCTCACTGCTGCGGGTGCTGGGGCCGGGGATGGCCGTGGCAATTGTTGTTGGCAACGTGATCGGATCGGGGATCTTTGCCACTCCCGGAGGAATTGCCGCCGACGGGCGAGGGTTCCCGCTGATTATCTCGGCCTGGATCTTCGGTGGAGTGTTGAGCTTGCTGGGCGGGCTATGTTTCGCCGAGTTGGGTGCGATGCTGCCTCGGGCTGGCGGGATGTATGTCTATCTGAAACATGCTTATGGGCGTCCGGTGGGATACCTGCAGGGCTGGACACAGTTCATCTTCGGGAACCCCGGTTCGTTGGGAGCGCTGTCCATTATCTTCGTGGCGCACCTGGGAGAAGTGCTGTATCCGGAGTCTGCGACGGGAATTTCCCGGGCAGCGACATTGGCCCTTTCGGTGTCGCTGATCGTCGGCCTGGCGATGGTCAACATTGCCGGTGTTCTGTGGGGCGGCTGGGTTCAGACTCTCACTACGATCTTCAAGGCCGGAGTTGTGTTGGCCGTGGCAGTGTTACCGTTTTGCGTAACGGCAGGCGACCAACAGGCGGCGTCAATGGCCACGTTGTGGTCGACGGCGTTGCCGATGAATGATGGCACGCCGGGAGTCGCATCACGGTTTGCGGTGGTGTTGCTTGCCGTGATGTGGGCCTACAACGGGTGGCACGGAATCACCCCGGTGGCCGAAGAGGTTCGAGAACCCGGAAGGAATATTCCGCGGGCATTGCTCATTGGAGTCGGGATTCTGACGACGCTCTACGTCTCGGCAAATATCGCTTATCACCTGGTCGTGCCGATGGAAGAGATGGTTCTCGATGAGAATCGCAAGAAAGTGGCCGTGTTGTTGTTCGATCGTCTGCTGGGTCCGGTCGGCGGCACATTGATGGCTGTCGGGGTCATGGTCAGCACTTTTGGGGCGATCAATAGCAACCTGTTGCTGGGACCGCGGGTCCCATTCGCCATGGGTCGCGATGACAGTTTGTTGCACTGGCTGGGAGCCGTCAGTCCGCGGTTTCGGACTCCCGCCAGGGCGATAGCCATACAGGCTCTGATGGGGGTCGTGTTGCTGGTGAGTTCGACCGTGTTGGCAGACACGCTGACGGCCGAGGGCGCTGCAACGTCCGTCTTCGATTTGATGACCGGTTACATCGTCTTTTCGTCAAGTATCTTTTACATGCTGGCCGTCGGAGCCGTCGTGGTCCTCAGACGAAAACACCCGGAATGGGAGCGGCCATTCCGGGTGCATTGGCTGATCCCCACGGCCTATCTGGTGTTTTATACCTGGTTCCTCTCCCACGTGTTGATTGGCAGGCCGATGGAGGCGAGCATCGGAATTGCCATGAGCCTTTCGGGGATTCCGGTGTTGTTAGCCGGAATTGCCTGGACGAGATGGCGGGGCAAGAGTGTGCCCGGGGATATCGTCGAGGACGAAAGCTCGACTGCGGGGGATCGCTACCCACTGCCAACCGAAGACAAGTACGGTGCCGCACCGCCTGACGACGTGTCACCAGGGGCAGTCGGCGAAGATGATGGAGGATCCGAGGATGGATAAACCCTACATGACCCTGCAACCAACAGAGATGCCGCTGCTCGGAACGGCAGGTCGGATCCACGCGGCACGATTGGCCTCGGGCCAGGTCCCCGAGGGGGGCGAGGAAGTGTCGTTGCGAATGGCAGTGGCCGAATCAGTTCGGCTGGCTCGCTTGATCGACGAGGGCATCATGGCCGATCGGGAACTCGACTGAATCCCGGACATCGGTTTGCGCTGCCGATGACGGTTACGAAAGCTGGCCGATAATTTCATCGTGTTCGGGGAATCGGTCCACTTCGTGTTTGCTGAAAATCATCTTTCCGTCGGCGACGACGTCAAAGATGCCGCCACTGCCTTCGATGAGAGTTGAGTCGACACCACAGTGATCCTTGATTGCGGCGGCCAGACCGGACGCCTTGGGCTCGTAGTTTCACTGCATGCAGTAGGTGATTGAAATCTCCATCCGTGATCGGCTCCTCTGGAACGAAGTGCAAAACGTATCGAGTGCGGCGATTGGCCCGCGGTCATTTGTTGGGCCCGGCCTTTGGACCGGGTTGTACGGACCTGCGGGTCGAACGCCGTGAGAGGTTGCGACGGTAGAGCTTGACGGCTTCTCGAAACTGCAGGGGCACGGGAACGTCCTGCGCGTTGATCGAGTCGGTCTTGCGTTGCCGTTTGGAGCGGCCAGTCCGTTTGCTGCCGCCCGACTTGATGTTGATGCTCTTGAGCAGATCTTCAAACTGTCGCCGTTTGGCCTGGGCTTCGGGCGAGTTGTCGGTTGATGGTGTGCTGGCTTGGTTCCTCAGCCGGTTGGCGAATTTTTTGACGTCGTCGGCATTCCAGCCAAGGGACTTCAAAAGGTCGGGGTCGACCTTGCCACGTTGGAGCTGGTCCTCGATCCGCTTGAGCACGAGGTTGGCCGCCTCCTTGCTGAAGTCTTCGTTGACCGGTTCGGCTTTCGGGAGGCCGCCGGTCTTGCCGTTGCCTTTTTGAGTGTCGTCGCCAGGATCTTCGCCTTGACGTGCCGAGCCTGGCCGGGACGCACTGCCGCCAGTTCCCTCGACGGCCTTCTTGCCGGATGTGCCTTCACCGCCCTTGTTGCCGGGTTTGTTTGAGGGCTTGTCGCCTGGCTTGCTGCCGGGTTTTTTGGACGAGGCCTCTGAGCCGTTTTGTTTGCTCTTGGCATCCGACTTTTTATT
>DLVV01000146.1:0-937 GCA_003445035.1 Planctomycetaceae bacterium | reverse complement strand
GGTCTTTTTCGATTGGCCGGGGGTGCCTTTGGCGTCGGTTGGCTGTGAATTCTTGGAATCACCACCTTTGGACGGGGAACCTTTCTTCGAGGTGCCGGGCTTTTTGCTGGACGACTCGGATGGGTCACCCGGTGGGGAATCGGCCTTGGGCTTACCGTCTCCCCCGGATTCGCCTTCCCCTTTTTTACCCGCTGCCCCTTTCTTGGTCTTACTTCCGCCCGATTGCCCCTTGCCTTTTTTGGGGGGCTGTTTGCCGGATCCGGTCTTGGGTTCGGATTTGGAGCCATCGGGTTCGGTGCCGCTTTTGCGACGAGGTTGCGATGCAGACTTCTTGTTAGCTGTGGGACTGGAGTTCTTTTTGGTTTGCGACTTGGGATCAGGGCGTCCGTCGCGTTTGTTTGTGTCTGGCTTGCCGTCCTTTTTGTCGTCACCGGGTCGTTTGTCCGCTGTTTGTGTCGATTTGCTCGACGGTTTGTCTCCGGCCTTGTCTTTACGGGACTGCGAGTCGTTGGCTGGGGATGTCTTGGCGGGGGGTTGCCGCTTGGACGGGTCTGAATCCGGTGAGGCGTTTTGATTGTCGTCGGGGTCGGAGTTGTCCTTGCCTCCGGGCGTCTTTTGGCCGTCTCGTTGTTTCTGGAAATCCCGTATGCGTTGAAGTGCCTCGTCGTCGTCGGTTCCGTCCGTATTGAGTGGCTTGGATTTGGCTTCGGGGTCGGGCTTGCCTGAGCCGGGCTTGGTGTCGCCGTCCTGTTGCGGATCTCGTTGTTGGCCGGCGGGATCCTGTTGGGGAGCGCCGGACTTTGGGTCCGCTCCATCAGACTTCTGATCGGAAGGCGGTTTGTCGCCGGAGTCGCCCTGGCTTCTGTCGGTTTGCGGGTCGGTGCCCTTGTCGCCCTTCTTGGCAGCGTCGGCCTTGGCTGGCGTGTCGCCGTCCTGT
>DLVV01000319.1:6744-21027 GCA_003445035.1 Planctomycetaceae bacterium | reverse complement strand
GGCAGAGACACAGAGGCTCTACGGAGTCGATCGGGCCGAAACCTCCGAATTCGGACGCCGCTGCCTGTTGTCTCGACGACTGGTCGAACGAGGGGTCCGCTTTGTCCAGCTGTACTCGGGAGGCGGACCTGGAAACATGACCTGGGATGGGCACGGTGATATCGAAGAAAACCACCTCCGAATGGCCGGCCAGGTCGACCAGCCGATTGCCGGACTGCTCAAGGACCTCAAGCGACGTGGTCTGCTCGAGAGCACCCTGGTGATCTGGGCCGGCGAATTCGGGCGAACGCCGATGTCGCAGGGGAGTTCCGGACGAGACCACAGCCCGTTCGGATTCTCTATCTGGATGGCCGGTGCCGGGCTGAAGGGCGGTCGCATGATCGGGGCGACTGACGACATCGGGCTGCGGGCCGTCGAGACGCCCTACCACGTCCGTGATCTCCACGCCACGATTCTCGACCGCGTCGGACTCGACCAGGACGCCCTGACCTTCCTGCACAACGGTCGCGAGGAACGATTGACCGACATCGGCGGTCAAGTGATTTCCGAGCTGCTGTAACCGGCCCCCCACGTCATTCCAGCGCAAGACGACCGAGGGCACCTGGTGTCCCTCTCGCACAACCGCAACCTCCAGTCACAGCAACCGGAGAAACCCCGATGATTCGCCATACCATCGCCGTTGTGCTCGTTCTGGCCAGTTCGGCCATGGCGGCCGAGCGGCCCAACGTGGTGGTCGTGCTATGCGACGACCTGGGTTACGGCGACCTGGCCTGTTACGGCAGTTCCACCGTGCAGACACCGCACATAGACCACTTCGCCGGGACCGGGCTCCGCCTGACCAACTGTTACGCCGCCTCGGCCAACTGCAGCCCCGCCCGTGCCGGGTTGCTGACCGGCCGCACGCCCTACCGCGCCGGGATCCACAACTGGATCCCCATGCTCTCGCCCATGCATCTCCGCCGTGGCGAAATCACCCTCTCGGGACTCCTCCACCAGGCCGGATACACCACCTGCCACGTCGGCAAGTGGCATCTCAACGGCCGTTTCAATCTTCCCGAACAGCCCCAGCCCTCTGACCACGGCTTCGACCACTGGTTCAGCACCCAGAACAATGCCCTGCCCAGCCACCGTGACCCCGACAACTTCGTCCGCAACGGCAAGGCCGTGGGGCCTCTGGAGGGTTACTCGAGCCAACTGGTCGTCGACGAAGCCCTGGGCTGGCTGCAGTCGCTTCGCGACAAGACCAAGCCGTTCTTCCTGTTTGTCTGTTTTCATGAACCCCACGAACCGATCGCTTCGGCCGAGATCTTCGAGCGACGGTACCCCGACCTGGACGATCCGGCCCAGGTCCGGCACCACGCCAATATCACCCAGATGGATCACGCCTTTGGGCGGCTGTTGGCGGGAATCGACCGACAAAAGCTGACCGACGACACGCTGGTGCTGTTCACCAGCGACAACGGACCGGCCATCACCCGATATCATCCTCACGGATCCAGTGGCCCACTTCGCGCCAAGAAAGGCCATCTCTACGAGGGTGGCATCCGCGTGCCGGGAATCGTGCGTTGGCCCGGGCACACCAAGCCGGGCACGACCAGCGACGCACCCGTCAGCGGCGTCGATGTGCTGCCAACGATCTGCGAGGCGACCGCCACGCCGCTGCCGGCTGACCGTCACTTTGACGGCAGCAGCATCGTTTCACTATTTGATGGCAAGACCATCCAACGGCACCAGCCGCTGTTCTGGCAGTTCCACGTTGCCAGTAGCCGACCCAAGGTCGCGCTCCGCGACGGCGACTGGAAACTACTGGCCCATCTCGGTGATCCGCAGATCAAGCCCTTCGGCGACATCCGCGCCAAGGACCAGCAGGCAATCAAGACCCAGAAGATCACCCGGCTGGAACTGTACAACCTGGCCGAGGACGTGGGAGAAACCCGTGACCAGGCGACGGCCCACCCGGACAGGGTCAAGCGGATGGGCACCGTGCTCGAGGGCCTGTTCAGGCAGGTGCAGGAGGAAACCCCGACATGGACGGCCTGGACCTGGCCGCGACACGAAGGAAAACGGATCGCCTGGGCCGGGAAGTTGCGAGGTTACGGCTGGCGAACCAACGGCACCGGCAGCCATCCCGGCGCCGACGCACCGACTCACTGGAGCCCCAAGGAAAACATTGCCTGGGCCACTCCGCTGCCCACCCGCAGCAACAGCCTGCCGGTGTTCACGCGGCGGTCGGTCTTCACGTGTGTCGAACCGTTCGGGCTGGCCAAGCTCGACCTCGCCGACGGCAAGGTGCTGTGGCAGCGGACCAGCAGCTACACCGACGTCACCTCGCCGGGCGACTGGGCCACGATCCTCGAGGAGGTCAAACAGCTCAAAACGATCACCGACGAGCAAACCTCGCTGAGAAAACAGCGGGAGAAGCTCGAGGACCAGCTCGACAAGGCCAAGGACAAGGACGCCCTGCTGGCGAAAATCGAAAAGATCGAGGCCCGCGAGGAATCCCTGCAGGAGAAAGCCGACGGGATGCCCCGGGCCGCTCGCTACACGCTGCCGATCACCCAGCGACAGTACAACGGCTACACGACCGCGACGCCGATCACCGACGGTCGCCTGGTCTGGACCGTCTTTGGCAACCGGGTGGCGACCTGCTTCGACATGGAAGGCAAGCGGAAGTGGTCCCGGGTGC
This sequence comes from Planctomycetaceae bacterium, assembly GCA_003445035.1. Lineage (GTDB taxonomy): Bacteria > Planctomycetota > Planctomycetia > Planctomycetales > Planctomycetaceae > UBA8437. The sequence continues at coordinate 18,341 of DLVV01000319.1, read as the reverse complement.
TGCCGGACAACCCCCAGATGATGTGGGGCCATTCGGCCAGCCCGCTGCTGGTGGCCGGTCGACTGATCGTGCCGATCGAGGACATCGTCGCGCTGGATCCGGAAACCGGCAAGGAACTGTGGCGAACCAGTTATGGCCAGACGTGGGGTTCACCGGTCCGTGCCGAGATCGACGGCAAACCGCTGATCCTGATGGCCAACGGTCGTATGGTGCGACCCCGTGACGGCAAGGTGATTGGACGGCTCTCACCCCTGGAACGATCTTCGCCGGTCGTCGTCGGTTCCACGGCGTTCTACATCGGCCAGCGGGCCGAGGCCTTTCCGTTGCCAGAACGGCTTGACCCGAAGGCCAAGAAGCGGTTGCGGCCCAAGGCGTTGTGGGAGTCGAGCCCTCCGGGAGGCGGGTTCAGCTCATCGCCGGTCGTCCACGATGGCCTGATCTACTGCGTGGCCACCCGGGGCATTCTCAGCGTGCTCGACACCAAGACGGGCAAAACCGTCTACACCCGACGCCTGAATCTCGGCAACGGCCCGGTCTGGCCCAGCCTGCTGCACGCCGGGGACCATGTCTACGTGAGCAACCGCGACGGGAACACGGTGGTCTTCAAGACCGGCCGCAAGTACCAGGAGGTCGCTCGCAACCACCTCGAAGAATTCATCTCGACCCCGGTCGTCCATCGCAACCGGATCTATATCCGGACCTACGGTCACCTCTACGCCATCGGAGAGTGAGACGGGGGCCACCTGGTATTCGCCGCCCGGCTCGTGACGGGGGGAGCGACGAACCGGATCAGGCGATCACGCCGCTGATCGGCTCACCGTCAAGAGCCGCACGGTGCTCACGGCCGGTGCGATCGAAGATCGGCATCTGGGGATCGACGCCAACCAGCTTGTACATCGTCGCCACGTGGTCGGCACTGCTGACAGGGAAGTCGACAGGCCAGCCCGCCTGCCTGTCACTGCGGCCGAACACCGTCGACCGTCGAACTCCCGCACCCGTGTAGACGATGAAACCGCACTGGGTCCAGTGATCTCGACCGGCGCTCTTGTTCACCTTGGGCGTCCGGCCCATCTCACCCATCAGCACCACCAGGGTGTCGTCGAGCATCCCGCGACCGGACAGATCTTCAACCAGCGCCGAGTAGCACTGGTCGAGCGTCGGCAGCAGGAAATTCTTCAGCAGCCGGAAGTTGTTGCCGTGGGTGTCCCACTGGCCGGCCCCGATCTTGCCGTTGAGTTGCGACTCGAAGGTCAGGCCGACAAACCGCGTTCCCGACTCGACCAGCCGCCGGGCGGCCAGCAGGCACGAACCGAACAGGTGATCACCGTACCGCGTCCGTGTCGACTCGGACTCGCGGGCGATGTCGAAGGCGTCGCGGGTGCGGGTGGAGGTGAGCAGTTCGAGTGCCTTCTTCTGAAACACGCCGAGGGTGTTCGAAGACGTGTCGCCCAGGCGGCGGCGGATCTTGTCGACGGCGGCCAGCAGGTCACGGCGACGGCCCAGCCGGGCAGCCCCCAGGCCAGGCTGGTCATCCAGGGCCGGAAGTTGCGGCGCGGCGTAAGGCACCGGCGGATCGATATGGGCGTTGCGACCCTCGATCGTTTCGCGGAATTTCGGTGTGTAGCTGGTGAACAGCGGATCAAATCTCTGGCCCAGGAAGCCACCGTAGGGACCGGCACGGTGCTTGCCCTGGCTGTGACCCGGATAGGTCGGCATCCAGACGTAGTTGGGAACGCCAACCGAACCGATACCGGCATGCTGCATCACCGAGCCGACACTGGGGTGGTCGGTTGGCTTGAAGTGGTTGCCGTTGATCACCGGTCCGGAGTAGCCGGTCAGTATGTTGTACGGGCTGTGGGTGTTGTAGAGATGGGTGTGCGTACGAACGACACACGAGTGATGCATGGTCTTGGCTGTCAGCGGCATCAGCTCGCAGATATCCAGGCCGGGCACGCTGCTGGGGATCGGACGGAACTCACCGCGGATCTCTGCCGGAGCCTCGGGCTTCATATCGAACATGTCGATATGGCTGGGGCCACCCATCAGGTTGATCAGGATCACCGACTTCGCCGGAGCACTGGCATCGACCGCACGAGCCTGTTCGGAGGCGAGCAACGTCGGCAGCGACAGACCGCCGGCCAGCCCCAGGCCGCCGACCTGCATCAGGTCGCGACGCGTCAGGCCGTCGCACAGTCGACGGTCAGAACCCAGCACGCTCAACATTTGCCTGTCACCTCCCCCGAAATGGACTGAACGCATTCTAGATCATCGATGCGTTGGCTGTCATCTCGTATCGGCGTTTCAGGGGGTTTCCTGTGAGGAAGCCGTGTCCTCGGATGGAGGCAAAACGGTCTCGGTCGAGGGGGGATCGTCGCCCGGCGCCGTCCAGTCACCCCAGTGATCCAGGTAGTGTGCGTACGCCGGACATGTCTCCCGACGTTCCTCCAACCACCCCTTCGTCTCCGACACGAGCCTCTGCTCGGTTTCGATATCCAGCCGCCCGATCATCACCCGTGAACGCAGAAACACGAAGTACGTGTCCAGCACGTCGCAGCGGCAGTAATCGTTGATCTCCTCTACACGACCCTCGTCATAGAACCCCTGCACCATCGAGCCATCGACGCCGGTCTTGCCCGGTTTGCCGATAAGATGCGCGAGCAGGTTCAGCCCGCCACTGACCCGCGAGGCACCGAAGTTGGAAACCAGGTCCATCAGGTCGATATGCGACTGGATGTTGTACCGGTTTCGGGCCTGGTCGTAGGTCCGTGCCTGGACATTGAACCATTCGGGCAACGTGATCCCGTAACGGTAGGCGGCCAGCTCCAACACCGGCAGGTCGTAGCCCCGGCCGTTGAAGGTCACCAGCGTCGGCTGCCCGTAGTGCTTCCAGCCCTTCCAGAACAGGTCGGTGATCACGTGAGGCCGGTAGGCAGGGGCGTCGAGCACCTCCAGGCCAATCAGCCGGAAACCACTGTCGACCTTGGCGACGGCAACCGAGATCGGCAGCATCCACGTCGGCGGCAGCACGTTGCTGCCGTACTGTTCGAGACGCTCGGCGCCGAACCTCTCAATCGCCTCTCCAGGCGACAACTCCTCGTCACCGAATTTCGCCTGCGCGATCAACGCCCCATCGGCCACCGCCTCGACATCGAACACCAGATAACTGACCAGATCCGCCACCACGACTCCTGTCTGCTGGAGGCCTCGCCACTGCGGCGACGCCGCTGCCAATCGTCTCGCGGGTACGTTACCATGAACCGTCGAGGCCTCAAGCCTCCTCTCACATGTCCTCTCCCGAAGCCCGCGGCATGGCTGACCCGACCGACATCACCGAACCCATCGAAGCCTCCGGGGAGGTGGTTGCGTCCGAGGCGGACACGGGTGGCGGGAACGGCCAGACAGCTGCCGCCAGCCGCGAGGCCATCGATCAGCTCTCAGCAGCCTACGGCCGCATGCGCGAGGAGATCGGCAAGGCGATTGTCGGCCAGCACAAGATCGTCGACCAGTTGCTCGTTTCGCTGTTCTCCGGGGGCCACTGCCTGCTCGAGGGCGTGCCCGGACTGGCCAAAACACTGCTGGTGAGCACGATTGCCGAGATCCTGCAGCTCTCGTTTCGCCGCATCCAGTTCACTCCCGACCTGATGCCGTCGGACATCACCGGCACCGACGTGCTGCAGGACGACCCGGACACTCACCAGCGAGCGTTCCATTTCATGCAGGGGCCCCTGTTCGCCAACATCGTGCTCGCCGACGAGATCAACCGAACACCGCCGAAGACCCAGGCCGCGCTGCTCGAAGCGATGCAGGAACGGCGAGTGACCGTCGGCACCAGCACCTATCCGCTGCCGCAACCGTTCTTCGTGCTCGCCACACAGAACCCGATCGAGCAGGAGGGCACCTACACGCTGCCCGAGGCCCAGCTGGACCGGTTCATGTTCCATGTTGTCGTCGATTACCCGACGGCCGACGAAGAACTCTCGATCCTCAAGCAAACCACCGGCCAGTCCCGGCCGGTACTCAATACGGCGTTGACTGGTGAGCAAATCCTGGGGCTGCAAGATCTGGTCCGCCAGGTGCCGGTCGCCGAGCACGTCTTTGTTTACGCCCGTGATCTGGCCCGGGCCACGCGGCCGAATGAACCGGACGCCGCGAAGTTCGTCAAATCCTACATCGCCTGGGGCGCCGGGCCGCGGGCCGGACAGTACCTGGTCATCGGTGCCAAGGCCCGCGCGGTGCTCGAAGGACGATTTCACGTCACGACCGACGACGTCAAGGCGGTCGCTCACCCCGTGCTCAGGCACCGACTCGTAACGACCTTCCTGGCCGACAGCGAGAACATCACCTCCGACGACCTGGTCGACATGCTGCTGCAGAAGGTGCCTGTCGAACTGGCCGAACGCGCCGCTTCACGGGTCCCCTGAGCCAACCAGTGCGGGCAACCGGTCCCCGGGTCCGGGGTCGCTCCCGCCGGAAAATTGATCCATGCCACGCACCTTTGACATTGCCGTCATCGAGGGAGACGGGATTGGTCCCGAAGTCACTCGCGAGGCGATTCGCTCCGTCGAAGCCGCCGCCGCACTCGATGACGCGGCCTTCGAGTGGAACTCCTACCCCTGGGGCACCGACCACTTCTTCGAACACGGCCAGATGGCCCCCGACGACTTCCTCGACACCCTCGCCAAACACGACGCGATCCTGCTGGGAGCCGTCGGTCACCCCGATGTCCAGGACCACCTCACGCTCAACGGCCTGCTGTTGCCCATCCGCCGACAATTCGACCAGTGCGTCTGCCTGAGACCGTCGTACCTGTATGACGGCGTGGAGAGCCCGCTGCGAGACAAGGCTCCCGGCTCGATCGACATCCAGGTTTTCCGAGAGAACACCGAGGGCGAGTACGCCAACGTCGGTGGCCGGCTGTATGCCGATCGGCCCCACGACGTGGCCATCCAGACATCGGTCTTCACCCGTCACGGTTGCCGCAGGATCATCCAGGCCGCCTTCGAGAAGGCCACCGCGCGGCCGGCCCGCCAGGTAGCATCGATCACCAAGAGCAATGCCCAGGGCTACGGCATGGTCTTGTGGGACGAGGTGTTCGAGGAGGTGGCGTCCGGGTTCCCCGACATCCAGACCGAATCGCTGCTGATCGACCGTGCGGTGATGGAATTCGTGCGGCGACCCGAATCGTTCGACGTTGTCGTTGCCAGCAACCTCTTCGGCGACATCCTGACCGACCTGGCCGCCATCGTCGTGGGCAGCATGGGACTGGCCGCCAGCGCCAATATCGACCCGACCCGCACTCATCCCAGCATGTTCGAACCCGTCCACGGATCAGCCCCGGACATCGTCGGCCAGGGCATCGCCAACCCGCTGGCTGCCATCCTCTCGGCCGCCATGATGCTCGAACACCTCGAGTTGCCTCGTGCCGCCGTGGCGATCAACGGCGCGGTCAAGGCCCAGTTGTCCGACCGGGGACCTCGAACACCCGACCTCGGTGGCAACGCGACGACCCAGGAAACCGGTGAAGCGATCGCCGCTCGGATTGCCTCGTCTTCGGAGGCCACCGGATGACCAGCCAGCCAACGTCCGAGATCTATCTCGACAACAACGCCACCACGCAACCCCTGCCGGAGGTGATCGAAACCGTCGCGCAACACCTGGGCGAGAGCTTTGGGAATCCGGGCAGCCGCCATGCCGCTGGCCGCAGGGCCCGCGTGGTGCTCGAAGACTCCCGCGAGATGATCGCTCGAATCCTGGGTGCCGATCCCGAGGAGGTGATCTTCACCAGTGGAGGAACCGAATCGACCAACCTGGCACTGTTCGGGTTGGCCGCCGGAAACCCCGGTCTGGTGCTGACCACCGCGGGAGAACATCCGGCAACAACCGAATCGATCACGGCGCTGGCCGAGCGGGGCTGGTCTTCTCGGCCGCTTCAGGTCGACCAGGATGGGCGGCTGCTCCCCGATGAGCTCACAACCCTGCCGTGGGACGACATCCGGCTGGCAACCGTGATCCTGGCCCACAACGAAACCGGGGTCGTGCAGGACCTGGACCCGTTGTCGAAGGCGTGTCACGAACACAAGATCCCGTGGCATGTCGACGCCGTACAGGCGGTGGGCAAGATACCGGTCGACTTTCACCGGCTGGGAGCCACCTCCCTGGCCCTGGGTGCCCACAAGTTCCATGGACCACGCGGTATCGGAGCGCTGTTGTTGCGGGACGGCTGTCGGCTGGCCCCGTTCGAATACGGCGGACACCAGGAGGCCGGACGAAGACCGGGAACCGAGGTGGTTGCCCTGGCGGCCGGAATGGCACGGGCACTGGAATCGTGGGATGCCGACAGAACCGCACGCACCGACAGGATCCAGGCGTTTCGTGATCGCCTCCAGGCCGGACTCGAAACGTCTGCCGGCCCCACCGTGATCAACGGGCACCCCGATCACCGCCTGCCCAACACGCTGAACATCGCTTTTCCGGGTCTCGATGGCGAGGCCATTCTCGTTGCACTCGATCTCGAACACGTCGCCTGCTCGCTCGGCAGCACCTGCAGCAGCGGTTCAGCCGAGCCGGCCCCCGCACTGGTCGCGATGGGGCGAAGCGAGGACGTGTACCGGGCCAGTGTGCGGTTCAGCGTTGGCCTTGAGAACACCTTCGAGGAAATCGACGAGGCGGTGCGACGGGTTTCGGATGTTGTCGCCCGGCTCAGAGAATCGGCCCCGGTGGCCTGAATACGGCTACCGACGGACACAAGCCAGTACGGGAGCGCGGACCATGGCGGTCTCGGGACGCGAAACCGAACCCCTGCTGCTGGTGCCCGAGATCCGGCTGGCCCATTCCGCCATCTCCCAGCTGGGGTCCAGCAGTCGGTCGCGGCCACCCAGCGTCTACATCTCCGGGCCACCCGGGACCGGTAAGTCGCACCTGGCACGGTTGTTTCTGCACGGTGACAGGGGCCGCAAGCGAATGGTGCTTGCCAGCGAGTTCGCCGCCGAACTGGCTGAAGCGTCCCAGCAAAAGGACATCGCCGGGTTCCAGGATCGATTCCAGAAACTCGACACGCTGGTCTGCGAGGACCTGCAGGCACTGGCCGGACGGACAGAGAGCCAGCAACAGTTACTGGCGGTGATCGACGACATCCTGGGACGGGGTGGTCGCGTGCTGATCACCGCGTCGCGGCTACCCGGACGACTGGATCGCTGTGACCGAAAGCTGGTCAACCGCTGCCGCGGCGGGGTCGTGGTATCGGTCCGAAGACCCGCCCCCGCCAGCCGGCTCCAGCTTCTCGAGCACTTCGCCTCGCGGCACCAGGTCCCCCTGCCGGTCGACGCCGCACAGGTGCTTGCCCGACGCATCACCGGGTCGCCGCGGGAACTGCTTTCTGCTCTCGGACAACTCGAGACCCTCGCCAGGATCAACGGGGGAGTGATCGACCTCGGACTGGCCCAGCAAGTGATCTCCGGAGACGTTGAGGCCGACGCCCCCGGGTTGAGCCAGATCGCCCGGGTCGTCGCGCGGCACTTCGGAGTTTCGACCCGCCGCCTCCGAGAACGCAGCCGGGCCCAGCACATCGTGCTCCCGCGACAGTGTGCCATGTTGCTGGCTCGAGAACTGACCGGTGCGATCTACGCGGACATCGCCACCTACTTCGGCTGCAGCAACCACACGACCGCCCTGCATGCCTGCCGACGCATGCAGCAGAGACTCGGCAACGAACCCGAACTTCGTCGGCTCATCCATGCAATTCATGCCGAATTGACAGGTCGCGAGGAACCGGGAAGTGAATAACCTGTTGACAACCTGTTGATGGTTGGTGCACGACCCGGAATGAACCCGGGCCGACATCAATCGGATGACAGTTGGGCCGAATTTGCGCCCCATGCCCTCACCCGAATTCGGTTGGTTATCCGGGTGTTATTAACACGTTTCAACACTGCTTGTGAGTGAATAAACCACGTGGTATCATGGACTTTCGTAGTGGGTTCCGGGGCAAATTGACACCAGAAGTTGGCCCCTGATACTACTACTGCTAAGTAAAAGAATCAGAACAGTCTTTCGCGACTTTTTCGCTCGGTCTGTTTGTCAATGGAGTGTTCCAGCACCGACGTGATCCCATGAAACTTCAATGCCACCGGTCCACCCTGGCCAACGCACTGCAGATTGTCGGCACGGTTGTGCCCACCCGGACACCCAAGGAAATCCTCCGCAACGTCAAGTTGCAGGTCGACGGGGGAACGGCGACCCTGGTGGCAACCGATTTGGAGGTTGGTGTTCGAGTCGAGTTGACGGGAGTCGAAACGGACTCGAATGGTGAAGTGCTTTTGCCGACCAGTCGGATGTCGTCGATTCTCCGCGAGTTGACCGACGAGACGATTGGCATCGAGGTGACCGAAACGTCGATCCAGGTTCGCACCACGGGCAGCGAGTTCACCCTGGCGTCAGAGGATCCCGACGAGTTTCCCGACGTGGCGACGTTCGAGGGGGAGCAGTACCTGGCAATTCCCGGGGCGGCTCTTCGCGAGGGGATCATACGGACGAAGTTTGCCACTGACCAGGAGAGCACCCGGTATGCCCTGGGCGGGATTCTGTTTGATCCGGCCAGTGACATGGTGACGTTGGTGGCAACAGACAGCCGGCGGTTGGCGGTGGCTTCGTTGCCGGCCCGCCCCGAGGGATTTGAGGAACCGGCCAATCCGGGTCCGGTGATTCCGTCCAAGGCGATGAAATTGATCGAGAAGTCGATCACTGATGACGAGGAAGAGGTGCAGGTGGCGATCAACGCCAATGACATCCTGATCCGCTGCGGGCAGTCGACGATTTCCAGTCGGCTGGTGGAAGGCCGATTCCCGGATTACTCGAAGTTGATCGACACCGGGGCGGGGAATATCGCGACACTCGAGGTCGATTCGTTCCATACGGCCGTTCGCCAGGCCGACATCGTCACCAGTGATGACAGCCGTGGTGTCGACTTCTCGTTCGACAAGGGTCAACTGACGTTGAAGACGGTCGCCGCTGATGTGGGTGAGTCAACCGTCGAGATACCGGTGGCTTACGACGGCGATGCGGTTTCGATCAGTTTCGATCCGAGATACATCATCGAATTCCTGAGGGTATTGAGACCAGAATCCACGGTGTCGCTGCACCTGGCCGACAGCGAAAGTGCCGCGGTGTTCCGCACCGACGACGGATACACCTACGTGGTCATGCCGCTGTCGAGGGACCGATGATCGATGCGTGCAGCCCGCGGACCGCAACGGCTAAGCGACGCCCTCTCGGAACTGGTGGCACTGAAGGGATTGGCCAAGAGCGGGGCGGCCGAACAACTCAGCCAGGCCTGGAAGGATGCCGCCGGAGAGCGAATTGCGTCAGAGACACGGGTGGTGGCGGTTAAGAACAGGTCGCTGGAGATTGAGGTGGCCAGTGCGGCGTTGATGTACGAATTGGATTCGTTCCACAAATCGGGCCTGCTCGAAACGCTGCAACGGCAGCCGGGCCTGGAAATCAACCGATTGAAGTTTCGGCTGAAAGGCAGCCTCGGACAATCGGATGGGAGCGGTGGCTAGAGGCGGATGACTAACGGAGTGAGTGACGTGGCAGACGAAAACGCCGCCCCCGGTGGCGACTACACAGCCAGCCAGATCACGGCGCTGACGGGTGTCGAGGGCATCCGGATGCGGCCGGCGATGTATATCGGCGACACCACCGCGAGAGGACTGCACCACCTGGTCTTCGAGGTGGTCGACAACAGCATTGACGAAGCGGTCAACGGTCACGCGACAACCGTCACCGTGATTCTGAACGACGACGGCAGTGTCAGCGTCCAGGACGACGGCCGTGGTATCCCCGTCGGCCTACTGGAAGACCATGAGGGGCAATCGGCGCTGGAGGTGGTTTTCACCGAGATTCATGCCGGGGGCAAGTTTGACCGCGAGGGAGGCTATCGGACCGGCACCGGTGGCCTGCACGGTGTGGGCCTGACGGCCGTCAACGCGCTGTCGGAGTGGCTGGAGGTGGAAGTTCACCGCAACGACCAGCTGTTCACGATGAACTTCGAACGCGGCCAGATGACCCAGCCGCTGAAGGAACTCGGCAAGTCAGCCAAGACGGGCACGCACGTCAAGTTCCGGCCCGACCCGGAGATTTTTCCCGACACCAGTTTCACCTTCGACACTCTTGCACGCCGCCTCCAGGAGATCGCGTTCCTGAACGCCGGTGTGCGGATCCTGATTTCCGATCACCGGTCGGAGCGATCCGAGGAATTCTGCTACGAGAAGGGACTGGTCGAATTCGTCGAGCACCTGAACCGGGCCGAACAGCCCCTGTTCGGCGAAGTGATCTCGATCCGGGGGCAGCAGGACGACGTCGAGGTCGATGTGGCGGTGCAGTACCACATGGACTTCACCGAGACCGTCCGGACCTTTGCCAACAACATCAACAACATCGAGGGCGGCACTCATCTCAGCGGCTTTCGCAGTGCCCTGACCCGTTCGATCAATAATTACGGCAAGAAGGAGAACCTGTTCAAGGACGCCACTCCGACCGGCGACGACTTCCGCGAGGGGCTGACGGCGGTGATCGCGGTACGCGTCCCTGACCCCCAGTTCGAGGGGCAGACCAAGACGAAGCTGGGCAACAGCGAGGTCGAGGGGATCGTCACCTCGGTGGTCCACGATGGCCTGACACAGTTTCTTGAGGCCAACCCGAAGATCGCCAGGCTGGTTGCCGGTAAGGGGATGCGGGCGGCCGAGGCCCGCGAGGCGGCCAGGAAAGCCCGCGAGATGATCCGTCGCAAGGGGGCCCTGACCACCGGCGGGCTGCCCGAAAAGCTCCGGGACTGCCGCAGCCGGACGCTCGAAGAGACCGAGCTGTACCTGGTCGAAGGCGACTCGGCCGGTGGTTCCGCCGACACCGGCCGCGACTCCGATATCCAGGCCATTCTTCCTCTTCGCGGCAAGATCCTCAACGTGCAGAAGGCCCGAGAGGCCAAGGTGTTGCAGAACAAGGAGGTCACCAACATCTTCAAGGCGATCGGGGTGCCCCCCGGCGCGCAGCTCGACGATGTCGCCAAGCGTCGCTACGGCAAGATCATCCTGATGACCGACGCCGATGTCGACGGCAGCCACATCCGCACGCTGTTGCTGACCTTCCTGTACCGGCACATGGAGTCACTGATCCGCGAGGGGTGTGTCTATATCGCCCAGCCGCCGCTGTACCGGGTGATCCGGGGACGCAAGAAACCTCGCTACGTCCAGACCCACGAGCAGATGATGTCCGAGCTGGTCGAACTGGGTGCCGATGGCAGCCGCGTCGAACTGGCCGATGACCAGGTCCTGGAAGGCGAGGCACTCGAACGGGTCATCGTGCTGCTCAACGGACTCGAGGAGCCGCTGCAGACACTCGAGCGGCGAGGGGTCGATCTGCGGTGGCTGGTTGGCGAGCACGTTGGTGAGGACGGCCGCCTGCCGCGTTACCGTGTCTTTTTGGGCCGTGACCAGCACTGGTTCCACACGACAGAAAAACGCGATGCGTTCCTGGCTGCCGAGGAAGAGAAGTATGGAGGGGAGTTCGAAGTGGCCGATGCCGACGCCCCCGCCAGCCCGCCA
>DLVV01000319.1:3497-6417 GCA_003445035.1 Planctomycetaceae bacterium | reverse complement strand
CAACGGGGACACTCCACCCAACGGCAGCGAGGTCAAGGGTCCGCAACTGAAACCGACCAATCTGCATGAGGTCAAGTCGATCAATGCGGCCCTGGACGACCTGAAGGGGTACGGCATCACGGTCAACGATCTGCTGCCGGCTGGCAACCGGGACGGTGAGCCGTATTACCCGTTGCGGCTGGTCAACAACGAGTGGGAGAGTCCGTTGTCGAGCTTCCGGGACCTGGTGCCGGCGGTCCGGTCGCTGGGCGAGAAGGGCCTGAAGATCACGCGGTTCAAGGGCCTGGGAGAGATGGATCCCGAGGAACTGTGGGCCACGAGCATGGACTCGCAGAGCCGGCACCTGTTGCAGGTCACGGTGGAGGATGCCGCCGCTGCCCACGACCTGTTCAGCGTCCTGATGGGTGATGACGTCGAGCCGCGACGGAAGTTCATCGAGGAACACGCGCTGGACGTCAAGAACCTCGACGTCTGATGGTTTCCACCGCCTCGACGGCCGCCCTGGTCGAGGCTAGTCTGTGGGTTCCCCTTGATTGACATCCTATGGAGCTATGCCATGCGCAGGCTGTTGAGCGCCCTTGTCCTGGTCCTGTTCGCATCAATCGGCCAGGCGGAAGTCCGCTTCCCCTCGGTCATCGGTGACAACATGGTGCTGCAGCGGGGCGAGGCCGTCCCGTTGTGGGGCTGGGACGACGCCGGAGCCAAGGTCACCGTCACGATGGGTGACACCACCACCTCGGCGACCGCCGGTGCTGAAGGTGCCTGGGCGGTCTACCTGCCGGCGATGAAGGCCGGCGGCCCCCACGAGATCGTGGTGACCGGGACCAGCACGGTGACCATCAAGAACGTGCTCGTTGGCGAAGTCTGGTTTTGCTCGGGCCAATCCAACATGGAATGGCGTGTCCGGCAGTCGAACAATCCCAAGGAAGAGATGGCCGCGGCCAACCATCCTCGGATCCGGCACATCAAGTTTCCACACCGGCCCGCCGCGGACCCGCAAGTGAACATTCCCAGCGACGGCTGGAAGGTCTGCAGCCCCGCGACCGTCGGCGACTTTACCGGCGTGGGGTACTACTTCGGACGCCACTTGCTCGAGGAACTTGATGTCCCGATCGGCCTGCTCGGTTGCAACTGGGGAGGGACGCGGATCGAACCGTGGACGCCGCCTGTTGGGTTCCGGGCGGTCCCGAAACTGGCTGACATCACCGGAAGACTGGACAAGTATCCGTCGGTCCGCGGAAACGGTTCGATCGATCACCAGTCGCCGCTGGCGCTGTTCAACGGCATGGTCTCGCCCGTGCAGCCGTACGGAATCCGTGGGGCGATCTGGTACCAGGGCGAATCGAACAACGGCGAGGGGATGCTCTACTACGAGAAGATGAAGGCACTGATTGCCGGCTGGCGGTCGGTCTGGAACAAGCCGGCGATGCCGTTCTACTACGTCCAGTTGGCCCCGTATCGGTACGGCAATCGCGGGCCCGAGTTGCTGGCCGGAATCTGGGAAGCACAACTCAAGACTCTCGCGGTGCCCCACACCGGGATGGCTGTCACTGTCGACATTGGCAATCGCAAGGACATTCACCCAAGGAACAAGCAGGATGTCGGCAAGCGGCTCGCCCTCTGGGCCCTCGCCAAGGACTACGGCCGGAAGAAGCTCGTGTACTCCGGGCCCCTCTACAAGGGCATGACGGTCCAGGGTGACGCGATTCACATCTCTTTCGATCACATTGGCGACGGACTCGTTTCTCGCGACGGCAAGGCGCTCTCGCACTTCACGATCGCCGGAGCGAACAAGGCGTTTGCCGCAGCCTCGGCGACGATCAAGGGGAAAACGGTCGTGGTTCGTGCCGACGGCGTCAAGCAACCCGTGGCAGTCCGGTTCGGGTGGCATCACGAGGCGGAGCCGAACCTCTCGAACAAGAACGGCCTGCCGGCTTCTCCGTTCCGCACCGATTCGTGGGATCCCAAGTGAATCCCACCTGTTGGTGGTCTTCGGGGACCGATATGATGGATGAGCCGATGTTGATGTGTTCATGTTGGACATCCGCGGCATCTGTCGGAAACGATGAGGAGTGGTGATGAACAGCCAGCGGTGCCAGGGTCCCGGGGGTGGGATCGGACGGCGTGAGTTGTTGAGGACCGGACTCGTCGGCTTCAGTGGCCTGACGCTTCCCGGGCTTTACCAGGCTCGTGCCGAAACCGCGAGCGAATCCGATGATGTGCAGACGTCTGTGATCCTGGTCTGGTTGAGGGGCGGTTGCAGCCACCTGGACACCTGGGATCCGAAGCCCGGTGCCACCGACGCTTATCGCAGCCCTTACGAGCCGATTTCGACCAAGGTTCCCGGCACCCAACTGACCGAGTTGATGCCGAAGATGGCTGCCATTTCCGACAAGTACAACATTCTTCGCTCGGTCGCTCACGATGCCGGAGGCCATCCTGGCGGTTCGTTGAGGGTGCTCTCGGGGGATCCTGACCGGGCCGACAAGCCCAAGCCGATCTATCCCGACTGGATGACCGTGGCCAACTTCCTGCGGTCGGATTCTCCCAAGTCGCTGCCCAACTACGTGGCATTGAATCCTGTCGATCGCTACGACTCGTTCCAGATCGCCGGCCCGGCCTATCTCGGGCCGTCGTATGAAGCGTTCCGAGTGACTGGTGATCCGAGCAAACCGCAGTTCGCGATCCCCAATATTGGTGTGAAGAAAGACGCGCTGGTGCGGCTGGAACGCCGCACCAACCTGCGAGCGTCTTTCGACCGGCTGCGGAGGGACATAGACCAGACCGGGCTGATGCAGGCGGTTGACGACTTCGAAGCGCAGGCCCTGTCGTTGTTGACCAGCACCGAGGCCCAGCAGGCGTTCGATCTCTCCGATGAACCGGCGGCTCTTCGGGATCGTTACGGTCGCAACCAGTGGGG
>DLVV01000319.1:0-3175 GCA_003445035.1 Planctomycetaceae bacterium | reverse complement strand
CAGCAGTGCCTGTTGGCCCGGCGGTTGGTCGAGGCAGGTGTGGATATTGTGGCCACCGAGTTCGACGGGCCGCTGTGTGGCCGAGTCGCCAACTGGGACGACCACGCCGTCAATCACCACGTCTTCGAGGCCCTGGCGTGGCGGGCACCGTTCTTCGACCAGGCGATCAGTGCGCTGATCGAGGATGTCTACAATCGCGGGCTCGATCGACGCGTGCTGGTGATCATCACCGGCGAGTTCGGGCGGACACCGCGGATCTCCAACCAGCCGTCCAGTGGTCCGGGCAAGGCCAGTCGTCCCAAGGGGACCCGGCAACCCGGACGTGATCACTGGCCGCGGGCCAATTCGATGGTCTTTGCCGGCGGAGGCATGGAGACCGGACAGGTGATCGGGGCAACCGATCCGCGGGGTGAGGATCCGGTCAAGCGGCGTGTCAGCCCCTACGATTTCCTGGCCACCATCTACCACCATCTCGGAATCGACACCCGGCACACCGCACTGACCGACTTCGGTGGTCGGCCCGTCCCGGTGCTGTCCAAGGGCACTCCGATTCCCGAGCTCACCGGTCGCTCCTGATCCGGTTGACGTGGCAGACTTTGCGGAGTCTCTCTGCAAAAGGGTCCGGTTATGACGGTTAATCCCGGCCGCTGCCGTTAACTTTTAACGCCTGAGACTGTTGCACGATCTGCTGTCGGAAACGTCGACCGGGCAAACCGGATAACCGAAAGGAGACGTATACCTGCTTTGTTCCGGTTTGACCCCAACGCAGTTTTTCATAGTGGCAGAAACCATGTTGATCGCACGCTTAACCTTCGGATTGGCTTGTCTCGGAATGCTGATTCCCCAGGGATTGTTGGCAGCAACACCCACGCAGCTGACAGTGTCGGACGTGGTGCTGGGCGAAGGGGGAATACTGTCGGGTCGTTTGATCGACGGCCGTGGGTACGGCTTGCCGGGGCGGCGTGTGGAAATGCGACGTGGTGGCGCGGTGATTGTCTGGATGAGGACAGATCAGTTCGGACGTTTTGCCGTGAAGGACCTGCCGGGCGGAACGTACGCACTGGTTAGCGGCTCTTCGCAGAAAGTGGTGCGTGCCTGGGCTGCCGGATCGGCTCCGCCACGGACTTCCACGCGGGTGATCCTGGTCGAACAGCCACAACCCGTAAGCTGGCAGGCTCCTGCGACCGAATCGGCTGACGTGGTCTACAGTTCTGAATCTCGCATCTTCGGACTGAGTCCACTGAGTCTTTCGGCCGTCGTCGGAATGGCCGTCGGGATTCCGATCCTGGTCAACCAGCACGACGACGACGATGGGCCATCCACCGTCGGGGGAGCCGGGGCACCGGCCAGTCCTTGATCAATGGATGGCGGGCAGGGGGGTGCCTCCGATTGAGACACGCAAACGGCTTCGGTACGATCTCGTCCGGAGCCGTTTTTTATGTTGTCAACTCGCGCCGATTGCCTTGTCACGAAAGCGGTTCTCGTCGCCCTGGTGATCTCTGGAAACGCCGTGGCGGCCGAACGCCTGCGGGTCGAGGTTCGGGAAACCGGTGGCTGGTCCCGGCCGGCTTATCCCTGCACGCTGACACTCGATCGACCCTCGTTGCCCAAACCACTTCGCTTCCGTTTGCTTGATGAATCGGCCCGTCCGATCATCGTGCAGGTCGATGCAGAAGATCGCGGCAAGACCACCCGCTGGCGATTGGCATTCCCGCTGAGCCTCGAGCCTCGCCAACGCCGGGTATTGATCCTGGAAGTCGGTGTTGATGTGACTCCGAGTCCGAAGCGTCGCCGCGGACACGTTCTCGAGACAGCCGACGGCGCGTTGAAGGTCATCAACGCGCCGTACCTGACCTGGACGATTCCCTCGCGGGTTGGTCCCTGTCTGCAGTCGCTGGAATTCGGTGGTCACGAACATCTCGAGGGGCCGACGGCCAAGCTGGTGCTCAAGACCCGATCGGGACAAATCCTGTCGGTGGGTGGCCCGAAGGCACCGGCCTGGAAGGCCGTCCGTCGGGGCCCCCTGGCCGTCACGCTGTTGGGACGGCAAACGGTTCTGGTGGGCAAGTCGACGCCAATCGTCAATCGTGTCGAACTCGATTTTCCCGTCTCACGCAGCTGGGTTCGGATGGATTGGCAACTTGATGATCCGGATGATCGGATCGCAGAGATTCGCCTCGATGTCGATCTCAACCTGGACGCGTCGACGCCGGCCGCTCCGAGCCTGGTGGATTTCGGAGCAGGCACCTGGGTGTACTCGCGACTGCGTTCCGGACAGATCGCGGTACTCGAAACCCAGCGGCCGGTTGCCGGGCCACCTGGTTCAGCAGCGGCCTGGCGGGTGTCGAGAGGAACGGCCAAGGCCTTGAGGGCGTTTGTGGTTTCGCGTCCCGTCCGTCCCGTCCGGGCCGAAGGCTGGGTCCATCTGATGGACCGCAAGCGGTGCCTGGCGCTGGCGGTTGACGGTTTTGGCCGCGAACGCCTGGAGTCAATCCAGGCGACTGCCGCGGGTGGCGTCCGCGTCCGAAGGGTGTTTGCGTCGCAGGAAGGCGGGGCGGCCACCAGCAAGTCCCTCAGGTGCTGGTTGCACTTCGTCGGTTTCCCCCCTCAACAAAGTGCGGCCACCAGCCCACGGCACATGCAGACACCGCCCGCGGTGCGGGTGCTTCGTTGACGGCGAGCCGTCTGTGCCGAAAAGTTGGATGAGTGCCGGCAGCTCACATTCCCGGTTGCCGAATCAACTTTTGCTGAGACGCCGCGGAAACCGATGGACGTTTCGCCCCGCGTCCCGGACGTCTGTCGGACCGGCGATCAACTCCGCTCGAGCCGTTCCCGGAGCGCCGTGAAACAACCGAACCCATCTTCAAAGACGGATTTGAATTCGGTCGGTTCAACAAGTGTCCTGGGGCGATAGACAATAAACGAACCGGACTGGGTCTCGAATGACCAGCCGGAACGTGTGGCAAAGAAGTCGAGCAACGTGCTGTCAAAGAACTCGCGGGTCTGTTCTGCCCTGTCGGATTGCAGTACGAATTGTTGCGAGAACGCCAGGTGTTCCTCGAAATCGATATCCTGCAACCCCAGCATTTGCCCGGCCCGGTCAAACATCCGCTCGGGTCGCATGCGGAACTCGGGCAGGTTCAACAAGGCCGATTGCATCGCCACAACCGTCTGC
>DLVV01000161.1:6390-19146 GCA_003445035.1 Planctomycetaceae bacterium | reverse complement strand
CTGGAACTGAAGGTGATCGTGGCGGTGGTGCTGGGCGGGACGCGGGTCGAAGGTGGTCGCGGCTCACTGGTCGGATCGGTACTGGGCGCGCTGTTGGTTGCCGTGCTCGATGACGGATTGCGGGAGGCGAAAGGGTGGAGCGACGAGCATCTTCCATTTGAGATCAGCCACTTCAGGTACTTGCTGCTGGGCCTGTTGCTGGTCGTCGGAGTCTGGTTAAACACTTGGATTGGCCGTCGTGAGGAGGGCTAGTTGTCATAACTGGTCTCCGATTCGATTGCGGTCGCGATGGGTTTCCACAAGACTGCTTGCTCGGGACCGTTGCCCCCGGATGGGCCGGTTGGGACCCCGGGGCCATGACCGCGAGGATGAGAAGAGCGATGCCTGGACGACACGCGATGCCGATTCGGACCACTCGTTCTCTCACCACGTTCCTGGTGGCCGCGCTGGTCGGGGTGATCTGTGTGGCCGGATGCGGCGACGGCGGCGATTCCTCGCCGGTACCCTCCACCGAAAGTCCGGGGGCCACGGGCAAGCCCGACAAGCAGGTCGTGATCGCGGTGCTGCCCAAGCTGGTCAACATCAAGTACTTCGCCGCCTGCCGACGGGGCGCCCAGAAGGCCGCTGACGAGTTGGGCGTGAAGTTGATCTACGACGGTCCGACCGAGCCGAGTGGGTCGGAACAGAACAAGTTCATTGAGACCTGGATTCGCCAGGGTGTCGACGCCATCTGTGTCGCGCCCAACCAGCCCAAGACCGTGAAGCGGTTTGTCCAGAAAGCCCAGCAACGCGGAATCCGGGTGATCTGCTGGGACACGGATTCTCCCGAGTGTGGCCGAACGGCGATGGTCAATCAGGTCGACGACCAGGAACTGGGCGAAGCCCTGATTGACGAGATCGCGGGACAGATGAACCGTGAAGGAAAATGGGCGATCGCCATCGCCAGTCTCGATGCTGCCAACCTGAACACCTGGCGGAAGTTCGCCGAGGCGAAGGCCAGGTCGGCCTATCCGAAGATGGAACTGGTCGACACGGTGGTGACCCAGGAGAACGTCGAGGTGGCCCGCCAGAAGGTGGAAACGTTGCTCAACAAGCACCCCGATCTGAAGGGCCTGATCGCCTTCGATTCGAACTCGGTCCCCGGCGCGGCCGAAGCCTTGAAGCGGACCGGTCGCGTCGGCAGCGTGGCCCTGACGGGCAACTCGATGCCCGAGGAAATGCGGGCCTACGTGAAGGACGGTGTGCTTGAGGCCTTCTACCTCTGGGATCCTCGGGCCCTGGGTGAACTGACCGTGCGGGTCGCTCATGCCCTGGTCCAGGGACAGGAGATCGGCGAGGGGACCGAATTGTCCGGCTACGGCAAGGTGCGACTCAGCCGGCAGGACCCCACCATGCTGATCCTCTCGGACCCGCTTCGGTTCCACGACAAGAACATCGACGAATACGATTTTTCGAAGTGAGCCGCTTCAGCAAGAGCCATCCGTGCGAGATCTAGTCCTCGCCGGTCATTCGTCGGATCGAGCGGGTCCCGGCCGCCAGGGGGCGGTCGGTTCCGGGTGGCATCCACCCGGTCGGTTCCGGAACGCCGGCACGCTTGAACAACTCGCGCGACGACCACGTCGACCGGATTTCCCGGCACGCTTTGAGGATTTCTGCCTGTGTTGGCAGATAGATGTCCATGGCTGTCCCTCCGTTGCCTCTGCTGGAATCTTATGCGCACCATCGGGTGACCGTTGGAAAAGATGCGAAGAAAAAGCGGTGAACTGGAGTTGATCATGTCGCACCATGAAATCGCGGGACGTTTTTCGGGCCGGAAAACACGGGAGAACCCGGTCCAGGTGGGGGTTGTCGGTGCCGGCAAGTTCGGCACGATGTTTCTGGCACAGGCCCGCACGACAGTTGGACTCGGGCTGTCAGCGGTGGTCGATCTGGATCCGACGAGGGCGTCCAACGCGCTGGTTCGCGTGGGGTGGCCAGCCGAACAGATTGTGCCGGTTTCCACGGCGGGAGAACTGGTCGATGCCGTGTCGCGTGGCCAGGTCGGTGTGACGACCGACGTGGGGGTGGTGCTTGAGAGTGGGATCGACGTGCTGGTAGAGAGCACCGGCCACGTGGCCGCTGCCACCCGGCACGTGGTGGCGGCCGTCGACGCCGGAGTGCACGTGGTGATGGTGACCGTCGAAGCCGATGTCCTGGTCGGACCGGCGCTGGCACGACGGGCTTCGGCGGCTGGGCTGGTTTACTCGATGGCCTACGGCGACCAGCCGGCGTTGATCTGCGAGATGGTCGACTGGGCACGCAGCTGTGGTTTCACGGTGACAACCGCCGGCAAGGGGACGAGACATCTGCCGAGTTTTCACGAGTCGACTCCCGAGACGGTGTTCGGTCACTACGGTGACGAGGCCGAATCTTTGCAGCGGGATAACGTCAACCCGCAGATGTTCAACTCGTTTCTCGACGGCACGAAGAGTGCGATCGAGATGGCCGCGGTCGCCAACGCCACCGGGCTGGTGCCGCCTGAAGACGGGCTCCTGTTCCCTCCGGTTGGGACAAGCGACCTGGCCGAGATGCTCAAACCGGTCACCGAGGGGGGATTGCTGGGACACGCGGGCACGGTTGAAGTGGTCAGCTGTCTCGAGATCGACGGGAGACCGGTGGCGGAGGATCTTCGCTGGGGAGTGTACGTGGTGGTCGAGGCCGAACACGAATACGTTCACGAGTGTTTTCGCCAGTACGGGATCCCCACCGACCGGTCGGGCCGCTACGCAGCGGCCTGGCGTCCGAATCACTGGATCGGTCTGGAACTGGGTCCATCGATTGCCGCGGCGGCCTTGGACGGGCGGCCCACCGGTTGCCCGGCCGGTCACCTTGCCGAGGTGGTGGCTTGCACCAAGAGGGACCTGTCTGCCGGCCAGGTTATCGATGGTGAGGGGGGCTACTGCGCCTGGGGGCAACTGACCACCGCGGAAGCGGCCCGTCGGCGATCGCAGGTTCCGCTGGGATTGCTCGAGGGTGCCCGGCTGGTGCGGGATGTTCAGCGGGGAGCCGTGCTCACCAGCGACGACGTCGAACTCGATGTGGATCCGCTTTTGCGGGAACTCCGTAGCGAGATGGCCGTTGCCGAATCGTGAGATCCGGACGGATCAGGGGCCCAGGATCCCGTCGACATCGCTTTCATTTCGACCATCGAGTACCGCGTCCCATTGGTCCAGGAACTTCTGTTCGCTGAAGCGTTCGAGCACCTCGGGCCCCCTCGCGGCAAACCGGGCACGCAATTCGGTGTCACCCATCAGGCGGTCGAGCGCCTGTTCCAGTCCGGGGAGGTCCTCGGCGGGGACGACCAGGCCGTCGACCTCGTTGCGGACGATTTCTCCCGGTCCACTGGGGCAATCCAGCGTCACCACTGGCACGCCGCACGCCAGGGCTTCGGCGACGACGTTGCCGAAGCCCTCGTACCGGGATGGCAGCACGAACAACTCGGATCGCGAAAACGCGTTCTCGACATCCGCAACCCACCCCGGCAACGTGACGTGATCCTCGAGCCCGAGTTCACGGATCCGGGTTTCGAGTCCGGTGCGTTCGTCTCCCTCGCCCAGCAGCACCAGGTGCCAGCCAGGATGAGATTCTCTGAGGCGGGCGAAGCCGGGCAGCAGGCGATCGAACCCCTTTTGGGGGTGCAGACGGCCCATGCCGAGCAAAATGCGGCGATCGTCGACAGCCCACGAAGGGGCCTCCGGTGATGAACCGGTCTCAGGTCGACGAGCGGGATTGGGAATCACGTGCACCGGGCGAGCCGGTGCCAGTCGCCGGCACCAGTCACGGACCGAGTGAGTCAGCACCACCTGCGCCGTGCAGCCAGGGTAGGTTCGCCTGCGGAGCCAACGCCAGATGCGGCCGGGTTCGTGGTGTCGGGGATCGATCCTTTCCGAAATGATGACCGGATCACCGAGTCCGGCAGCCGCTTTCAGGGTCATCACGTTCATGCGGTCGATGAAGCTGACGATCGTCTGAGGCGACCGTTGCTGCAATACGTCACGGAGCGCTTTAATTCGTCGGCGGTTGTTCGCGAACGCTTCGAACACGTTTCGCGAGTGTCCCACCAGGCCGAGGCCCGTCCGTGTCACCCCATCGGCAAGTGGGAAACTGTCGTTTGCTACCGAGTCGAGTGTCACCAAGGCGACGTCGTCTCCGCGGCCGGACCAGCAACGGGCCAGGTGCGCCATGTCCCGTTCGGCACCGCCCTGGGCCAACGAGTGGATCACGAGTGTCAGGCGACGTGCCAACTTGGGGATTGCTCCTTTGTCTCCGGGCTCCATTTACCACAACCATCGCCGTGCGGACGAGAGGTGTTCCGGTGCCGCGCGTGCCCGAAGACTGGTTGCGTGGTTTTGCTACCTCGACATACGATGAGAATCGCGTTCTCGAGGGAGTTACTTGCCGGTGTCGTCCGAGTCCGAAACGGCCATCCATTCGCCCGTCGGTTCCAGCCGTCCGGTCCGCCGCGTGTGGCTGAAACGCTTGGTGCTGGCGGCGATCGTGGTCGTGGTGATGCTGAAGCCGGCCGACTGGCTGCTGGGCGTGCTGGCCGGTTCGCACCGCCGTCACCTGTTGCGTCTGGAACCCGACGCGGTCGTTCCGCATCGCAGCGGCGAGTTCGATTACGTCTTCCGCACAAACTCGCTGGGGCTGCGAGGTCGGGAGGTGGCCGAGTCGAAACCGGCGGGTCATCGGCGGCTGGTGGTCTTGGGAGATTCTTTCGTGGCCGGTGTCGGGGTGGCCGACGAGGATGTCTTCACCGAGCAACTAGCCAGGGACTGGTCGCAGCAGGACGTCGAGGTGATCAACGTGGGCCGAGCCGGGACGAGCACGATCCGGGAGGTGACTCTCTTTCGGCAGATCGGGCAGCGGTTCGATCCCGACGTGGTGCTGCTGGTCTATTACCTGGGCAACGACCTGGCCGAGGTGCTGGAGGAGGAGACCGACGAGGAACTGGCCGATTGGCAGCCTGCCGGGACGCTCAGACAACTGGCGCACTTCTGGTGTCCCAACACGTATCTTGAACTGGCCATGCGGAAGCGTCGGTCTCGGGCGACTGATGCGAACCGCAAGCGGACCGAGGCGGAGGTGGTGGCCTGGATCCGTGGCGAAGCGGTTGCCTCGGCGGTCGAGCCCGACTTGGCCGAGGCTCGCTACCGGGACCTGCCCGAAGAGGTGCGGGCTCGAGCCGAAGACGGGCAACTGCCCGGTTACCGTTACCTGCAGGCCTGTCTCGATCCTCAGCGGCTTCGGAACAGCCTGGATCCCTCGTCCGAATTCTCGCCGAAGGCATGGCAACGGACCCGTGATCATCTGGATCGTCTCAAGCAACTGGTCGAGTCGGAAGGAGCAAGCCTGGTCGTGGCTGTGATTCCCGATGCATCACAGGTCTCCGAGCAGGCCCTGGCGTTCAACCGGACGTTGGGATTCGACGTCGAGGATGGCTGGTTGGATCGGCCGGGGAGGACGGCCGAACTGGTCACCGACTGGGCCCGGACGGCCGGTGTCGATTTGCTCGACCTCCGCCTCGCGCTCGGGGAGACCGCCGAACCCCCATTTTTTGTCGAGGACGGACACTGCACTCCGGCGGGCCACCGTGCCATTGCCGACGCAGTCGGGACGTGGGAGCCGGTCCGTGAGGCATTGGGAATACTCGGGGAGACCGACGTTGGCCAGTGACCAGCCGTCACCATCGAGTCCCGCACTCGATCCGGACTCCTCTTCGGAGATTCGTCGCCGGTTCTGGCAACGGCGGATCGTCGTGATGGTGGTCGGCCTCGTGGCTGGCCTGGTTCTCGCCGAGGCGGCTTATCGTATGAAGCTGGCTGTCGACGTCGGCCGGATGCCGCTGGGCGTCCAGACGACGTTCCGTGCCTGGAACGAGGCCACGATCTGTGACGACCCGGTGGCTGGTTTTCGTCACGCACCGGATCGGCAGGTGGTCGGTGTCCGGGTAGTCAACGGCCGGGCCGTGTTGCCACTGGAGCGGACCAGCAATTCGGCCGGGGCAATCGGTCCCCCGGAATCCGGTGCCGAGAGTGCCGGGACCCGCATCCTGGTCGTGGGGGATTCGTTTTCGGAGATCCAGCGCGGAGGCACGACCTGGCCTGCTCTTTTGCAGTCGGAACTGGTCGATCGTATCGGTGGGACGGTAGCCGTGATCAACCGGGCCCGCAGCGGTCACGGGTTGCTTCAGATGATCGATGTGGCCGCCGATGTGTCTCAGACGGGTTCCTACGACGTGGTGATCATCGCTTTCATCGGTGACGATCTGAACCGCGCGAGGTTCTGGCAGGAGACCAGGAAAGTCGATGACGAATTCCGACTGGTGACGAGATTGGTCCGCAACGGTCCGGGCCGTCCGGCCGTCGGCGAAATCCATGACCATCGGATTGATGCTGCGTGGTGCCGGCGCGTGGTCGAGACCGGTGGGGCCGATGACCCGGTGATCGCCGACCTGGTGGCCCGTTTCGAGGCCCGGAAGAGAGATAATCCCCACCGGATCGACTATGCTTCCCTGACCTCATCGTTCCTCTACAACCGCCTGGTTTTTGGGGACCCGTTTTTC
This sequence comes from Planctomycetaceae bacterium, assembly GCA_003445035.1. Taxonomy (GTDB): domain Bacteria; phylum Planctomycetota; class Planctomycetia; order Planctomycetales; family Planctomycetaceae; genus UBA8437. The sequence goes on along the minus strand of DLVV01000161.1, from coordinate 12,542 downwards.
GGGATCGAGGGCGTCGCGGCCACGCCGAGGTTTGGCTGGTGGGACTTCCGTCGTGACTCGAAACTGGCGCGGGGCGTGGAACGATTGAGGTCGCTGGGGGCGAACATTGTCCTGGTGCACCTGCCACAGTATGCCGAGATGGCTGCGGGAGCGTACCGGATGAGCCGTCAGCAGCAGTCGCTGCTGAAAAGTCTCGAGCAAATGGCCGGCGTGCCGGCCGTCGACCTGATCGAGCGCGGGAACGTACCCGCTCGACCGAAGCCCCTGTTCCTGCTGCCATATGATCATCACCCGTCCAGGGCGGGACTCGAGTGGTACGCCGATGCGGTTGCCGGGGTGCTCGAGCAATTCGCGACGGCAGCCAGGCCCGGGGTAGGACAGCGAAACACCAGGAAAAGAGAAGAGGACGATGAGCGATCGCGAACTGTTGAAGAGACTGGGAGCGGGCGAGACGATTGACCAGGTCGCGGCCGGCCAGGGGTGGGACCGAGAGGCTTTCGACCAGTGGTGGAGCCAACTGACGGCTTCGCGGCTGCCCGATGTCGGGCAGACAGTGCAGGTCGGGGTGGGTTCGGCGACGCGAATCGTTCGTGATGACCGCGGAATCCCGCACGTCCTGGCTGACAACGACGAGGACCTGTTCCTGGGTTTTGGGCTGGCGATGGCCCAGGACCGGTTGTTCCAACTCGACTACCTTCGCCGCAAGGGAATGGGACGACTGGCCGAGATCCTGGGTTCCGACGGGCTGGAAACCGATCTCATCGCCCGCACCGTTGGTCTCAATCGCATCGCCGCAGACCATTGGGGCGAGCTACCCGATGAACCGCGACGTCTGACCACGGCGTTCGCGGCTGGCATCAACGCTCACATCGACGGGCTGGCCGATGACGCCTGGCCGGTCGAGTTCGACCTGCTCGATTACCGGCCCGAGCCGTTCAGTGGCGTCGACCTGCTGGCGATCGAGACCGAGTTTCGCTGGTACCTGACGGGCCGGTTTCCGGTCATCGTGCTCCCCGAACTGGCGCGGCGTCGGCTGGGTGACGGCCCGCTGCTGGAGAGCTACCTGCGGGGTGAGCAGGAAGACGAGACGATCCTTCCGGCCGGGGTGTGGAATCCCCCGCCAGGAGGTGATTCGGATCCGACCGACCCGGTCGGTGCGGTGGTCGGGGATCCTGACCAGGCGATTGGCAGCAACAACTGGGTGGCGGCGGGTGGCCGGACCGTCTCGGGCCAACCGATGGTCGGCAGCGACCCTCATATCGCGTTCGAGGCTGTCAGTTGCTGGTACCAGGTGCACCTGTGTGGCGGTTCGTTCGATGTCGCCGGCATGGCCTATGTCGGCATCCCCGCGGTGATGTTCGGCCGTACGCCGCAGGTCGCCTGGGGCATCACCAACAATATCTGCTCTCAACGGGACCTGTATCAGGAGCGGAGTGACGAATCGCAACCGGATTGTTTCGAGTTCGACGGGCAGTGGGAACCGGCGAGAGAAGTGATTGAATCGATCCAGGTCCGCGGCGGCGAGACCGTCGAGCGGACCGTACGGTTCTCGCGGAACGGGCCACTGGTTGACGACCTGCTGCCGGCCCCCGGCAATCAGACCGGTCCGGTGTCGTTGAAATGGCTGGGAGCCTATGGCGGGGGTTGGATCGAGGCGATGCTGGGAATGGATCGCGCGGGATCGGTGGAGGAATTTCGCCAGGCACTGCGTCCGTGGCACGTTCCGACCTTCGTCCTGGCCGTCGCGGACACTGACGGACACATCGCGATGCAGACCAGTGGCCGGGTCCCGTATCGCAACGCGTTGTGTCGAGGCTATCGCAGGGGCTGGGATCCGGACGATGCGTGGGTGGGCCTGATCCCCATCGAGGCGATGCCGCACGCGGTCGATCCGGAACGAGGCTGGCTGGGCAGCGCCAACCACCGGATCACCGACGACAGTTACCCGTACCGTGTGTTCGGGTGCTGGTCGAGTGGACACCGGGGGCGGCGAATCCGCGAGATGTTCGAATCCCATTCCGGACCGGTTGGCAGGGACGAGTTCGCCCGCATGCAACTCGACGCCGTCTCGGGACGAGCCGTCGAATGCCTGCCGCCACTGATCACGGTCCTCGGCGACAGCCAGGATCCAGCAGTCGTCCGGGCGACGGAAATTCTCTCCGGCTGGAATGGAGAGTGCCTGCCGGAACATGTCGGGCCGACCCTGTTCAATGTGTTTTTCCGGGCCTGGTGCCGTCGGGTGGCCGAGGCGAGGTTCGAGGCTGAGGAAGTCGAGTTGATGGCCAAGGGGGTCGAACCGGTCGCCGGGAGATTGCTCGAGAGCGACCCGCATGGCTGGTTTGCCGAGGATTCACAGCGTCGGGCCCTGATCGTGGATGCGATGGCCGAAACGCTGAAAATGCTCGCTGGACGGCTGGGAGACGACATCGAGAGCTGGACCTGGGGGCGTCTGCACCTGATGCCGCTCAAGCACGTGCTTTCCGGGCGAGGCGGCCTGTCGGAGTTACTCGACCATGGTGGAGCCGGTGTCCGGGGCGACATGTTGACCGTTGGCAACACCGGCCTGGGGCCCGACTGGGAAGCGGCCAGCGGTGCCGGTTATCGCCATGTCGTTGACCTGGCCGATGATCCGCCCGGGTTGTGGACCGTCGATGGACAGGGCCAGTCGGGGCAGCCCGGCAGTCCTCACTACAGCGATCAGTACGAGGACTGGTTGGCCGGCCGTCTGCACTTTGTGCCGATCGGGCCGGAGATCGAAGGGGCCACGGTTCAGCAACTGTTGCCTGCCAGTGACGGAGAAGCCTGACGATGCCGCTGTTACTGATTCGCCACGCCCAGTCGATCAACAATTCGTTGCCCGAAGATCAGCGTTCCGATGACCCGGGGTTGACCGAAAACGGCCGGGAACAGGCTCGACGACTCGGAGAACGACTGTCCGCATGGCAACCTGATCGACTGTTGACCAGCGCCTTCCGGCGAACGCTCGAGACGACCGCGGCCGTGGCCGAGGCCAGCGGCGTGCGACCGGAGGTGCTCGTTGATGTTCACGAGCAGGGGGGGTGCCAGGCCGGGCCGTCTCCGGAGGTTTACCAGGGCAGGCCCGGACTGACTCGGGAACAGATCGTGAGCGAATTCGGTGACTGGACTCTTCCAGAGGAGCTCGATGAGCAGGGGTGGTGGAAGTGCCGCGTTTGGGAACGGCCTGATGAGGCCGAAGTGCGGGCACGCCGGGTGGCGGCGGAACTGGTCAGCGAATTCGCCGACCGCGCCACGCGGGTCGCGGTGGTGACTCACGGCATGTTCAAGCCGATCCTCGTCTCGGCATTGCTCGGTCGACCCTTTGTCGGCAACGAATGGCTCGGGGATCTCTACAACACGTCGGTCAGCCAGCTTGGTCTCTCGGCGGCCGGATCGACGCTCGACAGCTACAACGACACAGCGCACCTCACTCCGCAGGCCACTCCCGAACTGCTCACCGCCTAGCCGCGTTTCTTCCGAGAAAACCACAGCTTCAAAGCGGTGCCGCCCAGGACATCTCGCTTGGTGGCTTCGTCGAGCCCCAACTCGTGGGTGAAGATTCTCAGGTGCTGGGCGTAGCTGATGTCCTGGGACTGTAGCCAGAGCTCGCAGGGGAAGTCACTGCCCCAGACGCAACGGTTGGCACCGAACGCCTTGATCACCTCGTGGCAGGCCGCGTGCAGGTCCTTGCCGGGGTACCCCATCTTGGTCCCGGTGGGGATGAAGGTCAGCTTGGCGTGGACGTTGGGCAGCTTGGCCAGGTCCTGCATGTCGGCGAGGGTCGCATCGAGCGTGTCGTCGGCGGTCAGGTTCAGGCAATGGTCGATCACGACGCGGAGTTTCGGGTGCGCGGCGGCCATCTCGGCCACCTGGGGTTTGAGACCTCGGGAGGTCAGCGAGTTGATCACGATTCCCAGTCGTTGGGCGGTCTTCCACAGGCGGCGGACCCCCGGGGAGTCCATTCGTCCGTCCTTGCCGGGAATGCTCCGCATTCCTCGGACGTTGGACTTCTCGACCAGGTACTCCATCACCCACGGATTCTGTGGCTCGTCCGGATCGAGCGTGCAGATGCCCACCATGAAGTCGTTATGTTGACGGGCGGCGTCGGCGGTGAACCGGTTGTCGAAGCGGTAATACGTGCTGGTCTGAACCGCAGTGACGTAGCGGACACCGTTGTCCTTCATGTTCTTCTGGAGATGGGCAATCGTCCCGGTCCCCTTGGGGGGGCGGAAAGGCTTGGCGATGGTCGGGTATCGCTTTTCTTCTGTCGGGGTGCCGTAGATGTGGGCATGGCAATCGACGATGACGAATTGCTTCTTCTTGTTGTCGGCTGTTGTGACCGGTCCGATGGCCGCGGTCGCCGCCGTCGCGGCGGTGCCGCCGAGAAACTGGCGTCGGTCGAAGTGGGACGAAGCGGTCATTTGAGTGTCTCCGAGGTGCTATTTCTGCAACGGCGGACACATCATATCGCATCACCGTGTTGTCCGCTCGTTGGCCACTCCGGTCCGGTTGGTTCGGATTCCAGATAATGTGGCCACGTTCTTGTTCTGAGACTCATTTTTAGACAACCTATACCTAATCGAATGTCTCCTTCCGGGCCCGTGATGGGTTTCCGGAGAAACAGCTACGAGAGGAACGACGATGAGAAGTCTGTCACGAGTGGGACTGGGGGCCTTGCTGACAGCGGCACTGCTGCTGTCCAGCGGTTCGGCTCAGGCCCAGGGGCGTCATTTGCCCACGGACCTGGCGATCGGCAAGGTCGCCCCGGAGATCTCCGGCGTGGATGTCGACGGCAGCAAGTTCAAGCTCAGTGACTACCGTGGCAAGGTGGTGGTGCTGGACTTCTGGGGTGACTGGTGACCCCCTTGCCGGGCGATGTACCCCCACGAGCGGTCGCTCGTGAAGCGTTTGGCCAACCAGCCGTTCGTCCTGATCGGGATCAACAGTGATCCGAAGACGCGGCTGCGCACGGCGATGAAGAAGAACAACATTACGTGGAGATCGTTCTGGGACGGTGGGAACACGCGTGGCCCGATTGCCACCGCCTGGGGCGTGCGTGGCTGGCCGACGATCTACGTTCTCGATGACCGCGGAGTGATCCGCTACAAGAACGTCCGCGGTGCCAAGATGGACACGGCGGTCGATGCGTTGCTGGCCAAGACGACAACCAGCCTGACCGAGAATCTCTCGAGCGTGAAGCCCGAGGAACGCGGGATGGCGGCCTATTACCTGGGCTCGGCGGGTGTGAAGGGCGCCAAGAGCGCGATCACGAACCTGCTGGAAGATGCTGATCCGGTGGTCCGTCAACGAGCGGCCACTGGGCTGGCGTTGCTGGGTGACAAAACGGATCCGCTGCTGGAGCTGTTGCGCAAGGCCACGACCGACAAGAACCCGTCGGTACAGGTGGCCAGCCTGCAGACGCTGGGACGATCTGGCGATGCCGGTTCGGCCGGCGTGATCGTCAAGGCGTTGTCCTCGAAGAACTCCGAAGTTCTGGTTGCTGCCATCGGCGGTGCCGGCGAATTGAAGGCGACCCAGGCAGTGGACGCGTTGAAGACTCTGACGTCTCACAAGGAGACGGCGGTGTCGCAGGCGGCAATCGCTTCGCTGGGCCTGGTCGGTGGCAAGGCGGGAACGGCGGCGTTGAAAGAGCTGGCCGGCCAGCCCAAGCACCCGGGTCGGGTACGAATTGCTGCGGCGTTGTTCCAGTCTGGCGACAAGGCCAGTGGCGACGCGTTCAAGGCGTTCTTGAGTGACGAAACGGTCTCGGTTCGTCGCGAGGCGATCAACGCGCTGGCGAGCCTCAAGGGGCTGGAGACCCAGCCGTTGTACGTGAAGGCTCTTGCAGACAAGGACGCGGAAGTCCGCAACGTGGCTCGCAAGGTCCTCAACAAGAGCAAGGATCCGAAGATCCAGAAAGCTCTGAAGGACGTTTTGGCCCTCGAGGTCGACGACCTGCTGCCAAAACTGAGGAATCGGCAGACGGTCGTGGCCGCCAGTCGTGGCCTGGCGGCACTGGGTGCGGACGTCGCGCCCCTGTTGATGGAACGGCTTGCCACCGAGAAGACCGCGGCCGGCCAGGACGGAATTGGTCGCACGCTGTTCGGGATGCGGAGCGACAAGTCCGTGACCCG
>DLVV01000161.1:2727-6074 GCA_003445035.1 Planctomycetaceae bacterium | reverse complement strand
ATCGTCAAGGCCGGACTCAAGAGCGAGGTGCGGGTGGTCCGGGGCTGGTCAGCGTTTCTGCTGCATTTCAACAGTCCCGATCCGACTCTCCTGCCGACATTGGCGGAATTTGCGACGAGCGATTTTGAACTGCTCAACGCGCATTCGTTGCGTGCCCTGGGCCGTTTCAAGCAGAAGAAGGCGACCGAAGCCCTGGCGACGGTACTGAAAAAACAGGCCGACAGTGCGAATGCCCGGTTGATCACTACGGCGATCGGCTCGCTGCAGCGTCAAGACACGCCCGCCGCCGCCGAGGCGCTTGGCGAGTTGCTTGAGAATCCCAAATTCCGGAAGCAGGCCGAGGCGGCGTTGAAACGGATGAAAACGCCGGCGGCCAAGAAATTCCTGAAACCGTCGGCTCCTTCGAAATCCCCGACACCCTCGGCGGGTTCGGCAACCATCAAGGACGCGGAGGCGGCCAAGGAAGCTGCCGAGACGTTCGTCGATTTGAGCCAGAGCGGGTTGGGTCTGAAGGGGGTCGGCAAGGCTCTCGGCAAGCCCGCGGAGACGAAGGCCACCGAGGTCCGGGTGCATACTGCCGGCGGAAAAAGGCTGCCCAGCAGGTTTGGCCCGCCCCTGGGGAAAAAGAACGCCCTGCTGGTCAAGTTTCGCTCGGCCAAGGCCAACGTCATCGTTGTGGTGATGACGAAAAAGGCCAACGGGAAGTACGGTTGGTGGGACGTGCTCAGCCTCCCGAAGTCCGACTTCGAAAAGCTGCCGAAACTCCTGCCCGCTTCCGCTGCCACGAAGGTCAAAGCGAAGAAGGCCGTGAGAGCAAAGAAACTCCGGACTCGGTGACGATCTGAAGACCGAATGAATCCGGAAATCGAAACGGGACCCGGTGTGGCTTGGCCGCTCCGGGTCCTGTTTCGTTAACCCGCTACTGGTACGCCACGTTGCCGTCGGGTTCGATCACCAGCGGTCGTCGCCAGTACTGCAACGGATGGTTCTTGATGGCATCCTCGTTGATCTCGACACCCAGTCCGGGTGTCTCGGGGATCACCAGGTACCCGTTGTCGAACCGGATCGGTTTCTTCAGCAGCTTGCTGTTGGGACCGACGGTGTCGAGGCGGTATTCGAGGATCAGAAAGTTGCCGGTTGAAGCGGCGAAGTGCGTCGAAACGGCTGTCGACATTCCGCCCAGCGGGTTGTGTGGTGCGATGGTCAGGTAGTCGGCCTCGGCCAGGGCCGCGATCTTCTTGGTTTCGAGCAGGCCGCCGCAGAGCACGATGTCCGGCTGCAGGATGTCGGCGCCGCGGGCGGCGATCAGGTCGCGGAACTCGTACTTGGTGTAGAGCATCTCGCCGGTGGCCAACGGGATCGGCAGCTTCTCCCGGAGTTGTCCCATCGCGGAGATGTTTTCCGGCCGCAGTGGTTCTTCGAAGAACATCGGCCGGTAGGCCGCAACCGCTTCGGCCAGCTCGAGTGCCTTGTAGGGTTCGAAGAGCCGGGCGTGCGGGTCGAGACCGATGTCGATGTCGTCGCCGACAGCTCTTCGGACGGCTTCCAGCTTGGCGGCGGCACCCTTGAGCACCTGGGCCCAGGGCATCTTCTCCGGGCCGGTCGGGAAGGGACTCATCTTGATCGCCGTGAACCCTTGCCGGACAGCGTCGACGGCGGCAGCGGCCGCCTCGGCCGGCGTGCCGCCGCCGGTGCCCAGGTAGACACGGATCTTGTCGCGGCAGCGACCGCCCAGCAGCTGGTAGACCGGGACCCCGTGAGCCTTGCCCTTGATGTCCCACAGGGCGGTCTCGATGCCACTGATCGCGGCGTTGACGATCGAGCCGCCGGGAAAGCGGGATCCGTTGTGCATGATCCGCCACAGGTGTTCGATCCGCGTGGGATCTTCGCCGACAAGCCAGTCCTTGAGATATTCGACTGCAGCCACCACCGACGTGTCGGGCCCGGCCCGGTAGGCTTCGCCGTAACCGATCAGGTGCTCGTCGGTCATGACCTTGACGTAGATGTGGTTGCCACCGCCGAGATTGGTGCCCAGTGCCTGGATGTCGGTGATCTTCATGGCTGGTCTCGCAAATTGTCCGTCGATGCGACCCGGGGTGCCCGAATTCTTGCGGGGGCAATCGTATCCGTGTGGTCAGCAACTTGCACCCGAGTGCTGACGATGCCATCCTGCGAGCGTTGACCGATGACCAGGGAGAGTCCGCGATGACAACTCGACGTGAATTCCTGGCCGCCGGAGCCGGTGGCCTGCTGGGAGCGACCGGCCTGCCGGCCCTGGCCGATGACCAGGTCAAGGTCACGCCGGGCCTGGTCAAGTTGCATGCCGGCATCGAGCCAGTGGTGCAGTTGGTCGAACGAACGCCGCGTAACAAGTGCGTGGGCATGCTGGCCGAGCAGATCAAGAAGGGAGTGCCCTACCGCCAGTTACTGGCGTCGCTGTTTTTGGCCGGTATCCGCAATGTCAGCCCGCAGCCGCCGGGATTCAAGTTCCACTGTGTCTTTGTGATCAACGCGGCCCATCAGCTCAGCCTCGATCTGCCCGCAGACCAACGGCTGCTGCCGCTGTTCTGGGCGCTGGACAATTTCAAGGCGTCCCAGGCCAAGGATATCGAGGAGGGCGATTTCAAGCTGGGGCCTGTCCGCGGCAAGCTGCCCTCGCCACGGAAAGCCGGCAGAGAATTCAGCCAGGCGATGAACGATTGGGACGAGGAACGGGCTGACCGGGCGATCGTGGCTCTGGTTCGCAGTCGCGGTGCCAGCCATCTCATCGAGAGAATGTGGCAGTACGGGTGTCGTGATTATCGCAACATCGGGCACAAGGCCATTTTTGTCGCCAACACCTGGAGAACGCTGCAGACGATCGGCTGGCATCACGCCGAGCCGGCGATGCGATCCCTGGTGCTGGGGTTGCTGGATTTCGGCGCTGAACAGCGTGTCAACAAGTACGCGTTCGCCGATCAGACATTTCTGCAGAATCTCGACTTCGCCCGGAAGGCAATGCAGAAGGGGCCGGACGGCCGGGTGCCCGCAAAGTGGCGGTACGAGTGGATCAGGACCGGCAGCCGACCCGAGCAGGTTCATGAGTTGCTGGCTGACATGCGGAAACTCGATCCGCAGGCGTGCTGTCGGCTGGTGGGGGAACGATTGGGCAAGGGGGACTTTCGTGCACAGACGGTCTGGGATGCGGTCCACCTGATGGCCGGCGAATTGATGATGCGTCAGCCGGGGATCTACGGGATCCACACGGTCACATCGGCCAATGCGTTGCACTACGCCTTCCGGTCGGCCGCGTTCCCGGTGACACGGTTGTTGTTGGCGCTGCAGGCTGTCGGATGGATGGTGCAGTT
>DLVV01000161.1:0-2342 GCA_003445035.1 Planctomycetaceae bacterium | reverse complement strand
CCAGGCCAACCGGACAAGGGTTCCGGCAAGGGGCCCGGCGGTCGTGAAGTGGCAGAGATTCTGGCTCGGGTGGGACCTGATACGGCGAGTGCCTCTTCGGCAGCCCATCGACTGGCTCTGCGAGCGGCTGCGGAAAAACGTCCGGACTGGCTCGAGTCGTTTGCCGGGTCGGCCCGGCAGTTGATCGCCCTCAAGGCCACCGACGCTCACCACTACAAGTACGGCATGGCGATTTTCGAGAATCTCGAGCTGGTCAGTCCCGCCTACCGTCCACACGTGATGGCGACCGCTCCTTACTACATCCGCGGTTCCGGGCACGCCGATGCCGTTGTTGTGACCCGTGCCCTGGAGGCATTGGGGGCCAGGTGATTCGCACCGGGGTCGGCCGCGACGCGAGATCGCGATTGACAGTTGTCGTCGCAGGCAGGTACGTGAAGATCAGGAGGCGGGATCCGCTTTCGTGATTCCGATTGGCACGAAGCCGATGACTATCGACCAGATTCGCGATGTGCTGAAGACCCACTGGGGTTACGACGGGTTTCTGCCGTTGCAGCAGGAGGCGATGCGGTGTGTTCTGGACGACCGCGATTCGGTTGTCGTGCTGCCGACCGGCGGCGGCAAGTCCCTGTGTTTTCAGGCTCCCGCGGTTGTCCGTCCCGGTGTGGGCCTGGTCGTCTCACCGTTGATTTCCTTGATGAAGGACCAGGTCGATGGTCTGAAAGCGGCCGGTGTCGCGGCAGCATGTCTGAACAGCAGTATGGATCCTGCCGAGCGTCAGGAGGTCTATGAGGACCTGCGTGCCGGAGAACTGGATCTCCTGTATGTCGCTCCCGAACGGCTGGTTCAGTCGAACATGCTCGACACGCTGGCCGAGTCTGACGTGTCGCTGGTGGCGGTCGACGAGGCTCACTGCATCAGCCAGTGGGGCCATGACTTTCGGCCCGAGTACCGGCAACTGAAGATGTTGAAGGAGACGTTGCCGGGAACGGCCATCCACGCCTACACGGCCACTGCGACTCAGCAGGTTCGCGATGACATCGTCGAGGACCTGGGGCTGGATGAGCCGGAGATGCTGGTCGGTTCGTTCGATCGTCCGAACCTGTCCTACAAGGTCATGGTCCGCGAAGGAGCCGCCGACCAGATTTCAGCCATCATGGATCGCCACCCCGGCGAGTCGGGCATTATCTACTGCATTTCACGGCGGGACGTTGAAAAGACGTCCGAGCAACTCAATCAACGTGGTTATCACACCCGCCCGTATCACGCCGGAATGGACGGCCGGCAGCGTAAGGCCAACCAGGAGGCCTTTATTGCCGAGAGAGTCGAGACGATCGTCGCCACCGTGGCCTTCGGCATGGGGATCGACAAGTCGAACGTTCGCTACGTGGTGCATGCCGCCATGCCCAAGTCGCTGGAGGGATACCAGCAGGAAACCGGACGGGCCGGGCGTGACGGTCTCGAAGCCGAGTGCTGCCTGTTGTACACCGGAGGCGACTACGGACGATGGCGGGCGATCCTGGAAGGTTCTGACAGCGAGCCGACCGAAGGCGCGTGGCGGAGCCTGCAGGCGATGCAGGAATTTGCCGGCAGCGTGGTCTGCCGCCACTCCTCGTTGGTCGAGTACTTCGGGCAGTCACTTGACGGAGACAACTGCGGTGCCTGCGACGTGTGCCTCGGAGAACTGGACCAGGTGGACGACGCGCTCGAAATCGGTCAGAAGATTCTCTCGAGCGTGGTCCGACAGGATCAGCGGTTTGGAGCAGACTACACGGTCAAAGTGTTACGGGGCTCGAGCGACCAGCGGATTCTCGACAATCGGCACGACGACCTGAGCACTTACGGACTGCTGGCCGACAGTGACGCGCGGGCGGTGCGTGGCTGGGTCGAACAACTGGTGGCCCAGGGGTTCCTGGCCAAGACCGGCGAATACAACGTGTTGATGGTGACCGAGAGCGGTCGGTCGTTGTTGAGGGGGGACGTGACCCCCCGGTTACTGAAACCGGCCGCCCGGGCTGCGAAGGCCCGGAAGTCCCGGGCCCACGACGATTCGTGGGAGGGCGTGGATCGGGCCCTGTTCGAGCGGTTGCGGGAGCTGCGCCGTCAGTTGGCCGATGAGAAATCGGTGCCGGCCTACGTGGTATTCGGTGATGCGAGTCTCCGCGACATGGCCCGGAAAAAACCGGGTACGCCGGAGGAGTTTCTCGATGTCCACGGGGTGGGCCAGAAGAAGGCGGCCGATTACGGCGAGTTGTTTCTCGCCGCAATCGGCTCATCCGACTAGGTCGTCGTCCATTCGCCTACAGCTTCTTCTTGCGGCCCTGGTACTGGACATGCCAGCCGCG
>DLVV01000382.1 GCA_003445035.1 Planctomycetaceae bacterium | reverse complement strand
GTCAGCGCCAACGTGTTGCTGACGATGGTCGCACTCCGGTCGTACACCTCGACCCGGTTCGTACCACCGGTCCCTGTTCCCAGCCACACCTGGCCCGCATATCCACCGACAGCGTCGTAGGTCCCCGCACCACCTCCCAGCGGGCTGTAGTTGACTGTCGAGGTTCCACTGGCGGGATCAATCTCGTGAACGGTCGCTCCCCGTTGATCGAGCAGCAGCAGACGAGGTACCGCACCGTTGGGTGCGATCGCCGCCAGGCCGCCTGTGATGTTGCCGAATGTCCCGGCACCGTTGGCTGCCGGCTTGGTCCCCTCACCGGTCCCGACCAGGTTCAGGAAGTCGACGACCAGATCACTGGACGGGTCGAAGATCAAGATCTCCGGAGCATCCAAAATCTGAAAAATCGGAGGTTCGGCGTTCTGATCCTCAGCCTGCCCCTGCACCGTCTCGGCCTGCACATCGAGGATGTACAGCCTGTCGTTGTAGTAGGCCAGTCCGTCGTAGGATCCCGGGCTGGAGGCGATCGGCGAGACAACCGTATCACTGTCAATGACCGTCCCGTCGTCGGGGTCGAGTTCAAACAGCACGTCCTGGTCGCCGTTCATGAAGAACACGCGATCACCGGCACCGTCGAATGCCAGGGCCGCCTGGCCCGATTCGGACTCGCCCGCCGGCAAGTCGAACCGGTTCAGTTCAATCCCGGTCCGAGGATCAAGTTCGATCACCTGGTCGCTGCCATCGGTCGAAAGTCCAAACAGACCACGAATCGGAGGCTCGGCGATCTCGACGAAATAGGTGTCCGAAAAGTTACCGGTGGTCGGCAACGTGAGGTTGATCAAGATCGGATCGGTCGTCGGCTGGCCGCTGCCATCGTCGAAGTTGTCGTTGACGGCGATGTCCGTCGAGGACGTGTCGCTGCTGTGATACGGCACCGGAGTCCCGGACGAGTTATAGACCCGCACGATCGTGTCGATGGGGTCGCTGAGCCGAGAGAGCCAGTCGGAAAAGACCTCGATCGAAACCACCTGGCCGCCGACGCCCTCGAACGAGTAGACATCGATCTCGCCGGCCGCACCGATTGACCCACCGATAACCGCGGCGGCTTCGACGTTGAGAATTTTTCCGGAATTCAAACCCGACTCGAGCGTATTGGGAACACCCAGGGCCCTGAGGGTGATCTGCTGTGAACCGCCGGCACTCAGCGTGTCGTGCGCACCGGACATCTCGCCGATCGACAGGCCGGCCTCGTTGAAGGCCAATTTGATCGCCGACCGTTCACTGAGGAACAAATCGGCGGTGAAGTCGATGGGCCCACCCAGCAGGCCCGGTGATGCCATGATGTGGCTGGCCGTCTCGGTGGCATTGGCGGGGCCGGGAAAGGCGGGATTGAAGGCGGTCGCACCCGGAGGATCGGTGATTCCCGTGCTCGCAGAAAGCGAACCGAAGGAATCCACATCGCGCAGCCCCATCAGGTAACCCAACTGGTGAGCAGCCACGTACGAACTGGCGGCGATGATGTTGTCGCTGGTGGCTGCGGGTTGTCCGCTTCCACCGACCAGGCCCGCCGAGCCCAGCACGTCGATCGCAACCCGTCCACCCAGATCCAGGTTGCGGAAATCGTAATCGGAGGACTCACCGGAACCGGCAATCCCCGGTCCGCTGGACGCCAGCGTGTCGTTGAAGACGATTTCGACGAAGGCACCGTCCTGCAGATAGAGGCTACTGGTGTCGGGCCGTTCGAGAGTGAAGTCGAGGTCGAACGCGGCGAAGTCGGTCGCCAGGTTGTCCCGGATCGCGGCCCGTTGGCTGGCCGTGTAGGCATGCTCGGTCTGCGAATCGGTCTCGCTGTCGAAATCCAGGAAGACGACCTGCTGCTGGAAGCCTCGCAACAGGTCGTGGCTGCCTCCGCCATCCAGCTTGTCCAGTCCCTGGCCACCGACCAGCGTGTCACGGCCGCCCTGGCCCCTGAGCAGGTCGTCACCGAGATTGCCCAGCAGCGTGTCGCGGCCGGCTCCTCCCAACAGGGTGTCGTTTCCGGCCGTGGCACCGCCACTGGCATCGTCACCATCAAGGAAGTCGTGGCCCCAGTGACCGTTGATCCGGTCCGACCCGCCGTTGCCGAGAATCGTGTCGCTGTACCCGTGACCGTTGATCGTGTCGTCGCCGGCGCCACCTTCCATCTGGTCGCGACCCGAACCGCCGTGCATCACGTCGGACCCGTTGCCGCCGGAAACCGAATCGTCCCCACTCTTGCCGTTGATCCAGTCGTCGCCGTTGCCACCCAACAGAGTGTCATGCCCGTGGCCGCCGATGATCGAGTCACCGATACCGGCCGGTTCGTCCCCGCCGTCAACCCGGTCGTGTCCGTCACCGGCGTCGATCGTATCGGCACCAGTCAGACCATCGATCTCGTCGTTGCCGTCACCACCGAACATCACGTCGGCCCCGACGCCACCGGTCAACGTGTCATTGCCGTCACCACCGTCGACCGTCACACCTGCTGACCCCACGGTGACCAGGTCATTGCCGTCGCCGGCATCAATCATGTCAGAGAAGTTGATCGTCCCGGTGATCGTGTCATTGCCGTTGCCACCCTCGATGGTCACCCCCACCAGGCTCGTCCATATCGTGGTGTCGACTCCCCCCAGACCCTGCCCGTCACCGAGATCGATGATGTTGGCCCCATCACCGCCTCCGACCAGGATCGTCTCGACCGTACTGGCATCCAGGACGCCGATGCTTGTGTCGGGCGTGTAAGTGAGCGTTCCCCCGACGGTGGTGCCGACCAGGACCTCGACGCGACCGACCTGCAACGGATCCTCGCGGATCACTATGGCGTCATCGGCGTCCGAAAGGACGGTCAGGTCCCCGTTGAAGAACAGCGAGGTGACCGAGAGCAGGGTCCGGTCCTCGAGCACTTCAGCGGCTCGCGCAGCATGTGCTGCACGGCCCGAATGAGCCAGTCGGGCGGCCCGGCGGAGACTCCGCGTTCGCTGCCAACGATGTGTCAGGCTGTCGATCCAAGATGTGATGCGCACGGCTCTCACTCCCAAGGGCCCGGAAAATAGGCCACTAAGCCCGGACTTGGGGGTCCAGGCAAGGACTAACGGTATCCCTCAAATCTAGGCCGCGGAGGGGGACCAAAAGGAAGACCGCTTCTCGGGAACCGCATTTTTCCGTGCGATTGTGACGATTGAGCCCGGCCGGAACGGTCGTTGGGGTTGTCCGGTCATCGAGAGGCCAATCCATGGAAAGCGGGGGGGGAGGGGGCCGGATTCTGTTTGCGAACGGTCTTGGCGAATCCCTACCATGGAAAAAGCAGGCAAGTAGCGTCGACCTCGAAGGTTGGGCTGCCTGCGAAAGAGATAACGGACCAATCGCCCCCGATGGGCGAGGAGCCACCATGCGATTGACTTCCTGGATCGACTCACTTCGTAACCGACTCGCCTCGACCGGCTCGCGCCGTCGCTGGCAATCCGCTTCTCGAAATGTCGAGGCGCTGGAAGATCGGACCCTGCTCTCGGTGACCTCGTTGTTCGTCAACGGACTGCTGAGCGTCACGGCCACGTCGGGGGAATCGATCCGAATCACGACCGACACGACATTGAATGCGGTTGTTGAAGTCGATGGCGAAATCGACACGAACCTGCCACAGGTGCTCGCCGCCGATGTCGAGCAAATCGAGGTCATCGGAGGAGACGGCGACAATGTCATCGACCTCATCGATGTCCGTTCGGCGATCTTCAGCCACACCGATCCCGGCACCGGGGATCCGATCACTATCAGCATCAACGGCAGTGACGGCCAGGACACGATCGACGGCAGCACCGACCTGGACGACGTGATCCTTGGCGGTGACGGCGATGATGTCATCCGCGGCGGCACCGGCAATAATCACATCGACGGCGGAGACGGCAACGACAACCTCTCGGGTGGCGCGGGCAACGACAACCTCATCGGTGAAGACGGCCAGGACACGCTGCGGGGTGAAAACGGCGTCGACACGCTCTCGGGTGGAAACGGCCGCGACAGTCTCATGGGAGACGACGGCAACGACAGCATCGACGGGGGGCATGGTCATGACACGCTCCTGGGCGGAAACGACAACGACTCGCTCAACGGCGGCGACGGTCACGATTCGATTTCCGGCGGTCCCGGAGACGACAGCCTCACCGGTGGAATCCAGTCCGACACGCTGATCGGCGGCACCGGTGACGACACGGCACTGGGCAACACGGGTGAAGATTACCTCGAGGGCGGAACAGGCGACGACCTGCTGGTCGGTGGCCACGACAGCGACACGCTGCTGGGCGAGATGGGCAACGACAAGCTCAACGGCCAGCGCGACAACGATTCCCTGGATGCCGGTCTCGGCGACGACACGATCTTCGGCGGCCACGGCAACGACACCGCCACCGGCAACGACGGCGATGACACGATCCACGGACAGGGCGGCAACGACTTTCTGTTCGACGACACCGGCGACGACCTGATCAACGGTGGAACCGGCCGCGACCTGATCGACTCCCGCGGCAACTTCTTCACCGTGGACGATGTCCAACTGGACGTCGAAGGCAGTGCCGGTGAAACCTCGCTCCTCACCTTCACCGTTACCCTGACCGGTTCGATCACCTCACCGGCCACCATCGACTACACCAGCCAGGACAACACCGCCACGGCCGGAGCCGACTACCTGCCGGTGACCGGAACATTGATCTTCCAGCCGGGCACCTCCACTCGCACCATCGACATCACGGTCTTCGGCGACGGGTTGGCCGAGTCCGACGAGATCTTCTACCTGAAGCTGTCCAATGCCGTCGGGGCTAAGCTCTTCGACGACACCGGAGAAGGCCGGATCATCGACGACGAACCGCCCACCCAGGTCGGAACAACCGTCAACGTGACCCGGAAAGCCGGCGGGCACACCGAAATTGCTCTCGCGGTCAATCCGATCAACGACCAGAACATCATAGTCGCCCCGATCGACACCGCCAGTATCTCAACCACCAACGGACGTGACGCGGTGTGGGTGACCAGCAATGGGGGCACGAGCTGGCAGCGAGTGGTGATCCCCAACCCGGTTGGCCAGACCGAAAGTGCCGGCGACCCGACGATCACCTTCGACCGCTTCGGTAACGCGGTTTACGGTCACATGACCTACGCCAACCTGGACCAAACCACTGGCGCCCCGCTCTTGAACCTCGCCTCCGCATTTTCGAGCGACGGGGGACTGACCTGGACCGCTGGCGTGATCACCTCGGGTGACAACAACGATGACAAATTGTGGATCTCGGTCGGCCCGGACCACAACAACCCGTCACAGGATGTGTTCTACACGACATGGCATCGTCTCAACACTATCGAGATTGCCCAATCGACCGACGGCATCAACTGGTCGCCAATGGTTGACGTCAGTGACGGGGGCGGAAAGATCGACTCCACGGTCGCTGTCGGTCCCAACGGTGTTGTCACCAACTGTTGGGTCGACTTTGGGACGACCGTCGGTGAAGCCCCGATTGAATGTGACATTTCGACAGACGGTGGACAGAGTTGGGGCACCGACCGCACGGCGTGGACTACCAACGTCAACCCCTTCAACGACGAGTCCCTCGGTGATGTTTATCTCCTCCCCGTCCAACCAGATCGCAAATTCTTGTCGACGATCTCACTGGAATATGATCTGAGCACAGGCCCGAACCGAGGACGACTCTACCTGGCATTCGTCGACCAGGGTGATCTGGATGGAAATCCGGATTCCGGCGTCAACAACACAGTCGACCACGACAACCTGGACGTCTTCGTGATCACGTCCGACAACAATGGCAACACGTGGACAGCACCAACCCGGATCAACGACGACACCGGTGTCAACAGCCAGATTCACTCTTGGCTGGCCGTCGACCCGATGACCGGCAAGATCGGAATCTTCTGGCAGGACGCCCGCAAC
>DLVV01000184.1:4521-23119 GCA_003445035.1 Planctomycetaceae bacterium | reverse complement strand
CAAGAAGAAACCTGCTGCCAAGAAATCCCCCAAGAAGAAATCGGACAAGAAGTCCCCCAAGAAAAAGTCTGCCACGTAGGGGCAAAAGCCTGCCGAGTGTTTCGGTGACGACCAGCCCCCAGCCGGCGTGCCGGGGCCGCGAACTGAAGGTGGCCGATGGAGGCCTGGCGGTGAGCCCGCTGGGCCGGGGTCGGCTGCTTGCGTCGCTCCCCTGCCCTTCCTAGAGTCGTTGCCGACAACCAGCCGGCCCGTGTGGCCGGGTTCCAGTACGACAACCGAAAGATACTCAGACGATGTCCAACCAGGCCTTACAGCAATGGGTCGACGAAGTCGCCGCCCAGACCACTCCCGACAACGTGCACTGGTGCGACGGCACCGAAGAGGAGATCGGACGCATCTACGACATGATGGTCGAGGACGGCTCGCTGGTGCGTCTCGACTCCGAGAAGCACCCCGGTTCGTACTACGCCCGCAGTGACATCAACGACGTGGCTCGCGTCGAGGACCGGACCTTCATCTGTGCGGCGACTGAAGATGAGGCGGGGCCGACCAACAACTGGATGGCCCCGGCGGAAATGCACACCATGATCGATCCGCTCTTTAACGGCTGCATGGCCGGGCGGACGATGTACGTGATTCCCTACCTGATGGGACCCCCGGGAAGCCCGATGGCCAAGGTCGGCATCGAGATCACCGACAGCCCTTTCGTGGTGGCCAACATGCGGATCATGACTCGCATGGGACAGGTGGCTGTCGACGAGTTGGGCGAGGACGGCGATTTCGTCAAGGGCCTGCACAGCATGGGCAATCTCGACCCCGAGCAGCGTTACATCAGCCACTTCCCTGATGAAAACCTGATCATGAGCTTCAGCTCCAACTACGGGGGCAACGCCCTGCTGGGGAAGAAGTGCTTCGCATTGCGGTTGGCCAGCGTGCTGGCCCGCCGCGAGGGCTGGCTGGCTGAGCACATGTTGATCCTGGGCCTGACCGATCCGGAAGGGAACAAAACGTTTGTCGCTGCGGCCTTTCCGTCGGCTTGTGGCAAGACCAACCTGGCGATGCTGGTTCCTCCCAAATCGTTCATTGAGGCTGGCTGGAGCGTCGAGACGATCGGTGATGACATTGCGTGGCTGAAATTTGGTGACGACGGCCGGTTGTACGCCGTCAATCCCGAAGCCGGGTTCTTCGGCGTGGCGCCGTTGACCAGTGACGAGACCAATCCCAACGCGCTGGCCAGTTGCCGGGCCAACTCGCTGTTTACCAACGTGGCCCTGCTGCCGGACAACACGGTCTGGTGGGAGGGGTTGTGTGATCCGCCGGCGGAGGCGACCGACTGGAAAGGGAATCCCTGGACACCCGAGTCCGAGAATCCGGCCGCTCACCCCAACAGCCGGTTCACGGCTCCGGCCTCGCAGTGCCCGTGCATTTCTCCGGACTGGGAGTCTCCCGAGGGAGTGCCGATTTCGGCCATTATTTTCGGTGGCCGTCGCAGCTCCACCACTCCGCTGGTTTACCAGGCCCGCTCCTGGCAGCATGGCACGTACGTCGGCGCGACAATGACCAGCGAAAAGACGGCCGCCGCGGTTGGAGGGCTGGGCGAACTTCGGCACGATCCGATGGCCATGTTGCCCTTCTGCGGCTACCACATGGCCGACTACTGGCAGCACTGGCTGAATGTCGGGGAACGGGGTGGCGAGAACATGCCCGAGGTGTTTCACGTCAACTGGTTCCGGCGTGATGAGTCGGGCGGCTGGCTGTGGCCGGGTTTCGGCGAGAACATGCGTGTGCTGAAGTGGATCGTCGACCGGGTCGGTGGGGGCGGAGACGCGACGGAGAGTCCCATCGGGTGGTTGCCGACTCCGGAAGCCGTCGGATTCGATGAGCTCGGGATCGGCGACGCGGTCGGAGAGGCGTTGCTGGAAGTGAACTCCGAGGAGTGGCTTGCCGAAGCGAACGAGCGGGGCGAGTATCTCGCCGGGTTTGGTGAGAAGCTGCCGGCAGCGATCCGCGAAGAGAACGACGCACTGATCACTGGCCTGCAATCGGGTGACTAGTCCGAAACGGAAACTTCGGTGAGGTGTCTGAGTGACGGTTCGGTTGGGTGCCTGCCTGTGGCTGTGGTTGACCGTTCCGATGGTCGTCGGGGCTGAACAGGTCAAGGTGACCGGTCCCGATGCGGCTCGCGCCTATCGGTACCTGCAGACCGTCTGCCGGCTCGGGCCCCGTCCGAGCGGTTCCCGGGCGATGCAGGCTCAGCAGAGATTGTTGGCCAATCATTTTGGCCGCTTTGGAGCCCGGGTCGTTCGCCAGTCCTTCGACCGGCCCGACCCTCGCAACGGCAAGGCGGTGCGGATGACCAACCTGGTCGTCGTCTGGCACCCAAAAAGGAAGATCCGGGTCGTGCTCTGTTGCCACTACGACACTCGCCCCTTCCCCGACCGTGACCCGTTCAATCCGCGAGGGCGATTCATCGGGGCCAATGATGGTGGCAGCGGAGTGGCCCTGCTGATGGAACTGGCTCATCACATGCGGGGTCTCGATCCCCGGGTCGGAGTCGACTTCGTGTTCTTCGACGCCGAGGAGTACCTGTTCCCCAAGGGAACCCAGACGCTGGGGCAGTTCTTCCTGGGGTCCACACACTTTGCCACCCAGTACCGTGACAAGCCGCCGGCTCACAAGTATGTCGCCGGCGTGCTGTTCGACATGGTCGGGGACCGCGACCTGCAGATCTATGTTGAGAAAAAGAGCCTCGCTTTTGCGCCGAAGGTGACCAATGGCCTTTGGAAGACCGCCCGGTCGCTGAAGGTGGCACAGTTTCATGACCGGCCACGCCCCAAGCACGACATCGAAGACGATCACGTGCCGTTGAACCGGATCGCCCGGATCCCGACCTGCGACCTGATCGATTTCGATTACCCGTACTGGCACACGACCCGAGACAACGTCCGGGCGTGTTCTGGTGCGAGCTTGAGAGCAGTCGGCCGCGTGGCGCTGGGATGGCTGAAGAGTTTGCCGGCGACCGGGCCCTGATCGGCAGGTGGGCCCGGGCCAGTTCGGAGACACGACAATCGGACTCAACGAAAATCACTGGGTGTTGACGGCGATCTTCGGCGGCGGATTGGCCGTCGTCGGGCTGTCGATGATGGCCTGGCATCACAAGTCCTGGAAGAAGCAACGGGAAGAGCCGGGCTTCAACCAGTGGGACCTCACGAGACTGAAAACCCGGTGCCGGCGGCGGATGCAGACCTCGGGCATGATCGCCGTGCTGGGCGTGATGCTCGCGATCGGAGATGCATTGATCTGGTCCCAGGGGCCGTTGGTGGCCACGGTCTACTGGATCGTGGTGATCGCCATGGGGGGCTGGCTGCTGTTGCTGGGTGTGGGCGATCTGCTCACGGTCCGGGTCGACTCGAAGCTGGCAAGGGATGAGCTGCAGCGGATTGGTCAGAAACGGGCGAAACTGGAGACCGAGCTGGAAGAGATGCGTCGGCGAGGGTCCAATGGTGAGGCGAAGTCCAACGGTCGACACTGAGTTCTATTCGGGAGTCCAATGGCATGGCCAATCAGATCACACGACGAGATTTCGGAGCCCGGCTCAGTGGGCTGTTGGCGACTGGGGTCGCAGCCTCCAGTGAGAGCCAGGCCTTTGCGGCGGCACGACGGAAACTCCCGGTTGCGGCGGTGGTGACCGAATATCGCAACAACTCGCACGCCGACGTGATCGTGGGCAAGGTGCTCGAGGGCTGGCGGCAGGATGGGCAGGCTGGCCCGGATCTGCGGCTGGTCTCGATGTACACCGACCAGGTCCCCAAGGGCGATCTCAGTCGAGGGCTGGCAGAGAAACACCGGTTTCCGATCGTCAAGACGATCGAGCAGGCGATCCGGCAGCCCGGCGGGGACGATCGGATCGAGGGTGTGTTGTCGATTGGTGAACACGGCAATTACCCCTACACCAAGACGACTCGCCAGCACATGTATCCGCGGCGACGATTCTTCGACGAGATCGTCGCGGCGATGCAGAAGGCAGGACGGATCGTTCCGGTGTTCTCCGACAAACACCTCGGATGGAAGTTCTCCGACGCCCTGCACATGGTCAACACCGCCCGGAAACTGAAGATCCCCTTCATGGCCGGATCGTCGCTTCCGACCTGCTGGCGGTACCCTTCGTTGACGCTCGAGCGAGGAGTGGAGATCGAGGAGGCGATGGCGGTCGGCTACGGCGGCCTTGAGGCCTACGGTTTCCACACGCTTGAGACGTTGCAGTGCATGATCGAACGCCGCAAGGGGGGCGAGACGGGAGTTGGTGCCGTGCAGGCTGTCAGTGGCGATGCACTGGTCAAGGCGCGGAATGACGGTCGCTGGTCCCAGGAATTGCTCGAGGCGGCACTGGGGTCGCTGCCTCCGAAGTTGCGTACCAAGCAGGCGATCGGCCCGGCTGCCGAGAAACATGCCACGGCCTATCTGATCGAACACCGCGATGGACTGAAATCCTCGGTCGTGATGGCCAACGGGTTCAACAACCAGTTCTGTTTTGCCGCGAAACTGAAAGGGCGGAAGGAGCCGATTGCCGTCTGGTTCCGTCTGGAGGAAGGGAAACCCTTCGGCCACTTCGAACACCTGTTGCGGGCCATCGAGGAGATGTTCCACACGGGCCGGCCGGCCTACCCCGTCGAGCGGACGTTGATGACCACCGGTGTGCTCGACCGGGTCATGCACAGCGTGGCCGAGAAGGGGCGACGGTACGAGACCCCCGAGTTGATGTTCCCGTACCAGCCCACCGAGTGGGGCTTTGCCAACAAGTAGGTCGGCTACAGCTTGATCTTGGCCAGGTAGATGCTCGTCTTTCCTCCCTCGTGGGAGGAATAGTAGGTCATCCACAGTAGCCCGTCGTGGAGCACCATGCCGGGGTAACTGGTGTCGCCGCCGCTGGGCAGTTCCAGCACGTGCTGGAACGTCGTGCCCGTCATTATTGCCAGTGACGTCTTGGCGGCCTTGCCGTACTTGCGTCCGGCGGCCCACATCTTGCCGTCGGGTGCGAGGAGGAAATTGGGGCCCCCGATGCCCTGGCCGATGTCGGTGTAGGTCCATTTCCGGTACGGGGGTTTACTGAGACCGATCCAGCGTGGGCGGATCAGGGCCACCATCGTCTCGTCGGGCAGGAACCGAAGCGTCGTCTCGCTGATGCCCTCGGTTTCCATCTCGGTCACGTAGTCGTACTTCAGTCCGTCTTTGGTCTTGTAAAGGAATCCGCGACGTGGCTTGCGGCCCTCGTTGAGTTTCGACACGGTCCAGCCGGTCCCCTTGTGCCAGGTGATGCGCCACAACCAGTGGTCCTCGGACAGCAACGTCTTGGGCAATGACCAGGTGTGGCCGTCGTGGGAGAAGGAGGCACGCGGTGACCGGGTGTGGTACTTGCCGTCGAGGTTGACGATGCCACCCATCAGCAGCATCAGGCGTCCGTCGGGATGCATCGAGAGCTTCGGGTCGCGGAGGTCGATACCCTTCTGCCGGATGACCGCCAGCGATGTCCACTTGCTGCCGTCGGTCGAGGTGATGATGCGGACGATTCCGTTATCGCCACCGTGTCCCTTGGCCTCTCGGAAGCAGCACAGCCACTGCTTTTTCCATCGCAGCAGGTCGGTGAAGGCGCAGTGGGGGGCCTTGTCCCAGATCTTCGTCACCGAGACCAGCGTCGGCTTGGGGGCCGGTTCGGCCGCTACGGCGTGACAGCAGGCCACTGCCAGCAGTCCGACTGCCACCGCCGGGGTGATGAACTTGCGGGGTGATCTCATCGCACCTGCTCCCTTAGCCGTATGTCTTGACTGCGCTGATCAGAGCTTCGATGTACCCGTAGGAATGAGCGAAGGCCTGCAGGCCGCCGGGGTCATCGCCGTGACGGGGCACGTGGTCGGGCATCACCATGTATTCGTAGCCCACCTCGACCAGCGTTCGCATCACCTGCAGCATGTCGACGTCACCGTTGTCGAGATAGACCTCCTGGAAGTCACCCCGGTTCCCGATCATGTTGCGGAAGTGGATGTTGAAGATCCGTTTCTTGTTGCCGAAGTAACGGATCACCTCGTGGATCTCCTCGTTGGGTTTCTCGAGATTCTCCATCATCGAGCCCAGGCAGAGATTCAGCCCGTGGTAGGGGCTGTCCGAGAGCGCGATGAACTTCTTGACACCCTCGAAGTTGCCCAGCAGCCGCTCGATGCCCTGGAACCCTCCCGGCGGCGTGCCCGGGTCGTGCAGGTGACAGGCGGCGCGGATCTTGTGTTCCTCGCAGACCGGGATCACCCGCTCGACGAAGTACTGCATCCGTTCCAGCGCCATCTCCTCGTTCACCCGTCCGGCCCGGGTCAGTTCGGGGTCCGCCTTGGCCTGCTTCAGTTTCCAGGTGCTGTAGCTGGATGCACCCCGTCCGGGTGTGCGTTCGGTTCGCAGCACGCCCAGCAGGCTCATGTTGTACTTCCACGCCGGAATGCCCGCCTTGGCGCAGGCCTCGGTCATCTTGTGGATGTCGTCGATGTCGCGGTCCCGCTCGGGACTCTTGCCCAGCATGATCGCACCGCGTTTTTCGCGATCGATGTGGCTGGAGGACAGGAACGGCAGCGCGACCATGTCGAGCGTGATGCCGTTGGCTTCACAGGTCTCACGGGTTTTCTCGAGCTCTTCCACCGTCCAGTGTCCCCGCTTGGGGTATGGCGGGCTGGGTGGGAATCCGCAGATGTGGTCGACCCCATGCCGCTTGACGAACTGAAGCATCTTGGCGGCGGTGGGGCCTCGCTGGGTGCCGACGTAGAGTTTGACCTCCGGCTTGTCCTCATTCGGAGGGGCGTTGCCCGACGAGTTGACGGCGGGTGCCGCGGAGTCGTCTGCCGGAGGAGCCGAGGTCGCCGAACAGCCTCCCAGGGCGGCGGTGGCCGCGCCGGCCGTGGCCAGGAAGTCTCTTCGTTTCATCGTTTCGTACCAATGGGAATGGAGGGAAAGGGGTGACCGGTCAGTCGCGGTCCCACGGGAAGTGCATGGTGGGCTCTCGGGAGTGACGGTCGACAGTCAGGGTCAGCGTGCCACCGGCTCCGGGGGCCAGCTTCACTCGCACAGTCGATCCCTTGAACCTGGTCGTGGTGTCGCCCAGTTGGACCGAGCGGATCGTGTGTTCGGCGTAGGAGCCCGCCTGGACGATCACCTCGCGGGGTTCCAACTGGTTGGTGTTGACCAACCGGACCCGGGTTGTGTTGTCGGTCATGCGGTCGACCAGCGCGGCGCAGTCGTCGGGAATCCCCGCTCGCCTTCTGGCCGGGTCGAAGTATCTCACCCGCGTGTGCCAGACCGAGGCCCGTCGGCCGGGGTCCAGGCCGGCAACCATCAATTGCCGCAGTGCCGTGACCTGTGCGGGGTTGTACTGGGCCGGATCGTCGGCCAGCCGCGTGTCGGGCGTGGTCGTGTCGCCGTCCATCGCTGCCGCCCTGCGTCGGACCTCGGCCAGGTCTCTCCGCAAGGCCTGCTCGGCGTAGGAGTTGTTGTCTCCGTCGAGGAACTTCAGCCAGGCGTCGTTCTCGAGATACCGGCGATCCCTGGGATTCATCGACAGGTAATAGATCTCGAGCTGGTTGAAGCTGTAGGGCTGGGGGACCCAGTTGTACCAGCCGTCGTCACCGTACATCCGGGGATACATGTCCCGTCCGTCGATCACCTTCTTCTGGGCGTTGACCCTGTCGGTCTGTTTTCGCCAGGCCTCCAGGTACTTGTCGTCACCGGTCAGAAAGTACGCGTTCATCATCCCGACAAAGCCCCAGTACTGGCGGTTGCGATGGGCGAGTCCGCCGGTCTGGGGGACAATGACGGTGAAGCCCCAGCCGTAGGTGCCGCCGTACCACTTGCCGTCGGTTTCGCCGCCGATGGTGCCGTCGAGGCCGATGTTGGAGGGGATGATGTCGCCGTTGCGCTTCATGCGGCCGACCCAGGCGTCGACGTAGTCGATCAGCCAGGTGCGGTACTTCTTTTGGCCGGTCAGCAGGTAGGCGTTCAGGGGCAGCGTGGTGGCGATCAGATTCAGCGGGTGGTCGCCGACGACATCGTTGTAGTCCTTGAAGTGGGCGACCATCTCGGCGTAGTTCCGTTCGCCGTGTCCCAGGTGAAAACGGTTCTCGATGTCGATGGGGTCTCCGGCCCAGTCCAGTCCTGTCGCCTTCCGCATTAACGGGCCGCGGCTGCCGTTGATCATGCTGCGGATGATCTTGTGCTTCGGGTCGTAGTTGGCCGCGCCGGCATCCTCGTTCATGTAGAACCCCGCGTAACGGCGGACCCGGTGCTGGTAGCGGTTGTTCTGGTAGTCGCTGAGCCCCTGGAGGTTGAACAGCCGCAGGCCTTCGCCGTTGTGCTGCCAGTCGAACATGACCGGGAATTCCTTGTAGTACATCCCGTCACGGGCAAACGGCACCTCGACCGTCTTGGCCAGGGTGTATTGCCGGAGATGACCCTCCCAGGCCGTGCGGTACATCGTCAGGATGTCATCGGCTCCGCCCAGGGCATGCAGTTGTGCCCAGCCGCCGACATTCTCGGGGGCGTCGTCGGGCCCGTCGTCCCCGCCCCACCGTTCGACACACATCAGGAAGCCCCGCTCGTCGAAGTACCTGGCGAAGAACTTGCGACAGGCCGCGGCGTTCGCATCGAGCAGTTGCCGTTCCAGCAGGGCCCACGTCGGAGGAGTGACGGGGGTGTCGATGCGGACGGTCGGCTCGACGGCGGAGATCGTGCCACCCAGGCAGGTGAGCAGGAGAAGCGCGAGGCGTCTCATGAGGGGGACTCGCATCTGGAGGATGTGGCCGGTGTTGTGGGGGGCCGGGTCGCGCGGCCGGTTATTTCCGCGCCGCACGGATCGCCTTGACACTGACGTCGGTTCGGAACTGGATGATTGCCCGGCCCCATTTCTGCGTGTTCTTCAATGGCGAGAGATCGATGCCGTTGATGGTGAACTTGCCGGCTTTCTTCCGTTGCTTGGCCCGGATGCTGGCCGGGTCGACGGTCGACATGATCGCGGTGATTCCGAAGTCGTCATGCAGACCCTCGGGAACCTGCTTGACCCCGTGGGCTTCGAGGAACTTTCCGACGTCGCCGTAGTTGTAGTACTCGGGGACGAAGCTGACCTTCGGACCCTTCTTGGTGGATTCGTCCTGTGCAGCGGCAACCGCCTTGAGCCCGTCCTGGTTTCCTCCGCTGTCGCCGATCAGAACGATGTGGCGGAATCCGTGGGTCTTGTAGCTGGCGACGATGTCGGTCAGCAGGGCGCGGTAGGTGTCTTCACGGACGCTGACAGTACTGGGGTAGTTCATGTGCACTGTGGGGGGATGGATATCACCCTCGGGGACGAAATCGACGATCGGTGCCACCAGGGCGTTGCCCAGCGTTCGTGCGATCGATTCGGTCATCGCTTCCAGGACGACGCCGTGCTTGTTGGCGACCAGGTACGGCCCGTTCTGCTCGATGCCACCGGTGGCGATGATCACCGTGTCCTTGCCGCCCTTCATTGCGTCCCGGACTTCCATCCAGGTCATGTCGGCGATGAAGACGGTGTCGGCGGCAGCGATGGGGCGTTTTCCGTTGAAGTCGGGGGAAACGGGGTTGGGCATGGGGGCGGCCAGTCCGGCAATCACGGCGACCGAAGCGACAAGCAGGTGGCGGATCATCACGTTGTCCTCGCTGGGGATGTCATTGGAGGCTTCGGATTGTCCGGCAACGCCACCGGTGACGCAAGCAGGCCGGTGGTCGGGTGTTGGCCGTGACGATATGCTGTCCCGTTTCGGCCATCTCTTCGTACGGGTCCTGTTCATGCCGCTGCCATCCCCGACCCCTGTTGATCTCCGCGGATGCACGGCTATCGTGACCGGCGCTGCTCAGGGGCTCGGTCTGGAAATGGCCACTGAGTTGTCACGTGGCGGGGCGAAGGTCGTGCTGGCTGATATCCAGGCCGACAAGGCCAGGGCTGCCGCTGAAGGGTTGGTTGCCGAGGGGCTGGATGGGAGTTCGGTCCAACTGGATGTGACAGACAGCCATGCGGTCGGTGAGGTGTTCGCGTCTGTTGCGGCCGAGAATGGCCATCTTGACATCGTGGTCAATAATGCCGGCGTGGGGCAGCAACTCGACCGCGTCTCGGACCTCCCCGACGGGGAATGGGATCGGGTGCTGGCGGCCACGCTGACCGGGACTTTCTATTGCGGACGGGCGGCTGCGGCGATCATGGAGCGGCAGGAGTCTGGCGCGATCGTGAACATCTCGTCGATCAACGGGCAGAACCCGGCCGCCCTGGCCGGGGCCTACAACGTGGCCAAGGCGGGCGTGATCTCGCTGACTCGCACCATGGCCCTCGAATTGGCGGCCTATGGCGTCCGCGTCAATGCCGTCTGCCCCGGGCCGGTCTACACCGACTTCAACCGTTCGGTGATGCAGCAGCGGAGTGAGAGCCTGGGGATCGACGAGCAGGAGATGATCGAACGCGTTCGAGCCGCCGTGCCACTGGGTCGGTGGGGCGAGCCTCGGGATATCGCGAGGATGGTGGCGTGGCTGGCCAGTCCGGCGGCTGACTGGATGACCGGGGAGGTGGTCCGGGTCAGTGGAGGGCTGGAAGGTGTTTCGGCGGCACCGCCGAAACGGGCACGGAACGATGATGAGGAGACGACATGAGATGGGTCAACAAGAGAGTGGCGGTGATGGCGGGCGTGGGGATGTTGCTTGGCGGCGGGCTTCTGCCGACCGCCGCTGCGGATGCCGCCGGGAAGAAAAAGGGCGGTCCGGTCCGGGTCGTCGTCTGGGATGAACGGCAGCCGCGACAGAAGCAGGCCTACCCTGACTTCCTGGGCAACCAGATCGCCAAGGCTTTGTCGGTTCGTCCGGGGCTGAGCGTGAAGTCGGTGTCGCTGGATGATCCCGGCCAGGGGATTTCCGATAAGGTTCTCGACCAGTGCGACGTCCTGGTCTGGTGGGGGCATGTCCGGCAGGGATTGATCAAGCCCAACCAGGGGAAACGGATCGTGAAACGGATCCGGGCCGGCAAGCTGTCGCTGATCGCGTTGCACTCGGCACACTGGTCGACGCCATTCATCGAAGCGATGAACGCACGGGCGAAAGAGGAGGCATTGGGGCAGGTTCCGGCCGCGGCTCGCGCCAAGGCGGTGCTGAAGCTGCTGCCTCCCGATCCGCCCTTGTACCGGGCCCCCAAACGGAGCGCGGCACTGACACCGGCCGCGTCGTTCTTCCGCAACAAGGACGGTCGGTACGAGGTGAACCTGCGGCTGCCGAACTGTTGTTTTCCGGCCTACCGTCCAGACGGCAAGCCGTCGACGATCGTCACGAAGGTGCCCGAACATCCGATCGCTCGCGGGTTGCCCAAGACCTGGAGCGTTGCGCACACCGAGATGTACGACGAACCGTTTCACGTTCCGGCACCCGACGTGGTGGTGTTCGAAGAGCGATGGGAGGCCGGTGAGCGGTTTCGTAGCGGGATGATCTGGAATCTTGGCAAGGGGAAGGTCTTCTATTTCCGGCCCGGTCACGAGACTTACGGGGTGTACTTCGAGCCGATGCCGTTGCAGGTGCTGGAGAACGCTTCCCGGTGGCTGGGGGCGCAACTGCCCTAGACGTACCGGAGGGGTCTGGCCTTTACGTTGATGGTCCCGACCTCTAGAAGGTCCCCTTGCGTTCCGCCACTCCCCCCCCTGCCCTGCCCTGTGTCTGCAACCGATTCTGCCCCAGGTATTTCCGTTTCCGATTCCCGGTTTCTCGTGCCGCCCCGGCGGCGACTGCATCCCGCCTGGGTCATGCTGGGAATCGGCACGCTGGGGATGTACCTCTCGGCACCCGGGCAGTCCTTCTCGGTCGCCGTGTTCATCGACCCGATGCTCGGGGATCTCGGTCTTCGTCGCACCGACTATTCGTTCGCCTATCTCATCGCCGGCCTGGTCGGCGGAGTGCTGTTACCAGGGATTGGCTGGTTGCTCGATCGGCTCGGTGCCCGGGTGCTGTTGCCGGGCCTGGGCCTGCTGCTGGGTACCGCCTGCATCTGGATGTCGTCGATCGACAGTTTGTTGGGACTGTCGATCGGTTTCACCATGATCCGCAGTATCGGCCAAGGGGCCGTGACGCTTTCGGCCACGTGGCTGGTCGGAGAATGGTTCCAGCGACGCCGCGGCTTGGCGATGGGTGTCGTCGGGCTCGGGGGCGCGGTCTCGGTGATGACCATCCCGATGCTCAACAACTTCCTCATCGAGGAGTTTGGCTGGCGTAGTGCCTGGAAGCACCTGGCGGTGATGGTCTGGGGCGGCCTGGTGCTTCCGGCGTTGTTGTTGATTCGTGATCGGCCCGAGCCGCTGGGCCTGCTGCCCGACGGGCGTTGGCAGGATGACGAAGGCTCCGGACCGACGGAGAATGAGTTGGAGGTTGCGGGCGAACCGACGATCGACGATCTCACTGTCGGGCAAACGCTGCGGTTGAGCAGCTTCTGGAAGTTGCTGGCGGTGTTGTGCGTCACGTCAATGGTGGGAACCGGGTTGATCTTCCACCAGGTGTCTCTGTTGGCCGTTCATGACATCGGGAGAACCAACGCCCTGCTGTTGCTGGGCCTGCAGGCGAGTGTGGCGACCGTGACCGGAGTGTTGGCGGGCCTGCTGACCGACATGGGCTACGAACGATATCTCCTGACTGTCTCGATGCTGTTCCTGGCTGCCGGTGTCGGGCTGATGCTGGGGATGCCGAGTCCGGGATGGGCGTTGGTGTACGGCTCGCTGCTGGGTCTTCAGGGAGGCATCATTCGCACGGCAGGGACGGCCGTCTGGATCAACTACTACGGCCGGACCAATCAAGGCGCGATCCGGGGCGTCGCCATGGCTGCGGCGGTGGTCGCTGCCGCTTGCGGCCCGTTGCCATTGGCGGTCAGCTGGGATTGGACCGGCAGCTACTCGAGCGCGTTGATCATCTTCGCGGTCCTGCCGATCGTGGCCGGGGCCGGCGTGGTGACGGCCAGGCGGCCGGTACAACCACTGCCATCTTGACTCGACGACGTCTCTCAGGCGTGCACTGCGGCGCCGGCGGCGGCGACCGGAACGAGGTTGTCCTCGTCGTCGAACTGCATCTCCTCGGCGGCGTCGAGGACCTCGAGGTCCTCCCTGGCGGTAATCGCATCGGCGAATGCGTCGCTGACCAGCGTTTCGCCGACCAGCATCGTGTTGGTGATATGCACCACCCGGGCGTTCTCCGGGTCGGTCAGGCCGATCGTCGGGATGATGGCCTCGAGACAGTCGCGGTCGGTCTCGAGGGCGATCGGCATCCCTGCCGCGGACGGATGTCCCCCGGTCAGGGCGTTGATCGCCGTGGCCGACTGGTCGATCTCGGCGATCGTTCGCCGGTTGGTGATCTCGGCCATGCCCAGCCCGCAGGCGTTGCCGTGTGTCTCGCTGGTCAATCCGCGGACGAAGATCCGTCGGACCCGTACCCCGTCGTTGTCGGTGGCCGAGTGATCGTTGTACTTGCGGCCGATGACGTTGGTGTCCATGCCCGAACCGCTGACGTTCTTGCCGATCTCGTCGACGATCAGCAGGTCGACCGCGTCGAAGGGCAGCCGCGGCATCCACTCCTTGGCCTGCCGAAGCAGGGCCTTCTCGCGTTCGAAGAATTCGCCCGGTCGGACGGCCTCGATCACCGCCGTCTCGTCGGACGCATTTTCGACGATCGCCAGTCCGGCCACGACGCTGCACTTCTCGAGCACACTCTCTCCGACGGCCATCACGATCTCGAGCCAGCTGTAGTCCTGGATCGCGCGGTGGTAGATTTTGGCGCCCTCGTGCTTGCCCAGGCCGATCAGCATCATCTTGTGCAGGCCGGACTCGATGTCACCGACGAAATTCGTGTGGGGCTTGATCCGTCCGCAGACAATCACGTGGTCGGCTTCGGAGGCGTGTTTGTCAAAGTGGACAGGGATTCCCTGAGGCGTTTCGTCGACGATCACCGTCTCCATCGACGCACGGATCTCGCCGCCGGTGAATTCCTCGGTGATTCCGTAACTCTCGATGATGTCCCGTTGGCCCTCGGCGGTGCCACCGCCGTGCGAGCCCATGGCGGGGATGATCACAGGGTGGGCTCCCAGTGTCTTGATGTGATCGCAGGCGGCCTTGATGATCTCGGCGATATTGGCGATCCCTCGGCTGCCGGCCGAGATGGCCACCGTCTGCCCGGGTTGGATGGACTGGTCGAGAGCCAGGCTCCCCAGTTGGCCGGCAACTTCGTCAGGAATGCTGGCGACGCGGGGCGACTCGAAGGTCTGTTTGACCCGGATCATCTGGGGAAGTTGCATCGTGTCTCTCCGGAGCCAATCGCACTCGGCCGCCAAATGCCGTTGGGGCAGCGATCGGATCTGCTAGGGTGTTGTTGCGGAACAAAGGACTAGTCTAAGACGGTTTTCAGAGAAGGTCCACCAGGACTCCAGTGATGGCCGCCACTCACACGAATCCTGCCCGTGACGGTCACCTGGTCGTCGATTCCGGCGTGTCGATCCCGTTGACCGAATTCGACTTCGAGTA
The DNA here is from genome assembly GCA_003445035.1 of Planctomycetaceae bacterium. Lineage (GTDB taxonomy): Bacteria > Planctomycetota > Planctomycetia > Planctomycetales > Planctomycetaceae > UBA8437. The sequence continues at coordinate 8,549 of DLVV01000184.1, read as the reverse complement.
CATGCGTTCGTCGGGTCCGGGCGGGCAGAAAGTCAACAAGACGAGCACGAAGGTGCGATTGAGGTGGCGGGTGCTCTGCTCGCCAAGTATCGACGAGGGGTTGCGGGAACGGATTCGGGAGACGTTTGGGACGAGGATCACCGGTGAGGGTGAATTCCTGGTGACCAGCCAGCGGACCCGGGACCGAGAGACGAACCGTTCGGACTGCCTGGAGAAGCTGGCCGAGATGATCCGCCAGGTGTCGTCGCCACCACGCAAACGTCGGCCGACGCGGCCGACACGTGCGTCGAAGGAACGCAGGCTCAAACAGAAGAAGCAAAGGTCTCGGCAGAAGCAGATGAGATCGCGGCCCGGAGACGGGGAATAGGGTGTCGGTTTGGGAGTGACACCTGTCAAACCGATCTTGTCGTGACGACGCTTTCTTCGGTATCGTTCTGCCGCTGCGGCCGCCGATGCTCGAGGAATGCTGACATGAACGCCTCACGGATGATTCTTCAGTCGGTCATCGTTCTCGCAGCTTGCCTGGTCGGTTTTGTGATGGGCCGTTGGGATTCGACGCCCGTGGTGTCACGGCACAACGGCGATTCGCGGTTGGGCCAGCCATCGAATGGACCGGGGCGAGAGTTGAGTGCGTCGGGGGCACTGTTTGGGTCGTTGCCGGTGATGGCCGAATCCGAAAGTGACGGGACATCCGTGACCGGGGCCCGACAGCAACATGGGCCCAATCGCCAGTTTTTCCCCGAAGCGTTGCGCGGCGAGAATCGGCTGGACGGCTTGTCGGGAACGGATGTCGCCGAGCCGATCAGAAACTCTGAAACGGTGGCCACCGCGGCGCAGATCGAATTTCTGATCGAAGAGGAACTGCCCGCTGCCAGCGCTTCGGACAAGCGATTGTGGGCCGAGGAGCTCGAGGGGCTTTCGCTGCAGTCGGCGCGTGAAATTCTGCAATTGAAACAGTCGTTGAACTCACTCGGAGGGCTCGCAGAGCCGAACGAGACCGATCGATCGCGTGATGCCGTTCCCCCGGGAGGAAATTGACCGACGTCCCGCGACAAGACACTTGACTAACGGCCGGATGGTGGTGTATCACTGTCTCCAACGCGCAAGCGTTTTATGATGGGTTGGATGTTTCCAACTAAAATGATGCGGCTTGGTGGCCGGCCTGTTTAGAGAGAGCTGGCAGACTGCATTTCGACGATGAACAAATCATACGGTAGCCATAACAGCGACAGCGTCAGGACGACGCGCGTTGCTGGGTACTTCAAGGAGATGAATTGATGGCTCATAAAGCGTCTCGGCGTGACTTCCTTTATGCCGGTTACCTCGGCGGACTCGGCCTCACGATGGCTGACCTGTTTCGCGCAGAGAAAGCCCAGGCGGACCAGAAGTTTTTCGAGAGCAAGGAAGGCACCGCGAAATCGGTGATCTTTATCTTCTTCCCGGGTGGCCAGGCCCACCAGGAGACCTGGGACCCGAAGCCGTACGCTCCGCTGGAGTACCGCGGCCCGATGGGTTCGATCGCTACGAAGGTGTCCGGTGGTCGGCTCAACGAGACCCTGAAGAATACGGCTCAGATCGCCGACAAGATCACCATTGTGAACTCGCACACGCACGGCGAAGCTGCCCACGAGCGGGGCACTCACAACATGTTTACCGGGTACCGTCCCAGCCCCGCGTTGGAGTTCCCGAGTATCGGTACGGTGGTGTCTCACGAGTTTGGGCCGCGGAACAACCTGCCGCCCTACGTGTGCATCCCCAGCCAGCCGAACCGTTATGCCGGTACCGGCTACCTTCCCAGTTCCTTTGCTCCGTTCAGCCTGGGATCCGACCCGGCCAGCGGCAGTTTCACCGTCAAGGACCTGAAGCTTCCCGGTGGTGTGGACGACAAGCGTTTCAACCGCCGTCGTTCGATCCTGGGCGCGGTCAACGATTACTTTGCCACCCGCGAGAAGGCCGAATCCCTCGACGCGGTTGATACGTTCTACGAGCGAGCTTACTCGCTGGTCAGTTCCAAGAAGGCCCGCGAAGCGTTCGACATCGCCAAGGAGCCGAAGAAGCTCCGCGACGAGTACGGCCGCAACTCGGCCGGTCAACGGATGTTGATGGCCCGGCGGTTGGTCGAAGCGGGTGTCCGCTACGTGACGCTGACCTACGGCGGCTGGGACATGCACGGCAACATCAACGGCAGTATCAGGGGCCAGATGCCGGCCTTCGATCAGGCCTACGCCCGCCTGATCCGCGATCTCGACGATCGCGGCCTGCTGGATTCGACCATGGTCTGCACGGCGACCGAGTTCGGTCGCACGCCGAAGATCAACGGAAACGCCGGACGCGACCACTGGCCCAAGGTCTTCAGTACCGCGATGGCCGGTGGTGGCATCAAGCGTGGAGCGATCTACGGCCTGTCCAACGCCACGGGCAGCGAGCCCGAGGAAAACGCCCTGGGCGTCGAGGACTGGGCGACCACGATCTACCACTGCATGGGCATCGTCGCCGAGAAGGAACTGATGGCTCCTGGCGATCGCCCGATCGAGATTGTCAATGGCGGAAAGCTCCGCAAGGAACTGCTCGCCTAGTTCCGGCTTGGCTTCGTGCCTGAAGAGAAAACAGTCACGGGCCACGTCCGGCAGCGGGCGTGGCCCGTGCTGCTACATACACCCCCCCGGAAGGGCCCACTACGGCTTTCTTCCAGTTTCCCACCACACCCTCACCCCCCGCGGCGTTAGGATGGAGTTTCGGTCGACGCGACACATTCAAAGAGGTCGCGTGGATCGCAGCTGCTTCGCCGAACCGGAGAGATTCGAGATGCAACGATTGAACCGACGAGTGCCTGGTGCCCTGCTGTTGGCCTTGGCGATGGCTCTGCCCGTCCAGGCGGCCTCGCCGTCGCTGGGCGGGATCAACCCCCGCGGGGTTCAGCGTGGGGTCGAGAACCAGATGGTCTTCAGTGGCGGACGGTTGCAGGACGCCAAGGAGATCTTCTTCTACAGCCCTGGTTTCAAAGTCACCAAGCTCGAGGCGGCTGCCGGCCAGGTCAAGGCGACCGTCAAGGTGCTGCCCAACTGTCGACTGGGACAGCATGTTGCCCAGGTCCGGACAGCCAGCGGTGTCAGTGAATACAAGACCTTCTGGGTCGGCCCCTTTGCCTCGACCCCCGAGAAGGAACCGAACAGTGATTTTGCGGCGCCCCAACCGGTGCCGCTGAACATCACTGTCACCGGAGTGGTGACCAGCGAGGACGTCGACTACTACGTGGTCGAAGCCAAGAAGGGACAGCGGATCGCCGCCGAGGTCGAGGGGATGCGGTTGGCAACGACACTGTTTGATCCCTATGTCGCCATTCTTGACGCCAAGCGATTCGAGTTGGCCAGCGCCGATGACTCGCCACTGGTCTTCCAGGACGCGGTGGTCTCGGCCGTGGCTCCCGCCGACGGACGTTACATCATCGAGGTTCGTGAAGCCGCCTACGGTGGCAGTGGCAGTTGTCGGTATCGCCTCCACGTTGGCATCTTCCCGCGTCCGACTGCCGTTTATCCGGCCGGCGGACAGATGGGACAGGAGGTCGAAGTGACCTTCCTGGGCGACGCTGCCGGGCCGTTCAAGCAGAAGTTCAAGCTGCCGGCCGAGGAACGCGAACTGTTCGAAGTCGAGCCGAAATCCGATGGCCAGGTCGCTCCCTCGGGGAACCGCTTCCGCCTGTTCCCGCATGGCAATAACCTGGAGGTCGAGCCCAACAACGAGATCGCCAAGGCCACGCCGTCCCAGTTGCCCAAGGCGTTCAACGGCATCATCGAGAAGCAGGGCGACATCGACTACTTCAAGTTCGCCGCCAAAAAGGGGCAGGTGTTCGACATCGAGTGTTACGCGCGGCGGCTCCGCAGCGGGCTCGATCCGGTCATGAACCTCTACAAGGCCGATGGCGGCGGGATTGCCGGCAACGACGATTCTCGTGGCCCTGACAGCTTCTTCCGGGTCACGATTCCCGCCGATGGCGATTACCTGCTGCGGGTCACCGATCACCTGGGCCG
>DLVV01000184.1:1086-4137 GCA_003445035.1 Planctomycetaceae bacterium | reverse complement strand
CCGAGGTTCTCTCGCTACGGACAGTACCGGCAATGGATCGTCGTGGCCCGGGGCAACCGGTTTGCGACGATGGTCAACTTCGGTCGCAGCAATTTCGGTGGCGACCTGGTGCTGGAACCCAAGGACTTCCCCAAGGGGATCACGATTCATGCCGAGTCGCTCAAGAACGGTCGCGGCACGCTTCCGGTGGTCTTCGAAGCGGCTGCCGACGCACCGATTGCCGGGACTCTCAGCCAGCTTGGTGCACGGCACGCCGACGCCAAGCAGAAGATTTCCGGCGGTTACCGCAACAACGGCATCTTCGTGATGGGCGGCCCTGGCCAGTCGGTCTACTGGAGTGTTGACGTCAACCGCGTGCCGGTGTGCGTGGTCGACGAAGTGCCGTTCAAGCTCTCGATCGTCCAGCCCAAGGTGCCGATCGTCCGCAACGGATCTATGCAACTGAAGATCGTGGCCGAGAAGAAGAAGGGCTGGGACGAAGGGATTTCGATCCAGTTCCCGTTCCGTCCGCCGGGCATCGGGGCCGCCAGCAGCGTGTCCATCCCCAAGGGCAAGAACGAGGTGCTCTATCCGCTTTCGGCCAACGGTGGTGCCGGAATCGGTGCGTGGAAGGTCTACGCCCTGGGCAGCGCGAACGCCGGAGGGACCGCGTGGGTTTCCAGCCAGTTGGCCACTCTCGAGGTCGCATCCCAGTTTGTCACCCTGTCACTGCAACGGGCGGCGACCGAGCAGGGGCAGGCGACCGAGGTGGTGGGCAAGGTCAATCTCGCGACCGCATTTCCCGGCCAGGCCAAGGTCGAGTTGCTGGGGCTGCCGAACGAGGCGACGACCGTGGTCAAGATGATCACCAAGGACACCAAGGAAGTGATTTTCCCGGTCAAGACGACCAAGAACACTCGGCCCGGCACCCACAAGAGTCTCTTCTGCCGTGTCACGATCATGCGTGGCGGCGAGGCGATTCTGCACTCCAACGTCGGCGGCACCCAGTTGCAGGTCGACAAGCCGCTGCCTCCGAAGAAGAACGAGCCTCCCAAGCCGAAGCCGAAGGTGGTGGCCAAGAAAAAGGCCCCACCCAAGCCGATGCCCAAAAAGGTGGTCCGCCTGACCCGGTTGCAGAAGCTGAGGCTGAAAGCCAAGAAGAAGCGTGAGGCGGCGGCAGCCGGGGGTTCGAAGTAGAACCCGCTTTCGGCGGCAACCCATTCAAAGAAAACGATACGACGGAAACACGAGTCTCGCGACTCCCGGTAAGGAACCTCAGATCATGCGTTTCCCGCATCTGTTGATCACCAGCGCGCTGTTGCTGGGTCTGGCCACGACGGCCTCCGCTGCCGACGCGCCGCTGACCTCCGTCAGCGTCTACCCCACTTCGGTGAAACTGACCACCAAGCGGGATCGGCAGTCGCTGATCGTCCAGGCCCACTTCGCTAACGGTTTGACCCGTGACGTGACTGGCGAGGCTAAGTTCTTGCTGGCCGACGCCAAGGCAGCCAAACTGGCCGGACACGTGTTGACGCCCAAGGCAGACGGGAAAAGTGAACTGACGGTGACCTTCGGGGGCAAGACGGTCAAGGTGCCCGTCGAGGTCGAGAAGGCTGGTGACGATCGGCCGGTCAGCTTCCGGCTGGACGTGATGCCGATCTTCATGAAGGCCAACTGCAATACCGGCAGCTGCCATGGATCGGCTCGTGGCAAGGACGGCTTCCGGTTGTCGCTGTTCGGGTTCGACCCCGCCGGTGACCATTATCGCCTGACCCGCGAACTGCCCGGACGCCGGATCAACCTGGCGGTGCCGTCCTCGAGCCTGATGATGGAGAAGGCGGTCGGTGTCGTGCCGCACACCGGCGGCAAGCAGTTCGACAAAGATAGCGAGATGTATGGCACGCTGGACCGCTGGTTGAAGGTCGGAGCTCCCAACGATCCCGGCGCTGTGCCGGCGGTGACCAAGGTGGAGTTGTTCCCCAACGAAGCGGTACTCGACGGCGAAGGATCCACGCAGCAGCTCAATGTGCTGGCTCACTACGCCGACGGAACCACCCGCGATGTGACCTCGCTGGCCTTCTTCATGACCAGCAATGCCACGTCGGCCGAGATTGAACAGACCGGAACCGTCACTGCGCACGCCCGCGGCGAGGCCTTCGTGATGGCACGCTACGAAACTCACACCGTCGGGAGCCAGTTCATCGTCCTGCCCAAGGGGCTGACGTTCGAAGACCCCAAGACTCCCGAGGTGAACTTCGTCGACACATTTATTCACCAGAAGCTCAGGAAGCTGAGGATCGTTCCCTCGGAGATTTGCGCCGACGAGATTTTCCTCCGCCGAGCCTACCTGGATGTCACCGGTGTGTTGCCGACGCCCGACGAGTACTGGCGGTTCATAAGGAAGACGCCGGCCGCCGAGACCTTTTTGGCGGCGAAGACCAAGGCCCGCGCCGATGCGTTGAAGGCCGAGGCCGAAAAGAAGGTGGCGGCCGAGACGGCTGCCAAGGCTTTGGCGCCGGCCGAGACGGCCCTGGCGGCGGCTCAGAAACTGGCAGCGTCCGCCAAGGATGAGGCGGGGAAGAAGGCGACAGCTGCGGCGGTGAAAAAGGCGACGGATGCCAAGGCGGCGGTCGATAAGGCGGCTGCCGATGCGACCAAAGCGGCCGAAGGGGCTCTGTCGGCCCGCCAGGCCGCCGATGCGGAACTCGCCCTGGCCAAGTCCGGTGTCGAGTATTCGAAACTCAGCGGACAGGTGAAACGGGAACGGCTCGTCGATGAACTGCTCAACCGCAAGGAATTCGTCGAGATGTGGGTGATGAAGTGGGCTGAACTGCTCACGATTCGCACCACCCAGCAGGTCAGTTACAAGCCCATGCTGCGGTACTACAACTGGCTCAATGAACGCATCGCCAACAACGTCCCGATTGACGTGATGTGCCAGGAATTGCTGGGAGCCAACGGTGGGACGTTTGCCAACGCGGCGACCAACTATTACCAGAACGAAACCAACACGCTGAAGGTCTCCGAAAACGTCGCCCAGGTCTTCATGGGGATACGGCTGCAGTGTACGCA
>DLVV01000184.1:0-767 GCA_003445035.1 Planctomycetaceae bacterium | reverse complement strand
TGCCACAATCATCCCTTCGATCGCTGGACCATGGATGACTACTACAGTTTCGCGGCGTTCTTCGCCCAGATCGGGCGGAAGCGGGGCGAGGATCCTCGCGAGATCATCATCTTCAACAGCGGCAGCGGCGAGGTCAAACACCTGGTCGGTGGCCGCGTGATGAAGCCCAAGTACCTCGGCGGCGAGGTTCCTGATACCGCCGGCAAGGACCGTCGGGTGATGGCTGCCAAGTGGCTCGCCTCCGATCAGAATCCCTACTTCGCACGCAACCTGGCCAACATCGTCTGGGCCCACTTCATGGGCAAGGGGATCATCAACGAGGTCGACGACGTTCGTGTCAGCAATCCGCCGGTCAACGAGGCCCTGCTCGCGGAACTGGCCAAGAAGTTCAGTTCCTACAAGTACGACTTCAAGAAGCTGGTTCGCGATATCTGCATCTCCCGTACCTACCAGTTGGCGACGCAGACGAACAAGACCAACGAGAAGGATGGTACGAATTTCTCGCATGGTGCTCTGAGGCGTATGCGGGCTGAAGTGCTCTTCGATTCGATCAGCCAGGTCACCGACACAAAGAACAAGTTCGGCGGCCTGCCGCTGGGGGCCCGCGCGGTCCAGATCGCCAACGGCAACACCAGCAACTACTTCCTGACCACTTTCGGCCGGGCCAAGCGAGAGAGCGTGTGTGCGTGCGAGGTCAAGATGGAGCCGAACCTCTCCCAGGCTCTGCACCTGCTCAACGGCGACACGGTCAACAGCAAGATCAAGGC
>DLVV01000171.1:4434-8845 GCA_003445035.1 Planctomycetaceae bacterium | reverse complement strand
CCCGCGCCCCCCCCCCCCCGCCCCCCGGGCGGGGGGGGGGGGGACTTTCCGGCCATAAGCCGACCCGATCCCCCGCCGATGGCGATCGCCGTCATTCGAACAACTGCCCCTGTGAATCGTCGGGTTCCCCGTCGAGCGGCAGGCCCATGTGCTGAAGCGCCGCCTGGGTAATCATCCTCCCCCGGGGCGTTCTCTGCACGAACCCCACTCTCAGCAGAAACGGTTCCACCTCGTCCTCGATCGTTTCTCCAGCAATATTCATGCTGTGCGCGATTGCCTGCATCCCCGCGGGTCCGCCGCCGAAGACGGTTGCCAGGATCTGCAGGTACTTGCAGTCCAGGCTGTCGAGTCCCAGTTCATCGACCTCGAGCATCGCCAACGCGTCGGCGGCCAGCGAATCGGTAATCGCGGGGTGTCGGCCGGCGTCGGCAAAGTCCCGGGTCCAACGCAGCAGGTTGTTGGCCTTCCGGGGAACACCTCGACTTCGCCGAGCGATCGCCAACGCCGCACCGTCCTCGATCTCGGCCCGCAACTTCCGAGCATTTCTCTGGATGATCTCGGTCACGTCGTCAACGTCGTAGAAGTCCAGGTGCTCTCGGTTGACGAACCGATCTCGCAACGGAGCGGTCAGCATGCCACTGCGGGTGGTGGCTCCGATCAGGGTGAACGGTTCAAGCTGCATATTGATGGTCCGCGCGTTGAGTCCTTCACCCAGAGTGATGTCGATCCGAAAATCCTCCATCGCCGGGTAAATGAACTCCTCCACGGTCGGAGGCAATCTGTGAATCTCGTCAATGAACAGCACCGAACCTCGACCGGCGTTGGTCAGGTAGGGCAGCAGATCCTTGGGGGCACTCAACGAAGGCCCCGAGGTGATCTGGACATCGACCCCCAGTTCGCGGGGGAGCACCGTCGCGAGCGTTGTCTTGCCGATTCCCGGAGGGCCGTCCAGAAGGAGATGCGACAGTGGGTCGCCGCGTAACCGCGCCGCCTCAAGCACGATCCTCAGCCGCTCCACCACCTTGACTTGCCCCACGACGTCATCGAGAGTCAGCGGGCGAAGCTGTTCGTCAAGACGACCGTCATCGGGATCGAATCCGCTTTCCGGACCCGCGGCCACCGGCGTCTCTTCGGGGGGCCCTTCACCCGGTTCGGGGCCTTTGAGCACGGGATCACGCGGCATCAGCCGGCCACCTCGGCCAGGATCTCATCGGGGATATTGAAGTTCGCCGTGACGCTCTGGACGTCATCCTGGTCCTCGAGTGCCTCGAGCAGATTCAACACCTTCTTGCCATTGGACGCGTCCAGATCCACGGTGTTCTGCGGCACGTGGGTGATCTCGGAAACCTCAGTCTCGATCTCGGCCTCTTGAAGAGCCTCGAGAATTCCCTGGAAGGACTCAACCGATGAGGTGACCTGGAACACCTCACCCTCGTCCTCGACATCATCGGCCCCGGACTCGAGGGCGAGTTCGAACAGCGTCTCTTCCTCGACGGACGTCTTGTCGACGGTGAACAACCCCTTGCGATCGAACATCCAGGAGACACAACCGGTGCTGCCGAGATTTCCTCCAGCAACCTCAAAGATCTTCCGGACCTCGCCGGCGGTACGATTGCGGTTGTCGGTCAGAGCCACGCACAGCACGGCGACACCGGCCACCCCGTAGCCCTCGTAGACTATCTCGGTGAACGTGGCGGCCCCGGCATCACCACATCCCTTCTGGATCGCCCGTTCGATATTGTCCTTGGGCATGCTCGACTTGCGAGCCCGCTCTATCGCGTATCTCAGGCCGAGATTTGCCTCGGGATCACCACCACCGCTTTGGGCGGCCACGATGATCGCGCGGCTCAGCTTACCGAAGAGCTTGCCTCGCTTCTTGTCGGCCAAGCCCTTCTTGTGCTTGATTCCCGCCCAGTGCGAATGCCCCGCCATGACACCTTCGCCTTGCCCGCGGCCCCACGCTCAACCACCTACTTCCCGGATGGCTTCACAGTTTCGCCAGCGTCCTTGAGTTTCTTTTCGATCCGCTCGATCAGCTTCTTGTCGGGCCGCTTATCCTTGCGGGCCAACTCCAGAGCCTGTTTCCAACTCTCGACAGCCAACTTCTTCTGCTTGAGCTTTTCGAGGCAATCGCCGAGGTGTTCAAGGATCGTGGGATCCTTTCCGTCACGGTCAGCGGAGGCCATTTTCAGATACTTGAGGGCCTCGTCGTACTTTTCTCGTTTGAACAGCACCCAGCCCATACTGTCCAGGTACGCCGAATTTTTCGGCTCCGCTTTCAAGGCCTTGCGGATCATCTTCTCAGCCTGTTCAAGCTTCTTGCCCTGGTCGGCGTAAAGGTAGCCCAGATCATTGTTGACCGACGGATTGTCCGGATCCTCGGCAAAGACCTTCTCGAGCACCACCTCACCCTTACGAATATCGCCCTGCTGAACATAGATGTTCGAAAGCGAGAATTGGCAACGCCGGATAACACTTTTGTCGTCGGGGAACTGCTTGATCACCCGTTCGAACAGCGGCACGGCCTTGTCCCACTGCTGAGCGTGGTAGTAGATCCAGGCTTCCTGGTAGTGCAGCAGTGGGTGATTGCTGGTGCGACGGGCCTCGCCAATGACCGCCAACGCCTGCTTGGTCTTGTCACCAAACGCATAGGCCTGGGAGAGTTGGAAAAGGAACTGGGGCTTGAAGACACCCAGGGCGCGGTCGTCAGCCGCAGACCTCAGGAGGCCGGCTGCCGGGAGGTACTTTTCGGCCACCATCAACACCCTGGCGAGATCCTCAACGTGACGGCGGAGTTGGTCAAGCAGCACGCGGTCCTTGACTTCCCTGGTCATCTTTTCGGCAGCAAGAGCCCAACCCAGCAGCGTGACAGCCGGCTCATTTTGCTTGAGTTGGATTGCCAGCCGTGCGGCCACAAATCTTCTGGCAAACGGAGCCTGTCCCTGGTCATCGGCCGCCTGTTTGGCCGCCTCGGCGAGCACCTTCTTTCGCAGTTCCTTCTCGTCGGCAACCGCGTTCAGTTCGGTATCCAGTCGCTTGATGTCTCCACGAACGTCAACCGCACGCCCGAGTGATTCGAGCAGTTCGCGAGGACGTCCACCACGGCGGTGCAACACCGAGAGTCCCCAGTGACCGGCCTCACGATCCGCCGGGCTGGCCTTCGCCAGTGCCTTCTCGAAAAGCGGCCGGGCTTTCTCGAACTTACCGGCAGCAACGTACTGGTCGGCCAGAAAAATCTTCAGCGACGGATTTTCGGAGTCGTGGGCAGCGAGTTTTTCGAGTTGACCAACCAGTTCGCCGGACTTCTTGAGTCCCTTGAATATGCGTGCAAGCAGTTCGTAAGCGGCACGCCCCTTGGAAGTCTGCTTCTTGTCGAAGTAGACCTGCAACTCGGAGAGTGCTTCCTTGAACTTCCCGGTCTCGACATGAACGCGAGCAATGTTGAATCCCAACGTCGCCGGATTCCCCTGGCCGTGCTTGGCCGCTGCCCGAAATGCCTCGACGGCCAATCCATTTCGCTTGGCCGCCAGAAAGACCTCACCCATCCGTTCAAAGGACGTCACCGGGTTGGCCAGCAACGCCCGTCGTGAACGATCATCCAACTGGTAACCGCGAGGGTCCTTCAACGCCGCAAACACCACCTCGAAGCACTCCGCAGCAGCCTTCGCCTTGCCTGTCCCCATGTAGATCAAGCCCAGGTCCCTCATCACGTTGACGAAAACCACCGACTTGTGGTCAATCGCCTTGGACCTGCGAGCCTGTTCGAGCAGTTGGATCGCCTGTGGCAACTTCTGCTGCCGGATCATCTGTCGAGACAGCCACCTCAACAGTTGGTAGTCATCGGGGTTGAGCGAAACAGCCTTCTGGGCATAGCGAACAGCATCATCAACGCGATTGAGCCTCAGCGCAACCTGCAACATCTCACGGTAAATCGCCACCTGTTGCGGGTCCTGCTTGACCGCCTTTTCGAAAGCCGACAAGCCACCTTTGAAGTCTCCCTTGGCAATGCGATAGCGGCCGGTCATGTACCATGCCCGCGCCATCGCCCGACCCGACCCGGATTTCGCGTTCTTCAACCGCCCGGAATCCAACGGTCGAGCTGGATCGTCCGTCAGTTGCTGGCGGAAACCCGGCCGCTTTCCAACGTCGGATGGAAGCGGTGGTGGTGGCGGAGCCGCCTGGACCATCGCCACGGACGAAGTCAACAACAACACAAGTAGCGATCGGGTCATCGGAGTGTCCCTGCCTAGGCCCGTTTCACACGCAACCCGCGTCTCATTCCGCAGGAGGCGGGAATCGGTGGGGGCATTGTAACCACTGCTCGAGAAAGCGACTACGTCCAAGACCAGTTCACACCAGTAGGCCGCAATACATCATCGCTTCTTCTTCTTCTTGGTCGCGGTCTTCTTGG
>DLVV01000171.1:0-4061 GCA_003445035.1 Planctomycetaceae bacterium | reverse complement strand
GTCTTCTTGGCCGCCGTCTCTTTTCGAGGTTGTCCATCAACCTCGGCAAAGATCGTTTCGAGACGTTTCAGGGCGGTGTCCAGTTCAAATCTGTTCTTGTCCGAATTGGCCTGTTCAGTAGCTAATCTCTTGATGATCTTCGGGTCGGCAGCGAAGCAGCGAACCAAACCACAAAAACGGTCGGCTTCAGCCTTGCGAACAACCGATTTCAACGCCGCACCGGTCCGCTGAGGTGTCTGGCCAGCAGTGCCCAAGCCCAGCCAGGCCACTGCATCCCTCGACCTGATGTCCAGCGGCAGAATGTGGATTCCCATGCAGTGATTGAGCGCAAAGTTGCGGGCAAAATAGCTCAACTCGGGCACTCGGCCAAGCAGCCGATTGGCCTGGGCGTTGCTCTTGCGCAGCAACGAGTCGAAATCGAAAGCGTAGAAAGATTCGAAAACGTGGGCCAACAGGTTGCGAAGTCGGAACGCCTTCCATTCAGCCGACGGTGACTTCAGGAACACCCGTGACAATTCGGTGATACTGCTAACTCGAGCCTCGTTGAAGTCGTGAAACTGAGTTCCGATACGTTCGTAAAACAACTCAGCTTCAACGAACGTGTTGTCCTCGAGGCAGATGGCATAAATCAGGGTTTCGAGCACCGGGAGTTCATCAACCTCGCGCATTTCCGAACGATATCGCTTTTCGAGCGCAGCGAGAATCTGTTGGATGGCGACTTGGCGACCCGGCGACTTGTTTTTGTTGGCTGCGGCCATTGGCAACTTGACGATTATTGTCGGGAAACGGGAAACGGCCCTACAGGACCGGGATGAAACAAATGTGTGGTAGAGACTTCGTGCGGATTGGAGTCCGGCAGTCAATCCGAGTCCATCGACTCCTCCGAGGTTTCGACGGACAAAATCCGTTCTTGCTCGATCTCCTTCAACAACTGGGCCGCCTCAAGGTGCTGTCGGGCTTCGTCATCGAGAGCAAACTCCAAGACAGGAGTGTAGCGAGTCTTTAGTCGATCGCCGATTCGTGATTGGAGGAACCCCCGTGCCGAGCGAAGTCCGTGAAGCGTCAGCGACTGGGACTTGGCATCACCCCGAACCGTCACACGAACCAAGGCCGAACGGAGGTCGCCGGCAACATCGACTCCGACGACGGTCACATCCTGCACCCGGGGATCCTTCAATTCCGAAAGGATCGCCGAGCTGACCGATTCGCGAATGGCCTGTGCCATGCGAGCGAGGCGGCGGGAACTCATATCACTCTAGAGTCCGTTTGACGTGGTCGATTCGGAACGCCTGCAATTCGTCACCTTCCTTGATGTCGTTGAATCCATCGAGCCTGATGCCGCACTCCATACCACGGCGGACTTCTCGGACATCATCCTTTTCGTTTCGCAGCGACGCAATGGGGTAGTCGTTGAGTACTGTCTGGTTGCGGATGACGCGGATTCGGTCGTTACGCCCGATCGTGCCGTTAAGCACCCGCGATCCAGCAATGGTCCCGTAGCGACTGATGTGGAAGGTCTGCAACACCACAGCTCGCCCGGTGGACACCTCGACCTCCTCGGGTGCCAGCAGCCCTTCCAGGGCGGCCTTGATGTGATCGACAACTTCGTAAATCACATCGTACCGTCTCACGTCAACCGATTCGGCATCGGCCAGCAGTCGAGCATTCTCATCCGGCACGACATGAAAGGCGATGATGATGGCACCCGAGGCGACGGCCAGCATCACATCGCTCTCGTTGACACCTCCCACGCCGTGGTGCAGGACCTGCACTCGGACCTCGGGATGTTCGAACCTCCCGAGTTCTCCTCTCAGAGCTTCGATAGAACCGGGGGTGTCCGCCTTGAGAATCAGGGGCAGATCCTGTGCCTCTCCGGCACGGGCCGCCTCGAGAATCTCTTCCATCGTCTTGGGCCGACCAGCGGCCAACAACGACTCGGTTCGACCACGTTCGCGTCTCAATTCCGCCACGTCACGAGCCTGGTCGAGTCCGTCAAGTACGTGGAAGTGGTCTCCGGCACCGGGGACCTGGTCAAGTCCAGCGATGCGAACCGGAGTCGACGGACCCGCTGACTCGATCGACTCATCACGGTCGTTGTAGATCGCCCGCACGCGTCCGTAACCGGCACCACAGACAATGACATCACCCTTGTTGAGTGTTCCGGCCTGCACGATCAGCCACGCCAGCGAACCACGCCCTTCGTCACGGAACGCCTCGAGACAAAGCCCGGCTGCATTCCGCCCGGCATTGGCCTTCAACTCATGCAACTCGGCCGTCAACAGGATCGTCTCGAGCAGATCGTCGACGCCGTCACCGTTCAACGCCGACGTGCGAACCACTTCGACATCGCCACCCCACTCGACCGGAATCATCTCGTTGGCCGCCAAATCGGCCAGGATCTTGTCGATGTTGCTCTCGGGCAGATCCGTCTTGTTCAGTGCGACGATCACGGGCACACCAGCGGCTCGGGCGTGCGAAATGCACTCGACTGTCTGCGGCATCACACCGTCGTCGGCGGCAACCACCAACACCACGATGTCGGTGACATTGGCCCCCCTCGCCCGCATTTCGCCGAATGCCGCGTGACCGGGAGTATCGACGAACGTGATCAATCGATCGTTGCGGAAAACCTGGTACGCAGCGATATGCTGGGTGATCCCACCCGCCTCGCCGTCGACAACATTGGTCGAGCGAATGGCATCCAGCAGAGTCGTCTTACCGTGGTCGACATGTCCGAGAATTGTCACGATCGGCGGTCGCAATTCGAGACCATCCGGATCCTCTTCGACATCAAGCGACGCAACCAATTCGGCCTCGAGATCTCTTGGCCGTTTGATCGTCAGTTCGACTTCGAGTTCGAAGGCAATTTCCTGCGCCGTCTCTTCGTCAATCGCATCGTTGATCGACGCCATCCGACCTTGCTGGAACAAAATCGAGATCAGGGATTTCGCCGGTCGCCCCATGGCTTCGGAGAGACTGCGGATGGTAACCGGTGTTTCGACGACCGCCGATAACTTCAGTTCCACCGGGCCCGACCGAGACCGCCGTCGCCGCATCCCGCGTCCCCGATGCTCCGGCCCGTCGTCTTCGTCGGTCTTGCGTCGACGCTCCCGTCGCTGTTGTCGTGACTCCTCAAGCCCCATCCCGCCAAGGCGGCGTTCTTCCTTGAGTGATCCACGGCGGCGGCCGCCGCCAGCCGGAGTACTTTTGGCCGGAGCAACGGTCTCTCCCTCGTCGCCCTTCCGTTTCTGTTCTGTCGACTTCCTCAGGTGTGCGGCCAACGGCGACTGCTGCATCGTTTCAGCCGTCAGCCGGATGTCAGGCTTCTGCGTCCCAACCTTGTCCTCTTCGGATGTGGACTCCCGAGTTCCCGGAGGCTGGTATGCCGGCGGAGCGGCGACGCTAGGCAGAGTCGTCTTGGCCCTGGGTCGACGGTTGGGACGTGCAGTTGTTTCGGGGACCGGTCGCCGACCCAACTGCCGAATGCCCGTACTGTCGTTTCCGTGAGCAGCAACATAGTCTTCGCGAGTGACTGCCGATTCGTTTCCGACCGCACTTGAACCGGAATCGCTTGCCGCCACATCGCCTTGCTCTGACGGTGACTCGGCCGCCTGGTCAGGCGAAGCATCCGCTTCCTCGGTGCCGGCTGGTTCCGAAACGGTCTCAGCAGGCTCGTCCGGTTCGGCCGCCGCCTTCGGCCGCACCCGCGGCGTGGGACGCGCGGCCATCGTCCGCATCGACCGGACTCGATTCGCCGCTGTGCCACCCGCTTCACGAACCGGAACCAGAGGTGACGCGTCATCTTCGGGCGGTTTCGGTGCAGACCGACCCTTCAGATGCTCTGTAACCAGATCTTTCTGTTCAGCGGTGATGCTCGCCAACGGCGATGACTTCACCAACACACCAACTTCGCCACAGATCTCGACCAACTCTTTGTGGTCGAGACCCAGCTCCTTGGCCAATTTGAAGATCCGAATCTTCAACGAATGCCTCCCTCATCACCACCCAGTTCAGCCTCCTCAGCCACAGCCTCCTCAGCCACAGCCTCTTCAGCAGCATCA
>DLVV01000352.1:2351-12969 GCA_003445035.1 Planctomycetaceae bacterium | reverse complement strand
ATATGCGGGCCAGGTGTGGCTGGGTACGGGCACCGGTGGTGCGAACCGGGTCGAGGTGTACGACCGGGGGGCAAGCACCGTCAGCAACACGTTGGCGCTGACGCCCAACGCGCCCCCGTCCTACAACCTCACCGCCTTCGGTGCCGATGACAACACCGCGGCGAGCACCGAAACCGGCGAGTACGAACTGTTCATCACCAAGGTGGATCCGGGGGCGGCCCTGGTCGGGGCCGCCGTGGGCGACACGTTGCAGGGCGGCAGCGGTGACGACACCCTGTTCGGTGGGAGTGCCAGTGACATTCTCAAGGGTGGCAGCGGCAACGATACCGGAAGCGGGTTGGGCGGTTACGATCACATCAACGCCGGCAGTGGCAACGACACCATGCGTGGTGGACTCGACAACGACACGATACTGGGCGGCAGTGGCAGCGACCGCCTCTACGGTGATGCCGGCAATGACACGCTCGATGGACAGGGGTCCTCGGACACTCTCGACGGCGGCGCCGGTGACGACGTGCTGAAATGGCAGGTCGGCAAGGGGTCGGATGTCATGAACAATTCAGACGGCTCGGCGAGAGTCGAAGCATCCGGAAGCACGGGCGCGGACTCGTTGTCGGTGACCCGGACCTCGGGCAACCGCCCGAAACTCGTCGTCACCGACGGGACCGACATCGTCACGATCTCCAAGAAGGTCGGACGGACCGATGTGAATGGAGGCGACGGCAACGACACGATACTGGTTGGGTCGCTGGAAGACGTTTCGGGCACGCTTGTCGTCATCAACGGCGACGACGGCGACGACACGTTGTCGGCTGCGAGTGTCCGGATCGGCGACGTGCGACTTCGAATGGATGGCGGTGACGGCGCCGACACCCTGACCGGAAGCCTCGACGGTGATACCTTGTGGGGCGGGCTGGGTGACGACCGTGCCGATGGTGGCAGCGGTGACGACACGATGGTCGGCGGCGAGGGCGACGACGACTTCGACGGCCAGGACGGCGACGATGTGATCATCGGCAACGATGGCAACGACACGCTCGACGGGGGCGAAGGACACGACAGTCTGTCCGGCAACGCCGGTTTCGATTCACTCACCGGCGGAGTCGGCCGTGACACGCTCTCTGGCGGTGACGATGACGACGCTCTCTCGGGCAGCCAGCATGACGACTCGCTGCTGGGTGGCGCCGGGCAGGACAGCCTCTACGGCGGTACCGGCAACGATTACATGCATGGCGGGCTCAATGATGACCGTCTGTACGGCAACGTCGGAAACGACACCATCGGTGGCGGTCACGGGCACGACCTGCTCGAAGGTGCCGAGGGTGACGACATCCTCAACGGTGGAGACGGCGACGACACGCTCTTGGGCGAAGAGGGCTTCGACGGACTCTCCGGTCACGATGGCAACGACGACATCAATGGTGGTGGCGACGACGACACGATCCTTGGTGGCGACGGCCACGATGCCCTGTCCGGTGGCGGGGGCCGCGACATTGTCCTGGGCGGTGACGGCAACGACACCATCGACGGCCAGGGGGCTTCGGACACGCTGGCCGGCAACGAAGGGGCCGACACCATCACCGGCCAGGCCAACGAGATCAACGAGACCTTCACGTTCTACGAATCGTGGGTCGACGCCGTCTGATCGCTGTCGGTGAGCCGATTGAGTGGCCGGCCTGAGACGAGTTGACCGATCACCCCGGCATTCGCCTCGGGGAAGCGGCCGGCGTCGAGAGCCGAAGTCGGTTGCCACGAGAATGGCTCCGAGGCCGCGGCCGGGTTTGTGTCAGTCGGTCGGCAGAGCCAGAAATGCAGCGTGACCCGGCCGTGGTCGTAGTCGTGGGTTCGCAGGGCGAGTTGACGCATTGGCGTCACAGCAATGCCGGTTTCCTCGAGGCACTCGCGGATGGCCGCATCGCACGGTGATTCGTCGGGCAGGCACTTGCCGCCGGGGAATTCCAGGCAACCGCCCAGTGGCACGTCAGCCGGACGTTCTCCGACCAGGCAGTGATGCCCGTCGCCCGAAAGGACCACGGCGATACCGACGGCCTGGCCTTCGGCGGTCATTCCGATTCGCCGTCATCTCGCGCGTCGGCAGGGGGGGCACCCATGATGTGGTATCCCGAGTCGACGTGGAGGGTCTCGCCGGTGATTCCGCTGGCCAGGTCGCTGAGCAGGAACATGCCCGTTTTGCCGACCTCGTCGGCCTCGACGTTGCGTCGCAACGGCGAGAGAGTCTTGTAGAGGTCGAGCATCAGGTCGAAGTCGCCAACGGCCGAGGAACTGAGTGTCTTGATCGGGCCGGCCGAGAGCGCGTTGACGCGGATGCCCTCGGGCCCCAGTTCACTGGCCAGGTATTCGGTCGTGCTCTCGAGTGCCGACTTGCAGAGCCCCATCACGTTGTAGCCGGGGATCACCTTCTCGCCTCCCAGGTAGGTCAGCGTCAGGATGCTGCCGCCGGAACTGAGCAGCGGGCGAGCCCGTCGGGTCAGGGTCATCAGGCTGTAGACGCTGATCTCCATCGACAGTTTGAATCCGTCGCGACTGACATCGACGACCTCCCCCTTGAGATCATCCATCGGGGCGTATGCGATCGAGTGCAGCATGAAGTCGATGTTGCCGTAGGTGGAGGCGGCGACGTCGAAGACGTGGTCGAGTTGTTCGTCGTTGGTCACGTCGCAGGCTTCGATCATCTTGGTGTCCAGGGGCTCGACCAGTTTCCTGAGTCGACGCTCCATCCGGGGACGTTCGGGATCCCGGTCGGGCAGGTGCGTGAAGCCCATTTCGGCTCCCTCGGCGTGCAGTTGCTGCGTGATGGCCCACGCGATCGAGTGGTCGTTGGCGATGCCGAAGACCAGTCCCTTTTTGCCGTCGAACAGGCCCATGAGGGGCTCCTTGGAAGACGCGTCGAAAAACTACTGCCGACTCGAGGTCGAGCACGAGCGGGATGGGGCGAGAATAGCGACTGCTTCGGAGAGCTTCAACGGCCTGCCGCCGGACGACGCTGGTCGGGATGGGCCGCCAGGAAGGCGGCTGCCATTTCCTTGCGGATCCTCTGTCGCAGGCCGCCTCGCATCAGGTTGAAGTGGTCCCGGTCCTTGTGGATCTCGACGACAGCGTCGCTGCCGAGGTCGGCCAGGGACTTCTTGAGCCGTATGGTGGCTCCCTCGAGGTAAAACGTGTCGACGTCGCCCATGAAGACGTGCAGCTTGCCTTTCAGGCGTGGGCCGAGTGTCTTCCAGTTCCGTTCGAGCACCAGGCGGATGTCGTATTTCTCCCACGTCCTGGCAGTCTGAAGATCGACCCGGCCTGTCTTGCGATCCCACAGCAGTCGTGGCTTTCCGTCGGCATTCCGTGGGCTGAAGACGGCTTCGAAGCTGTGCAACTGTCCGCCATGTCCCAGCACCCATTCCATGTCGGCAAATCCCTTGTACCACAGCCGTACCTGACCGTTGACCCGGGCCAGCGGACGACGTTCGCCCTGGCCGTCGACGTACATGTTCTCACCGCTGCGGTAGAGGTTGATACGCTGGAAGTCGCGAAAGTCGACCGGGTCCGGAGCCGTGCTCCATGTGCCGCCGAAGACCTCGGGATAGGTCACCTGCAACCACAGGGAACTCCAGCCACCCGAGGAGTGTCCTGTCAGGAACCGGGCGGACGCCCTGGGGATCGTGCGAAATCGCTTGTTGAGTGCCGGGATCAACTCGGTGGTGAGCGCCTTGCCGACGGGCCCGTTGTTGGCCGAATCCGCAAACACGTGATGGCCCAGCCGGCAACTCGGGTCCAGTACGACCCTCAGAAACTCGACACCTCCGTCGTTCCGTTCGGCCACCGGTCGCGGCGTGCTTCCGCCGTGGTGCGTGCCTCCAAAACCCGGGATGGTGAAGATCACCGGGTACCGTCGCTTGGGTTGTTCCCGGTAACTGGCCGGGAGAATCACGGCGGCCCGCAGCGAGATGGGTCTCTTGTGGAATTCGGTCAGCAGTTTTGAGGGGACATCGAGCAACTTGCTCCAGTCTGTTTCTCCGAAGGGCTTGGCTTTGACCAGCCCGGTGACCTGAAAATCGACTTTCGGTTGCGAGTCATCGTCACCGAGAGTGGTGACCTTGCTGTACCCGTTGCCCGGTCCGACACCGATCTCGCGATCATTCGGATTGAATCTCACGACAGCCTGGGCTCGGTAGCCGGCCAACTTCATTTTTGACAGCGGGCCGGGGTAACCCAGGATCGGGCCGGCCTTGAGCCGTCCGGGACCAGACAATTTGTTCGGAGATGTTCCCGAAAACACCAGTGGGACTCCCGGTGCCCAGTTCTCGACATCGCGGGCAATGAACTGTTCGGGGTTGAACCACCCCGGTCCCTGTCGGGGCTGCTGGTTGTTGCGACTGAAGATGAGGTAGACCCGTCCGGTGAACGGCTTGTCGTGCGATGCCTTGCTGAATTCCACCCGAAACGTTCTCGAGTCGGCGTGCACCGAGTTGGCGGCGAAGGCCGCGACGAGCGTGATCAGTAGGAGATGTGTCTGTCTCACGAGGGCAAAGGGCATGGGCGTTCTCGAGAATCGGGCCGAAGAGCAATGAGGCCCATCGTAGCGACCGGATTCTGTTTTTTCGTGCGATTGGGCGTCTCGAGAGGTTGCCAGACGTTACAATGCCGCCCGGCGGGGCCAAGGAGTGGCCTCCGAAATTCCCGGGGGGACGACGCCGTGACGGAACATGGCGAGGGGCGAGGCGTACGAGCGGGTCACCGCGAGATGGTGACCGATACGGCGATTGCCGACTGGAGTGACCGCTCGGTTGCCTACCGCGGATACGACGTGCTGGACCTGGTCAGGGAATCGACCTTCACCGAGGTGGCTTACCTGCTGTTGTATGGTGAGTTGCCGGACGAGGTGTTCCTGGCAGACTTTCGGGCGGTGCTCGCCGAATCGTCAGACGGGGCGGAATGGGCCGACGAGTCGGAATGGATGCGCGACTTGCTGCAACGGCTGCCGTTGCACGTGGCGTTGGCTGATGTGTTGCTGACAGCGATCAGCGCCGTTGCCCATTTCGACCCGCGACCGGCTGATCAATCGGTGGATTCTGATCGGGCCCGGGCGATCCGCTTGATCGGTCGTGTGCCGCTGATCGTGGCGGATCGATTGGCGGCGACCACGGGGTTCGAGCCAGTCGAGCCGGACGTGGAGCGGAGTTTTCCGTCCCAGTTGGCTGCGATGCTGACCGGTGCGGTTCCCTCGCCACTGTTCGAGCGGGCACTGGACGTGTTGCTGATCAGCGTGATCGATGTGGGGTTCAGCCCCGCTGTGCAAGCTGCTCGATTGGCAGCGGCCACCGGAGCCGATCTGCACGGCGCGGTGTTGGCTGCTGCTGCGGTCGAATCGACGTCCGAACGTGCGGGGTTGTCGCAAGAGTTGGTGTCGTTGTGGGACGAGCGGCCCTGGCAGGATGACGCCGAGGGATGGGTACTCGAACGACTCGACGCGGGACTCGGCGTGCCAGGCACCGTCTTTGGAGGTCGAGCCGCAGAAGATCCCCGACGTGAGATCGGTGTGGCGTGGGCCGAGCACCTGTCCGACGAGGCCGACAGCGATTTTGTGAAGGCGATCGATCGCGCGGCCGCTGAACTCGAGGCGGCCGTGATTGCCTGTGGCGGCGTGCCCGGCTGGGACTGGGCGGCGATCCGTCTGCTGGCCGCCGGCGGTGTTGATCCCGAGTGTCACCTGCCGCTGGTGGTCGTGGCACGGTTGCTGGGTTGGTCGGCGCACGTACTCGAACAATTCGGCCGTCCGGTGGCCAGCGTCACCCGGCCGCATTACGTGGGGCCGCCGCCGCGTGACATTCCCGCGAGACCGGTTTGGGATTGAGCTCGAGCCGGTGTGCCGAGGGCGGGTTGAAAATCCGCCGGGCAGGGGGTTCAATCGACCCAGCCTGTCCCGGGCAAACCGGCGGCAGCACGACTTGAAGAAGGGGATGACCATGCGTCTGGCGGTTCTGCTTTCGGTCTGGCTGGGAACGTCCGGATTCGTACATAGTGCCGACCCAACGGCCGTGGAGGATCCGGCACCGCCCAAGGTGGCCGGCACTGCCGACAACACGACTCCTCCTGCCCCGAAACCCTACGCCCGGGTCAAGACGAACAAGGCGGCCAAGCCGCTCTCCAAGCAGGCCAGGACCCACTCCTGGACCGGTTTCCTGGGGCCGACCCACAACGGTGTCTCGACCGAGACGCACCTGTTGAAGACCTGGCCGAAGACCGGTCCGGCCAAGGTCTGGGAACTGGCCGCCGGTGACGGGTACGCGTCACCGGCCATCCGGCATCCTTTCCTGGTTTACCCCCACCGGGTCGGCAACGATGTCGTTGTCGAGTGCCTGCACGCCGAAACCGGTCAGAAGTTCTGGGAGCACAAGTTTGCGACCGCGTACCGTGACCGCCTGGGGTACAGCAGCGGACCGCGATCGACTCCGGTGATCGAGGGCAACCGGGTTCACATTTATACGGCCGAGGGGTTCCTGATCTGCCTGGAACTGGCGACGGGACGAAAGATCTGGCAGCGAAGCCTGTCGACAGAATTTCAGGTTCCACAGGACTTTTTCGGAGCCGTCGGCACCCCTCTGCTGGTCGGTGACCGGTTGGTGATCAATATCGGCAAGGTGGGCGGCCCGTGCGTCGCGGCGTTCCACACGCTCTCGGGCAAGCTGTTGTGGGTCTCGGGGAAAAAATGGGGGCCCAGTTACGCTTCGCCCCGTCTGGTGAAGATTCACGGAAAGACTCGTGTGCTGGTCTTTGCCGGTGGCGAGAGCAGGCCGTCGACCGGCGGGCTGATGTTGATTGATCCGAGCAACGGGAAACTGGAACTGGAATTTCCGTGGCGGAGCAAAAAATACGAGAGCGTCAACGCGTCATGCCCGCTGGTGGTGGGCGGCAACCGCATCTTTGTTTCGGCCAGTTACCAGACCGGCAGCGCGCTGTTGGAGGTCGGCAAGGACCTGTCCTCACACAAGGTCGTTTGGCAGATGCCCGACGCCGAACACAATACCGAGCCGAATCAACTGGGGCTGCACTGGAGTACGCCCCTGATCAAGGATGGTTACCTGTACGGCTTTGACGGCCGAAACGAACCGGACGCGTCCCTGGTCTGTGTCGACCTGAAGGTCGGTCGGGTGGTCTGGCGTGAAGAGCCCGAGTGGGAGCAGACGGTCACGGTGCAGGGCGTCGAGCAGACGTTGACACTGAGCCCGTTGCGGGGTTCCTTTCTGCAGGCCGACGGTCAGGCGCTGGTCCTGGGGGAACTTGGTCAGTTGATGTGGATGGACCTTTCTCCCAAGGGGTACAAGATCACGCAGCGGTCATCGCTGTTTCTGGCTCGCGAGTCGTGGTGCCCACCGGTGATCAGTCGCGGATTGCTCTACATCAGCCAGAACATGCGAGATCCGGTAACCCGCACCACCGCGCGGCTGATCTGTTACGACCTCAGGCGGCCGTGAACTCCGCGTCCCATCTCACTTCGAGCCGGTAGCCGGGACGGAGTAGACGACGTGGTGCGGCGTTTTGAAGATCGCCTCGAATCCCTCGAGTGACCGGAGGCCGTCGGTCCGTCGCCAGAGGATGTGGGTAATGGCCTGGGGGCCGAAAGCCCGGGCGGTGGTCTCAAGCGGTGGGCGACCCAACTGGATGTCCATCAGCCAGCGGCCACGGGCCTGGCGTCGGCGGTCCCATTCCAGGACTCCGGCCGCGTCCTGGGGGCAGTCCTTGAAGACCACATATTCGGCCCGCTTGGCGTACCACTTGAAAGCCCAGCTCCCGCGCGGCGTCAGTACGATCGCCGCCGGTGGCAGGTGGTCGTCGATCCAGCCACAGGTGCGGGTCCAGTCGTCCAGGAGCTCCCTGGACAGTCGGCTGGGGTTGCGGTCAGGAGCCGGCAGCGCCAGGGCGACCGCGAGGAGCACCGCCGGGATGGCGATTCGAAGGCGAAGCGACGGCCACCGGGTCAGCAGGCCGGCGGCGGAGATCGCCAACGCCGCCGGCAGCAGGACATCGAAGAGCCGGTAGGGGTAAAACTTCATCGACACCAGGCGGAGCCGGGTCCAGGCGTCGGGGGCACCAGCCAGGTCGGGCGGTGTGTCGAGGGCCAGTGCCCAGCCAGCGGCAGCGACCACCACGGAACCCAGGACCAGTCTCACCCACCAGGTTTCTGCGGGAGATCTCTGTGCCCTGAACCGGGCAACCAGCCATGCGGAGGCCAGGGCGACGTAAAGAGTGGTCCAGGTGAGCGAGAACCGAGCGGGCACCAGGTGATGACCCAGCCGGGCAAAGACCTGTACGGTGTCGGCCCGCGGCGAGCCGTTGCCGAGTAAACCCAGTACGGGAATGATTCCCGGCAAGGCACAAACCACGACCAGTGCCGCCTGTTGCAGTCGGAGTCGATCAATCGGCCAAGGGCGAGCCAGGACAGCCAGGACGAGTCCCCAGCCTCCCACGATCGGGTGAATGCTGATGGCCAACCCGCAGAGGGTCCCCGCCAGCCGATGGTGGTGAGCGAGTCCGAAGGCCGATGACCAGGCCAGCAGTCCGTAGGCCACCACCTTGGATTCGAAGCCACCGACGACCCATTCTCCAGAGAGGTTTCCGATCGAGGCGGCCAACAGGAAGGCCGTGGTTGCCGTCCAGCCGGCCCAGGTGTCGGGGACCAGCCGCCGGACCATCGCCACCCAGCCGGTGGCCAGCAGCGACAGGGCGAGCACGCGGCCCAGCCAGGTCACCGCCGGAAACGTCAGCACCGCGGTCCCCGGGCCCACCAGCGTGTAGAAGACGAGGTGGGGATTGGAGGATTCGAGGAAAAAGTCGCCCTGGCACCAGGCGGGATCGATCCAGTGCAATGCCTTGGCCAGGTAGTGCGGCTCGTTGACACCGGGTGCCGGAGCGCGCAGGGCGGAGTAAGCCAGGCAGGCGGCGGCCGCCAACGAAGACACGAGCAGACCAACGCCGCCTCGGGAACGAGTCGACGCGTCGACTACTTCTTTTTGCCCGACTTTTTCTTCGCCGATTTTTTCGAGGCCTTGGCTCCGGCCTTCTTCTTGCCGGTGCTCTTCTTGCCCTTGTCGCCGAAAATCTTGTCCCAGTTCTCCCAGAACTCGGGAGTGGCACCGGTGCGAACAATCGGTCCGCTCATCGTTATGTCTTTCTGTTGGACTTTGATCGTGTCGCTTACGGCCACGAGTGTCGCGACCGCCTCGGCCTTCAGACCGACAACCGACGTGCCCGATTCTCTTCAACGCCTCGGGAAACTGTCAAGGGGTCCGGCTGGCACATGGTCGTCTCATCCGCCGGAGTTTATACTCGCACCAGTCGGCCGCGGGGGATGTCCGGGCCGTGGGATGAGGAAAGACCGCGCCATGTGGCTTGAAGATTTCGACGACGAATCGCGCTACCGGGATATCTGGGAGGCCGTGCAGATCGCGCGACCGGTCCATTATTCGCTGTTCACCTTCGGCGAATCCGAATTGCCCTATTTCCTGGTGTGTGACAAGCCGGCCGACGAAGACACCGTGACGGTGACCCAGGGAGAGGTTCGCATCACACGGCCGACGATCATCACTCCCGAGAACGCACGTCCCGAGTTCCGCGGCTTCTTCGATGAACAGGAAGATGACAGCATCGTCGAGTTCCTGATGGCTCGCACGGCGGGATTCTCCAATCTCAGGGTCGACAACACCAGTGGTCCTACCGAGATCATCAGTGATCGAGTGGACGAGGCCGTCGAGAAGCTCAACCGGCGACTCGATGACCAGGAGGAGGATCGCACGGCGATCTTGACCGCGCCGTACGGACTGGGCGGAGTGGCCCTGTTGCGGTACGCGGCCGAGAGAATCTGGCAGAGTGCCCCGGATAACGTCCAGGAGCTCCGCGAACGAGGGTTCTTGCCCTAACCCCCGGCCACCCGGCGGCCGGAGTGGTCGGTCCGGGCTGTCGTGCCGATGTCCCAGTGAGGTGGTGACGGGCCACGGCTGTCGCCGGTCCGGGTCACGTCGGCGCCGAGCAGATTCAGCTTGTCGTCGAGCCTCTGGTAGCCTCGGTCGAGATGATAGATCCGCCGGATGGTCGAGGGCCCGCTGGCGGCCAGGGTCGCGAGCACCAGTGCGGCACTGGCCCGCAGGTCTCCGGCCATCACGTTGGCACCACTGAGTTGACTGACCCCGTGGATCACCGCCGTGGGGCCCTCTCGCGTGATCCGCCCGCCCAGCCGGACCAGTTCGGCGGCGTGCAGGAACCGGTCAGGAAACACCTTGTCGGTGATCACGCTGATGCCGTCGGCCAGGCACAGCAGGGCCATCAGCTGGGCCTGGATGTCGGTGGGGACACCCGGGTAGGGCAGGGCGGTCAATGTCGTGGGGGCGATCACATCGGGCGCGGTGGCTCGCAGTGTGACCTGCCCGGGGTGAGATACGGATTCGGTGGCCAGTTGTTCGATCCGCACTCCGGTCCGTTCGAGGACCTCGCGGACGGCGACGAGGTGGTCGGGGCGGACGGGGGAAATGTCGATCTGTCCCCCGGTGATCGCGGCGGCGATCAGCAATGTGGCGGCTTCGATCCGATCGGGGATCACGCGATGGCGAGCCGA
>DLVV01000352.1:0-2059 GCA_003445035.1 Planctomycetaceae bacterium | reverse complement strand
GGGGATCACGCGATGGCGAGCCGCTCCGAGCCGTTCGACGCCCTCGATCTCGATGCGGGGCGTCCCCAGGCCCTCGATCCGGGCTCCCATCTGGTTGAGGCAGGCTCCCAGATCCACCACCTCGGGTTCACAGGCGGCTGCCTCGATCACCGTCCGTCCCTCGGCCAGTGTGGCGGCGGTCATGATGTTGCAGGTGCCGGTGACCGTGCTTCCGAACGGTCCACCCAGGAACACCGAGGCCCCTCGCAGACGTTCGGCTTCGGCCACCACGTACCCCTGCTGAACACGGATATCGGCTCCCAGAGCGGCCAGGCCCTTCAGGTGCAGGTCGATCGGTCGATGACCGATGTTGCATCCGCCCGGCAGGGAAACGCAGGCGCGCCCGCGGCGAGCGAGCAGGGGCCCCAGCACACAGATGCTGGCTCGCATGCGGCGGACCAGGTCGTAGTCTGCGACATGAGGCCGCGTGGTTTCCACAACCAGTCTCAGCTGGTTCTCTGCCGGAAATTCGGTGTGGACGCCGAGCGTGCCGAGCAGA
Organism: Planctomycetaceae bacterium; assembly: GCA_003445035.1. GTDB lineage: Bacteria > Planctomycetota > Planctomycetia > Planctomycetales > Planctomycetaceae > UBA8437. The sequence goes on along the minus strand of DLVV01000352.1, from coordinate 1,521 downwards.
CCCACCAGTGAATGGACATCGTCCAGGTCGGGTACGGCTGTGAGTTCCAGCGGGCCGTCGGAGGCAAGGACCGCGGCCATGATCGGCAAAGCGGCATTCTTGGAGCCACTGACTTCAGCCGGCCCGGTCAACCGTTGGCCACCCTCGATGAGGAACTTGTCCATCCCTGGACGCTTTCATTTTGCGGGGAGGCAGGTTTGCCGATGAAAGGGATTCAGTCGATCGAAGCCACGATGACGCGGGCCTGTCCTGACAGGTCCGTGACCGTCCGGGGTGTCCGGAAAGCCGGTTGTTCGGTGACAAGCCGGCCCACTCCATCGGCCTGTTCGGGTGAGATTTCGCACAACAGGCTTCCGCCGGGAGCCAGGTGACCCGGTGCCTCGGCGACCAGGCGACGGATCACATCGAGTCCGTCGGCTCCACCGTCCAGGGCCGTGCGGGGTTCGTGATCACGGATGTCCGGGGCCAGTTGGTCGAGTTCGGCGGTGGTGACGTAGGGAGGATTGCTGGCAATGAACTGGAATTTCCGATCGGGTGGAATGGGTCCGTACAGGTCGCCGGCTGAGAATGCGATCCGGTCGGCGACGTTGTGCGTTTCGGCGTTGGAGCGGGCCACTTCGAGTGCAGCGGGACAGATGTCGACGGCAGACACATGGGCTGAGGCGAGTTGCGTGGCGATGGTGATGGCGATGCATCCGCAGCCGGTGCCCAGGTCGAGAATGGCCGGTGGAGCGGTCAACTGGCGGGCGAGGTCGAGCAGTTCGACGATGAGCGTTTCGGTGTCGGGGCGGGGGATCAGGGTGTCGGATGTGAGGGCGAAGTCGATTCCGAAGAATTCCCGGAATCCCACCAGGTAGGCGACCGGCTCGCGAGCGGCCCGCCGCTTGACCAGGTCACGCATCACCGACCGCTGTTGGTCGGTGAGAGCCTGGTCGAACTGGGTGTAGAGTTCGATGCGGCGGCAGTCCCGGGCCTGGGCCAGGAGGATCTCGGCATCCAGGCGAGGCGACTCGCTGCCGTTGTCGGCCAGGTGGCCGGTGGTCCAGTCGAGAACGGCCTGGACGGTCCAGCGATCGGCCTGTCCGCCGGCGGCGGCCTGTCGATGATCCGAGGGCTGGGGAGCCGGAAGGGGGATGGTGCTCACGAGTTAGGATTACCTCCCAGGCGTTCCTGGCGATCGTGCTCGAGCAGTGCGTCGACCATTTCGTCGAGGTTCCCCTGCATGATCTGGTCGAGCTTGTGGAGCGACAGGCCAATTCGGTGGTCGGTCAGCCGGTTCTGAGGAAAGTTGTAGGTGCGGATTCGCTGGCTGCGGTCTCCGGTGCCGATCAGGCTCCGTCTCTGGTCGGCGCGTTCCTGGTGGGCTTTCTGCTGCTGGGCCTCGAGCAGGCGGCTTCTCAGCACTCGCATCGCCTTGGCACGGTTCTTGTGCTGGCTCTTCTCGTCCTGGCACTGGACGACGGTATTGGTTGGCAGGTGAGTGATCCGGATGGCACTGGCGGTCTTGTTGACCTTCTGGCC
>DLVV01000007.1:5168-28398 GCA_003445035.1 Planctomycetaceae bacterium | reverse complement strand
GACGCCGCGCTCAGGCAGAACGTCCGCCAGCTCTTCCGCCGACTCGACCGGACGCAGGAGTGGGTCGAAAACAACTACTACCGTCTGCCGATCGAGCAGATGACCGGAGAACTGGTGTCGGTCAGCCGGTTCTGGAACGACTACGCGCACCGCAATCCCGCCGACCCGTTCTTCTCGGAGCACTTCCCCGAAGCCGCACGCAGCTTTCCCGAAATGATGTTGGCCCTCGCGGTGCTCGACCTGCCCTTCGAGGCGGCCAAGCACAAGGCGGATATCAAGGGGAACCAGTTGACACTTGTCACCGGCAGCCCGGCGGTGGTGCTGCACCGTGAGATCAAGCCGGCCGGCGAGGTGGTGGCCAAGCGAACCCCCGTGCTGGTCACCCAGAACTTCTTCCGGCTCGATGACCGGTTCCAGCAGGTCGCCGGCGAGAAGATCGACAAGTTCGTCACCGACGAGTTCCTGCTGCACACCGTCTACGGGTGCCAGGTGGTGCTGACCAACCCCGGCTCGGCTCGACAACGACTCGACGTGCTGCTGCAGGTTCCGGTGGGAGCGATCCCGGTCAGCAAGACCCGCTACACCCGCAGCGTCCACCTCGATCTCGAACCGTATCACACTCAGCGGATCGAGTACTTCTTTTACTTCCCCACCGCCGGCAACTCGCAACACTACCCTGTCCAGGTCGCCCGCGAGGAACAGGTGATCGCCGCTGCCGATCCCGTGGTCCTGAAGGCCGTCGCCACCCCGTCGCGGCTCGACCTCGCCTCGTGGGCCCACGTTTCGCAGAACGGCACCCGCGGTGAGGTGTTCGAGTTCCTCCGGAAACACAACATCCTTTCGCTGGATCTCGGCCAGATCGCCTACCGGGTCAAGGACCCTGAGTTCTTCACCGAGCTACTGGCCCTGCTTCGCAATCGACGCGTCTACGACCACACCCTGTGGGCCTACGGTCTGTTGCACAACGACCCGATTGCGATCCGTGAGTACCTCCGACACCGGGACGGGTTCGTCAAGTCCTGTGGCACGGTGCTCCAGAGCCCACTGCTGGTGATCGACCCGGTCGAGCGAAGAACGTACCAGCACATGGATTACCGCCCGCTGGTCAACTCCCGACGCCACCAGCTCGGGCAACGCCGCCAGATCCTCAACGATCGCTTCCACGCCCAGTACCACCGGTTGCTGAAGAACATCAGCTACAAGACCACCCTGGACAACGACGACCAGATGGCGATCACCTATTACCTGCTGCTGCAGGATCGGGTCGAGGAAGCTCTGACATTTTTCGTCGGGGTCGAACCGGGCAACCTGCAGACCCGGCTGCAGTACGATTACTTCACCGCCTATCTCGACCTGTTCAGCGACAAGCCCCGGGTGGCTCGGACCGTTTCCGAGAAGTGGCTGGCCCGGCTCGCGCCGCTGCCGGCTGGCGACCTGATCGCCGTCAACGCCGGACCCGACGGCCAGCGAGTCGGCTACCCGGTCGATCACTGGCGAAAGTTGTTCCGCGACGTCGTGGCGCACCTGGACGAAGCCGACGGTCGGAAAGTGGCCGACGATCCCGAAACCGAAGCGGCACGGCAACGGAAACTCGCCAACAGCCAGCCGAACTTCGACATCAACGTCGAAAACAAGCGGGTGACGATCGACTTCCAGAACGTCAAGACGGTCACGGTCAACTACTACCTGATGGATATCGAGCTGCTTTTCTCACGCAACCCGTTCGTCAAGCAGGACGCCAGCCGGTTCGCACACATCCGGCCCAACCACTCTGTGGCCGTACCGCTTCCCGGCGACAAGGCCCGGCACGTGGTCGAACTGCCCGAACGATTCCACAACCGGAACGTGCTGGTCGAGGTCCGTGGTCGGGGGCTGGTCCGTTCGCAAGCCTACTACTCGAACTCGCTCGCCCTCCAGGTGGTCGAGCCGTACGGACAGGTCCGCGTGACCGACGCCGCCAGCAGAAAACCGGTGGCCCGCGTCTACGTCAAGGTCTACGCCCGGGGCAAGGACGGTCGGGTGCTGTTCTACAAGGACGGCTACACCGATCTCCGCGGCCGATTCGATTACGCGTCGCTGAGCACCAACGACCTGGAGAACGTCGAGAAGTTCTCGCTGCTGGTACTCAGCAAGAACCAGGGCGCGGTGGTCAAGGAGGCGGCTCCTCCGAAACGCTAGGCGTCGGTCCGATCATCGACGACGCGACCGGCCTCCAGCGAGACCACCCGCGTGGCCGACCCGACCAGTGCCGGGTCGTGTGTGGCGACCAAAACGGTCGTGCCCTGCGAGTGAACCTCGCGGAACAGTTCGTACGTCCGTTCGGCCGATTCCACATCGAGGTGAGACGTCGGTTCGTCGGCGAGCAGCACCTCGGGCGAACCGACAAGAGCCCGGGCCACCGCCACGCGTTGCTGCTCGCCACCGCTGAGCTCTTCGGGCAGTGCCCCGAACCGGGAGGCCAATCCCAGTCGATCCAGCAGCGATTCGGCCAATTGCCGTCGCCTCGGTCCACCGACCCCCTGTGCCACCAGCGGATAGCTGACATTCTCCCAGACCGACAACCGTGGGATCAGCGACTCGGACTGGAACACGAACCCCATCCGCCGCCGCAACCGGGCCAACTCGACATCCGAGCAACCCGAGAGTTCCTGGTCTCCGAACCGCACCGTGCCGGAGGTCGGTCGGTCGAGTGCGCCCAGCAACGCAAGCAATGTCGACTTGCCCGACCCCGAGGCTCCGACCAACGCCACGAAGCTGCCCGAGGAGATCTCCAGTGAAACGTCGCGGACTGCGACAATCTCGTGCGAAGAACCGGCACGGTAGCGTCGTTCGAGCGTCGAGGTTGCCAGCGGCGCGCCGGTCATCGCATGGCCTCCGCGGGAGAGGTCACGGCGGCCCGCCAGGTGGAGAACACCGACCCGATTGTCACCAGCAGGCAGGCAATCAACACCGCCAGCAACGCCGGCACCGGGGCCAGCACAAAGGGAACGGCGATCTCGGGACTGGTCCCAAGCCCCGAGACAAACACCCCGGCGATCCAGAACCCGTTGAACCATTTCAACCACACGAAAGCCAACAGGATCGATGCGGTCGCTCCGATCAGCCCCAGCAACAGGTGCTCAACCAGCCCCCGAAGCAGCACCTGATCGGTTTGCCAGCCGGTCGCTTTCAGGATCCCGATCGTGCGTCTCCGTTCGGACAATCCGAACCCCGAGATGACCAGGATCGCCAGGATCGCGACGGCGAAGGCCACAACGAAAACCAGGTTGAAGACGCCCTCACGATGTCCCAACCCCACTGGCAGCAGCGATTCCAGGTCGGACCGTGAGATCACTTCACACCCGATTCCGGTCTCATCCCCCACCCCGCCAACCTCCCGGACGATCCGTGAACTCACCTCCGCGGGTTGTCCGGCCCGGCAATGGACCAGCAGGTCGGTGGCCAGCCCCTGCTGATCGAACAACTCGGCAGCCGTCTCGAACGTGGTCAACACCACCCGCGACTGCCACATCGATGAATCGGTCCGAAAAATTCCGACGATCCTCGGAGTCTTTTCGCCACGGCTGCTGCGAAGAATGGGCGGGATCACGCCGCCGATCTGTTGCCCGAGCTCCCCGGCCAGCGCCGACCCGAGCACCAGCTGAGGGGCTCCGCCGGGTTCGGACGTCGGCAGTTCGCCGTCGATCACGCGTCCGATCTTCGTTCCGTCAACCGCCTCCGCCAGTTCCTCCTGCGGCAATCCCACCAGGATCGCCTCGATATCCTTCGCGCCCAGGGTGACCCGACCGACGATGCGAGGGACCACCCGCACGACTCCTTCGAAACTCGAAATCTGTTCGGCGGCCGCCAGGCGAATCGGGACGCGTCGCCCGAACCGGCTGCCGGACACATAGAGATCCGGCAGGGCGGTCGCATCCGGCCCGTCCACCGAGCCAATCGCCACCAGGGCCTCCTGGCGGACGCCCTCGGCCAAACCCATCCCCACCAGATAGGGAACGAGCACGGACAGCACCGCTGCGATTGTGACCGTGCTGCGGATCGGGTGCCGTCCGATCGCCGTGCACCCTGTCCTCGCAATTTCAATGAACGCCGACATCGCCCGAGGTCCTCCGAATAGGCCTGGTGACATCAGCCGTAGCCGGCAACAACTCGCGGCCACATCGTGGGCACAGCAGTGATCCTCCGGGAACAGGTCCGGCATCGAACCGGCACTGACCATCGAGCCGAGGATCCAGGTGGGCCGGGCAGGCCAGGTCAACCGTCGGACCTCCACCCAGTCCTCCCGTCAGTTCCTGGAACGCCCGCGCCGTGGCCAGGCGATCCGGTGATCCGCTGAGTGTCGAGCCGACGGCGGCCACCGACAGCACCACCATCACTCCGCACAGCCACAACACCCCCCGGGAGGATCTCGGCATCATCATTCGAGTCCCCTCACGCCGGCAAATGGATGTTCGTCACCCCGCATCAGGCGACCTCGGGATTCCCGGGCATGCCGCAGAGCGGTTTCCCGATCTCCGAACACGTGCCAGCGATTCCCGTTGGCCCGGTTGGTGACCACCGCACTGCGAACGAAAAACGCATCGGCCGAATCGATCGGGTCCCCGCCGTGTTCGTCTCGCACCTGGATGAGGGTCGGCCTCTCCGAGTGGGACGCCAGCCAGTTACGGGCACAACGGACGTCGCAGCAGGTGACGCTCCGTCCCGCCAGCTCCAGCGTGACGGCCGCCTCGGGACGCATGACCTGTCCGTCCCATTCGCAGCGGGAGACAGAACTGTCGTTTCGGAAGATGTTGCCAATCACCGGGAGCATCCCCAGCACGACCAGGACGGCCAGACCGCTTCGCCACCAGGAGGCCGGTGGGTTCACAGGACGCACCATTGCACCGAGAGCAGGGAGAACGATCCAAGGTAGCTGAAGAGGCCCAGAAAGAGAACGCGTGCCTGCAACCCGGGCAGAATCTCTCGCGTCTCGGGAACATCGGCACAGAAACTCGCGATCGCTCCGGCAGCAACCCAGAAGCTCCCGGCCATGAACAACACGATCCCGATCACGCTCTCGGGCAACTCCGACACCAGGTCGTACGGACAGTGATGGGGTCGCTGCAACAGGGCGGGGGAGAGCACGTCGACAAGAAACAGTCCTCCCAGGACGGCAACCACCAGCGTGATCGCCAACAGTCCCCCCATCCATTTTCGTCCACTCCGCTGCTTCCGGATCGAGTCCAGGAGCAAGAACAGCAGCCCGGCCCACAACAGCATGAACACCACCGTCAGTTCCGTCCCACTGACGCCGGCCAGCAACGGCTCGGAGGAACGGGTCGTGGTCGTCGATGTCACCTGGGTGCAGCAACCGGCAGCCAGGTGGTCTTCCTGCTTGGGGATCAGCAAATAACCGGCCGTGCACACCCCGTCGCACAGGCTGGTGACGCCGATGAGCAACAGTCCCCACAACAGCCGTCTCATCAACGGAGCCTTCGACGTAGCCCTGTTGGCCAGGTAGATCACCAGCCAGGCTCCACCGATCAGCATCACCAGGGGCTTGAACACCTGCAGGGTCACCAGCAAGCCGGGCAGGAAACGGCTCGCACCGAGGCTGCCGGTCCCGATCCGCGTGACTCCATCAATGCACATCACGCCCGGCCACGACGGCACGTAGCTCTGCAACAACAGGTACAACAGCGGCCAGCTGGCCAGGTCAAGTCCCAGCAGAACCAGGGCCAGTGTCATCATCAGGTACGCGTTCCGCTCGACGACCTCGGCTCCGTCGTCGGTCCAGCCCGATGACCACGCACGTCGTGAGTTCAGCCAACGGCCGGTCAACCACACCGCGACCGCACACTGCAACCCGCAGACGAACAGCGACAGGATGGCGTAGGCGTTGACGATCATCGCCCGTCTCGAGTGAGTCCGATTCGATGCTGAAGCGGGGGCCGTCGAAACGTCAGTTCCAGCAATGCGGCCGCAAATTCCGTACTGGATTCTAGACTGTCCCGATACGAATTGCCCAATCGGAATTATGGATGCCGTCGGCCGCCGAGCCGTTTAGAATCAGAGAGAGCTTTCGGATCGGACACGCATCGCAACGACTTGATGGTGGACTTCATGATCTTTCGAGGAACGACATGGTCACCGGACTCCGGAACCATCCGGATCCTGGCCTTCAGCCTGGCGATCACGTTTTTCGTTGGTTGTTCGGATTCGACACCATCGAGCCGCCCTCCGGGCGACGCCGAGTCCGTCGAAACGCCGGCCGACAGCGGAGGACTGGCACCTGACGAATCGACTCGCGTCACGCTGGAGGGTCTTCGCCAGGGTGACGCCGGAGTCCTCTGGGATTCGCTCCCCAAGAGATACCAGGTCGAGACCAACGAGATCATCCGGGGATTCGCCTCCAGGATGGACCAGGACGTGTGGAAGAGAACCTTCGTGCTGGCCGAGCGGATCCTCGACGTGATGAGGAACAAGAAGAGCCTGATTCTCGACAACCCCAACATGAAGCCCAAGGGCATCAACATGCGATTGGTCGGGGAGAACTGGAGTACGGTGATCGACCTGCTCGAGGGACTCATTCAGAGTGAACTCTCCGACATCAAGGCCATGCAGAAGTTCGATGGCGGCGAGTTTTTCCCGAACGCCGGAACAAAGGCACTCAAGCAGTTGGCCGCACTGTCAGCCAAGGATCCCAACGACCCCTTCCGAACGGGTTTCGATGCCGACATTCAATTGGTCAGCCTGGACGGCAACGACGCCACCATCAGCCTGACAATGGGGCGGACCTTCGTCATGACGACGCAGCAACCCGTCGACAAGCAGGGCAACCGGGTCCCGGTTGTTCTTCATCGTGTTGACGGCAAGTGGATCGTCTCGGAACTGGAGCACGGACTCAAGCTCCTGCTGGAAGACGGCCGCAACCTGCTGACCCAGATCCCCGAAGACGCTATCACCAGCAACCGCGAGCGACTGATCAAGCTGCTGGACCAGCTCGACGAGGACATGGATCGCATCGAATTGGCCAAGACTCGCACCCAGTTCAACCAGGCACTCGCCCTGACCATCATCCGGCTCAACCAGCTGCTCTCCGAGGGAACCGAGCCGGACCAGCCCGAGGAACCGAAGGTGTCCGGACGCACAGTGACCGTCGTTCTGGTGGGCGACCTCGACGATGAACGTCGCCAGGCGCTGGTGAACCGGCTGATCAAGATCACCGCAGCGCGCGGAAAGCCAAGGGTGACGGTCGACGGGAAAACCACTAAGGTGATCCTGCCGACACAACGGTTCCTGCAAGATGTCGTTGACGGTATCGACTTCGGAAAAGTGGGGGCCGTTGACGAAGTCGAGCGGATTCTGACCGTGACCGTGGCATCCGATTCCCAGGAAGGGACTCCTGAAGATTGATGCTCACCTGGATCCCCGGCCGAGCGGATCGGCAGGAGACTCTGTCGAGTGTCCTGCGAGTCCGGGCACGACGGGTGATCGGGAAGGGAAAGACACCGGGATGACTGCGACTTCGGTTGCCGGATCGGTCCAATTGCGGGGTTTCCGAATCCGGTGGGCGTTGCTGGTGGTGCTGCTGTTGGCAGCCGTGCTGAGGTTGTCCTGTCTCGACCAGGTTCCGCTGACCAACCAAATGGCCGCCAACGGCCTGACGGCCAACGTGCTGGTGGCTGCTGCTCCAGAAACGGGCTGGCCGCTGGCCGGCACTCTTAGCGAAGGCGTCCGCGGATCCTCGCTGTTTGTCTACCTGATCTGGCTGCCCAACCAGGTCGTCTGGCACCCCCTGACCGGGGTGCTGCTCGTCGTGGTGCTCAACATCATCGCTGTCGGGCTGGTCTACCACGTCGCCGGAACCTGTTACGGCCGCTCCGCCGCCATCTCCGCCGGACTCCTGTACGCCTGCTCGCCATGGGCGGTCGTCTTCTCCAGGCAGCTCTGGTCCGGCTGCTGCCTGGCAGTGGTCAGCCTGTGGCTGATCGCCGTGTCGCTGACCTGGCTTGAACGTGGAGGAGCCGGGCGGCTGGTGCTGATGCTGGTGCTGGGAATCCTGATCCCCCAGGTCCATTTCGGCGGACTCGCCGCCACGGCGTGGCTGGTCATCGTACTGGTCGTCGGCCGAGAGAGACTGCGGGCCTCGTCGCTGACCGCCGGGCTCTGCTTCGGGCTGGCCGCCTGGACCCCCTGGGTGGCCTTTCACCACATGGGGGGATGGGACGAATTCACGAGTTCGTTGTCGGTGCTCAGCGGCAAGGCCCCCTTCGGGGCCGCAGTCGTCGAGGGCATCGATCTCGTGCAGGCAATGCTCCACAGCGGCCGATTCGACTATTGGTTCTCGGCAACCCCGGCCGACCTCCCCGACTACTTCCCCGCCTGGCAAAGGGGATTGATGTTCGTCACCGCCATCCTGATGGTCCTCGGACTGGCCGCGGCCGTGGCCAGGGCATTTTCGGGGTCACCCGATGAGACCCGGCATCGTGTGTCGAGACTGTTGTTGCTCTGGCTGGTCCTGCCACTTTTGGGCGGACTGGTCTACCGACCGGCTTTCCGACCCGAACAACTGATCGTGTTCCTGCCGGTTGCCCTGGTCGTCATCGGCGGCGAAGTCGGCCACTGGCTGGATCGGCTCAACCGGCAACCCAGGTGGGCCCTGCGAGCGGGCCTGTCCATCGTCGTCTTCGCACACATCCTGGTCCTCGGATCGTGGAACAACTTCCTCGAAGACGACCAGGCCCGGTCCGCCGGCGAATACGGGCTCAGCTACCGACAACGTCGCGACGTGGCCCGCTGGATCCTGGGTGACTGTGACGGCCAATCGGTCGAACTGGCCGGTCCGTTTCGTGGAGGCTTTCCGGCCTACGAGTACATCTACTACTTCGAACGATCTCGTCGGGGTTTCGACCGGATGGCTCCGAATCCGAACCTCAAGTACTGGGTTGACGAGATTCCCGAGGATGAACGGCTGAGCGTCGCCGCGCGGAACAGCGTCAAGGAACGAGAAATCGGGGCCACACTCAATCGGTTCCAGACCACCTCCTCGCGTTGGCGGATCGAAAAAACTCACGCACTCGGCCCCTCCCGCATCTACCGCATCCGTAAACTGGATAACACGCCCCTCAAAACCGCCTCGACCCCGGGCCCGGCCCGGCCACTTCCGAGGCTCGACCGAGAAGAAAACGATGCCAGAACATGAACCAGTTGCTGGTGGCAATGATCAAGAGACATCCAGGCCGATCGGGTTGCTCATCGCGGGCATTCTCCTGGTGGCAATCGCCGTGGTGGTGATATCTCGCGAGAACCAGCCAGTCGACAATCCCGGCTCGGAGGATCCGGCCAAGATCGCTGGCGGGTTCCACGACATCGCCGCTGAATCCGGGCTCACATTCCGGATGGGGTTCCTGCCCGACGAATCCGGCACCACGTTCAAGATCAACCTTTACGACCACGGCTGCGGTGTTTCGGTCGCCGACTACAACGGGGACGGCCACGAGGACGTGTTGTTCCTCAATCAGCTTGGAGCCAATGCCCTTTACCGCAACAAGGGGGACGGGACCTTCGAGGACGTCACCGAGGCGACCGGGGTCGCACTGGCCGATCGCGTCTGCGTGGGCGGCACGTTCGCCGACGTCGACAACGACGGCGACCAGGATCTCTACATCACCAGCACCCGTGGAGGAAACGTCTTCTACGAGAACCAGGGCGACGGCAAGCTGGTCGACGCCACCAAGCGGTCCGGACTCGAACACGTCGGCCATTCGCAAACCGCGGTGTTCTTCGACTACGACAATGACGGGCTGCTGGACCTCTACCTGGTTCATACCGCCGACTGGACCCTGGATGAACTCAATCCCAACTCCGACACCTTCATCGGGAAGGGGGGTGACGGATTCGACGGAGTGATCCAGAGTCCCAAGGAATTCAACATCCTCTACCGCAACCGGGGTGACGGAACCTTCGAGGACGTCACCGAGGCCACCGGACTGAAAGGACGTGGCTGGAGCAGTGACGTGGCCGTGTTCGACTACGACCGCGACGGTGACCTCGACCTGCTGGTCTCCTGCATGTTCGGCCGAGCCCAGCTCTACAACAACAACAAGGGGTCGTTCAAGGACGTGACCCTGGCCACCCTGGGCCGTTCGTCGTGGGGGGGGATGGGCGTGAAGGTCTTCGACGCCCACAACGACTCACAACTCGACGTCCTGATCGTCGACATGCACTCGGACATGTGGATGGGACTCGACCTCGATCACGGCTCACTGACGTTCGCCCAGCAGAGTGCCGGCAAGAAGTACGACTCGGTCTTCGGCCCCATGATGCAGCAGGATGCGAGCCTGGCCGACACCGAGAAAAAGTGGTCGGATACGCTGAACTTCAAGAACGGAGACGTGCTGTTCGGCAACGCGTTCTACCGGTCAACCGGAAAGGGCCTGTTCACCGAGTGTTCCGAGGACGTCGGACTCGAGACGTGGTGGCCGTGGGGGATCGCCGTGAGCGACTTCGACAACGACGGTTTTCAGGACGTCTTTCTCGCCTCCGGCATGGGATTCCCATTCTACTATTGGCCGAACCGGCTGATGATGAACAAGGGCGACGGCACCTTCGTCAACCAGGAGGACACCCAGGGAATCGAGCCGCCGATCCGGGGGATCTATCACGACGAAAAGATCCAGGATCGCGATTCGACCCGCAGTTCGCGTTGTGCGGCCACGGCCGATTTCGATGGCGACGGACGGATCGAGATCATCACCAACAACTTCAACGACACGCCCTATTACTTCAAGAACCGGTTCCCCGCCAGCAACTACGTGGCACTCCGACTGCAGGGCACACGCAGCAACCGTGACGCGATCGGTGCCAGGGCCACCGTTCGGGTCGGTGAGGAATCCATGCTGAGAATGGTGCACTCGGCGGGCGGCTACCTCGCGCAATCCTCCAGGACTCTCCATTTCGGACTCGGAAAACGGGCGGCCATCGATCGGATCGAGATCGAATGGCCGAGCGGCACCCGGCAGGTGATCGAGAATCCCGCGATCAACCAGCTCCACACAGTGGTCGAGCCCGACAAAGCAGAATCGAACAGCCAACCGGCCAAGTGATACGGCTGACCGAGCCCGACGGAAGCTCTCATGAACGGCAAGGTGGATCGTGAACGTGGAAGCCGAGTTCTTGCGGCAATCGGCGTCGTGACGCTGGTGGCCTGCGGATTTCTCGTCTGGGAGGTGACCCCCGAATCGACCAGCCAGGCCAGCCTGGTGCTCAAGAAGCGTCCCATGCAGCTTCTTGACGGGGTCTACATGCTCGGCTCGCTCTCGCCGTCGGTCGCCTACGTGATCGACTCCTCCGAAGGACTGATCCTGGTCGACTCGGGACTCGAGGCCGACTGCACCGCCTTGCTGCAACAGATCAAGTACCTCCAGCTCGACCCATCACGCATCAAGAAGGTCCTGCTGACCCACGCCCACGGTGACCACGTGCTGGGAGCCATGTACCTGTCTCGGCTGACCAAGGCCAAGGTCTACGGCGGAAAACGGGATCTCGACGTGATGCAGATCGGCGGTCCGCGTGAAGCGATGTTCTCGACATACGACATGCCCGATGTCCAGCCGCACCCCACCACGATCGATGTCTCGCTGTCCGGCGGCGAAACCATCGAACTGGGTGACACGCGGATCGAAGTGATCGCCACTCCGGGTCACACACCCGGTAGCCTCTGCTTCCTGCTCGAACGTGACAACCAGAGAATCCTGTTTACCGGTGACACCATCTCGACCATCACCGGCGACCTGGGCACCTACGGCACCTACCTGCCGTCGAGGTTCCGGTCAAATGCCACCGACTACCTCGCTTCGCTGAAGACACTCAGGGCCATCGATCCCCCCGACATCCTGCTGCCCGGACACCCCCAGATCGGACTCGCCCCGTCGACAACTCCCCCCGCAATGCCGTCCGGTGGCATGATGCCCGAGGAGGAGGGCGTCCCGGCCGAGGTGACCGAGGATCAGTGGCGGGCGATGCTCGACACCGGGATCCAGGAGATGCAATTGCTGGTCGAGCGATTTGCTGCCGACGGACGTGATTTTCTCGACGGCAAGCCGATCCAGATCCTCGACGGCCTGTTCTACCTCGGCGACTTCTCCAGCTCGGCCGTTTATGTGCTCAAGGACCGCGACCGGTTGATTGTCTTCGACCCGCCCGCAGGAGCCGGATTCCTCGAGTTCCTCGAGAAACAACTGGGCCTTCTCAAGCAGTCACTCGATCGTGTCGACGCGGTGGTCCTCACCTCCTGCGACCCCGAACACTCCGGTGGACTGCCCCGGTTGATCCAGAAATTCGATCCGGTGATCTTTGCCTCCCGACAGGGACTGCCACGGCTTCGCCAACAGTTGCCCAGGAACACGAAGTTCGTGGTGGCCGAGACATCCGACGGCGGATCCGAGTGGCCATTCCGTGCGATCGCCGTCTCGGGCCGTGGCGTGGCGCCGGTGGCGTACACATTCCGACGAGACGACAAGCGGGTGCTGATCTCAGGCCGGTTCCCCTCCAAGCTCGACAGTCGCAGCCAGGTCCGCGAATTCCTCCGTGATCTGGGCGCGACCGGAGGCGACGCGGCGGCGTACCTCGATTCTCTCGACCTGCTCGAACCCCTCCGGCCCGACATCTGGCTGCCGACCTCACCGGTCAACGGCCAGAACGCCAATCTCTACGACGACGGTTGGCGCGACGTGATCGAGCGCAACAGGAAAGCGATCCGGGAGAGCGATCGACGCTAGCCGAAGGTTCGGGTGTACCAGCCAAGCAACTCCCGAAACGGCGGGTCGAACCGTTCGGGATCATCGAGCAACTCGCGACGGCACAGGTCCAACGCGGTCCAACGCAGGTCGGCCACCTCGATCGGATCCGGACTCGGTGGGTCATCGCAAGTGGCGCGGAATAGCGCCGTGTGTTCGTTGGACGTTTCGGGACCGGCCGGCAACTTCACCAGGAACTCGAGATCCGTCTCCAGGCCGATCTCCTCCTGCAACTCCCGCCGGGCCGCAACCTCGTAACTCTCGCTCGCATCAAGATGACCCGAACACGAGGAGGTCCAGCACAACGGGTGTGCGTCCTTGGTGGCCGAACGTTGCTGGAGAAGCAGCTCGCCGGAGGAATTGAACACGAACACGTGGGCCGCACGGTGCATCAGCCCTCGTGCGTGCACCTCGCCGCGGGTCGCCTGGCCGATGACCTGGTCATCGGCATCCACCACGTCGAACAGCTCATCCGGGTTGTCTCGAGGCATGCATCTGGACCCACAATTTCTGCCACGCCAGTAGCGCATGCCACCAACACCGAAACAAGGGAATCGGCCCGATCTTGATGGTTCGGAAAATCCCCCCGTATAATCAAGCTGGTGAGCCGCCTCTCACGCATCACTCTTCTCCAGGGAAATCCCCGCATGCGTCGTCTGCTGATCCTGATGCTCTGCGCGCTGCTGGCCATCGTCGCATCCACTGCCGACGCCCAGACCAAGAAATCCGGGAAACGGCGGGCCACCGCCAGAAAGTCCGCCAAAAAGGCCGGTAAGAAGAAATCGACAACAAAGAAGCCGAAGTTGCCACCGCTGAAGACTTCCGCCGACAAACAGAAGTTCCTGGCGATCATCCGTGACTCGATGCCCGTCCGCCGGGCCGGCAGCAATATTCGCTACACCCCTTTGGACCTCGACCGTTCGCTGGAATACCGCGTTGGTCGCGACCGGTCCTATGCCCCTTTGATCGACGACGAACGATTCGTTCGCCGCGTGCACCTTGACCTCGTCGGCCGCCCTCCGTCGGGTACCGAAGTCCGCAAATTCGTCGCCGACACCACGTCCTCGAAACGCCCGCGGCTGATCGACCAGCTTCTGACGACCGAGGCGTACGCCAGAAAATGGGCGCGGTACTGGAAGGACGTGATCTTCTTCGAGTCCACTGCGAACCGAAACCGTACCAACCCAAAAGCTCTGGAAGACTGGCTGACCGGGCAGTTCAAAAAAGGAGCCTCCTGGGACGCAATCGTCGCCGAACTGGTCTCGGCCATGCCGGTCCGTGACAAGAAAAAGAAGAAGGAAAAAAACGACTGGAGTCAGAAGACCGGACAGAACAACTTCGTGCTGGCCTACGAGAACAAGCCCCCGTTGCTGGCGGCCCAGACCGCACGGCTGTTCATGGGGATCAGCATCCAGTGCGCCGAGTGTCACGACCACCCGTTCGACAAGTGGAAACGCGAGCAGTTTCACGAGCTCGCCGCCTTCTTTTCGCGGGGCAAGTACTACATGCCCAACCTGGACAATCCCGCGAAGAAGACCGAGATGAAACCGAAGTTCCTGCTCGGAGAACAGCCGCCGGTCAAGCTGACCACTCATCAGCGTCGCGTCGCCATCGCCGCCTACCTGGTCTACAACCAGGACAACTACTGGTTCGCCCGCTCGTTCGTGAACCGGATCTGGAACGAACTGGTCGGCGACGGCTTCTACGCGGTCGACAGCCTCGGTCCCGACCAGGAGTGCCTGCACCCGTCGGTCGTCAACCGCATCGCCGCGGTCTTCCGCTACCGCAAGTTCGACCCTCGCTGGGTCTTCCGGTTGCTGCTGAATTCTCGGGCTTACCAGCGCGACATCCAGTCGATCGACAACGACGAGGACCTGTTCACCGCCGTGCGTCCAATCCGGCTCAACTCGGCCCAGGTCAAATCGAGCGTCCTGCGACTGACCGGCGCCAACCGCAACATCGGCCGGTCGGTCGAACGCGAGTTCCGGTTTGACCCTTCGATCCCCCAGAGGGATCTCGAGGGGACCGTCCAGCAGGCGCTGTTCCTGATGAACAACCCGACCCTGCAGAACAAGCTCAACCAGAGCAAGCTCAAGAAACGGCTGGTCAACGTCAAACAACCCCGTCGTCTGCTGACCCAACTCTACCTGGCTGTCCTCTCACGACAGCCAACCGACAACGAGTACGCCCGTGGCCAGAAACATCTCCGCGCAGTACCCGACCGGGCCGAGGCGGTCGAGGACCTGATCTGGGTGCTGGTCAATTCGACCGAATTCCTCACCAAGCGCTGATCCCCCACGACACCCGGGACCGACCATGATCCACTCGCACCCGCCAACTCTCTCCAGCATGCCCCTTTCGCGGCGGCAGGCACTGGGACTCTCGGCCGCCTCGCTGCTGGCTCCGCTCGGTCTCCATGCCGAACAGATCAAGAAACAGCAGCGGGCGTGCATCCTGGTCTGGCTGGCCGGTGCCCCGAGCCAGATGGAGACCTGGGACCCCAAGCCGGGGACCGGCAACGGTGGACCGACCAAGGCGATCAAGACGGCCCTGCCCGGCGTATCGATCGCTGAACACTGGCCGCAAATGGCCAAGGCACTGGGGAATGTCGCGATCATCCGTTCAATGGTTGGCAAGGAAGCCGCCCACGCCCGTGGCACCTACCACCTGCACACCGGTCGCCGGTTGGGCGGACCCGAAAAACATCCGAACTTCGGCTCGGTCGTCGCCGCCGAACTCGGTGACACCAACTCCGAACTGCCCAACTTCGTCAGCGTCGGCCAGACACTCAGCAGCGGGTTTCTCGGGGTCAACGTCGCCCCGTTCATCGTCAACCGCGCCGGTCAACTTCCGGCCAACGTCTCGACCGCGGTCGCCTCGCCTCGTGTGTCCCGCCGACTGGCCCTGCTGAAGGCCCAGGACGCAGACTTGTCCAAGGCCGGTGCGGCGTCACTGGTCGAGGAGCACCGGGTGCTGTACGAACGAGCCCGCCGGTTGATGACCTCGCCCAAGCTCAAGTCGTTCAAGCTCGACGGCGAACCCGCCGCCAGGCAGCAGGCCTACGGCAAGAACCCGTTCGGCCAGGGACTGCTCGTCGCACGCCGACTGGTCGAAGCGGGCGTGCCCTTCGTCGAGGTGCGGCGGGGTGGCTGGGACATGCACAACAGTCTGTTCACCCGGATCAAGCCGGCCGCCGCCCAGGTCGATCGCGGTGTGGCCTCGCTGCTGGGTGACCTGAAACGGCGCGGCCTGCTCGAGCGGACGCTGGTGATCGTCGCCGGCGAATTCGGACGGACTCCCAAGGTCAACAGCAAGTCACCGGCACCCGGTCGAGATCACTGGGCCCGCAGCTTCGGACTGATGCTGGCCGGCGCGGGGATCCGCGGCGGCCACGTGGTCGGCAAGACCAGTGCCAACGGACAGGAAGTCGTCGACCGGGCGGTCTCGGTCGAGGACCTGTTCCAGACGATCTGCAGCGCCATGAAGATCGACGCCGACAAGGAACTTTTCACGCCCGGCGGACGACCGCTGAAAATCGTCGATGGTGGAAAACCGATCAGCGAGATCCTGGGCTGAGTGTCCGAAACCGACAGGCCGGCTACGACGCAGTCGTTCCGGTCACCCGCCCGGCCAGCTGCGCCAGCAGCTCGTCGTCGATCGAGACCCCCTTGGGGACTTCCTTGATCCCGTCGAGCACTCCCAGCACCTGTTCGTCGGAGAGTTCCACGCCCAGTTCGTGCAACCGGTGAGCAACGGCCCGCCGGCCACTGTGCCGGCCCAGCACCAACCGGATCCCCCTGGCCCCGATCGCCTCGGGCCGGTAGGGCAGGTAGGTGTCCGGGTTCTTCAACAGACCGTCCTGGTGGATCCCCGCCTCGGTGGCAAAGATGTTGTCGCCTCCGACGGGTTTCATCGGCGAGAGTCCGATGCCGGTGAGATCGGCAACCAACTGCGTCAGCTCGAACAGCTTGGTCGTGTCGATGTTCATCTTCACGCCGTACTGCTCCTGGTTGAGATGCAACGCCATGGCGACTTCTTCGAGCGAGGCATTGCCGGCCCGTTCGCCGATGCCGTTGATCGTGCACTGGATCACGTTGGCCCCCGCCTGCACACCGGCCAGCGTGTTGGCAACGGCCAGCCCGAGATCGTTGTGGAAGTGAACGGCCAAAAGGGCGCGGTCGATGTTCGGGACGTTGTCCTGGATGTGGCGGATGATCTCATAGACCTTCTCCGGTGTCATCACGCCGACGGTGTCGGGGAACCCGATCGTCGTGGCCCCGGCATCGATCGCCTCCTTGTAACATTCGATCAGAAAATCAGGCTCCGTGCGGCTGGCGTCCTCGGGACTGAAGGCCACGATGTCGAACTTGCCGCTGGCGTACCCCACCGTATCGGTGATCAGGCCGAGCACTTCCGGCTGCTCCTTCCGCAGCTTGTGCTCTCGGTGCAGCGGGCTGGTTCCACAGAACAGGCTGACCCCCCGCTTGTGACGGGGATTGTCCGAAAGAGCTTCCTCGGCCGCATCGATGTCACCACGAACGGTGCGGCACAGCGCGGTCAGCACTGGCCCCTTGATCACACCGATCATCAGGCGAATCGCCTCGATGTCGGCCTGTGACGAGGCTGGGAAACCGGCATCCAGCGAGTGGACACCGGCGGCTTCCAGGGCCTGCGCGATCCGCACCTTCTCATGCGGTTCGAGCGTCGCGCCAGGCATCTGCTCGCCGTCACGCAACGTGGTGTCGCTGAACAGCACGGTGTCGCCGCGACGGTGATGGTTGATCACCGCCCGCTTCACCACGCCGCGGACCTTGTTCTCGATACCCTTGAGAAATCCCGTTGTCGCCATGGAATCCATTCTGATACGAGTCCGAAGCGGAGTAAAGAACCACTCTGGAAACCTTGGCCACCCGGGGTCAGGGCGCCGTCCCCGTGGTGGTGGTTCCCAGTAACTTCGGCAACTCGGTCTTCAGATCCGCCAGGGTCGTCTCCGAACTGACCACCGTCCCCCGGCGATCAATCAGGACCATGGTGGGCAGCGAGAGAATCCCCAGTTGTCGGGCCAACCGGCTGTCAAGACCACCGGCTTCGTGAAGAGTTGCCCAGGTGATGCGGTGTGACGAGATGTAGGCGGGGACAGGGGTCCGATCGAGATCCAGGTTGACACCCATGATCTCAAACCCACGAGCTCGATACTCCGCGTACAGTGCCTGCAGTGCCGGAAGTTCCTCGGTGCACGGCTTGCACCACGTGGCCCAGTAGACCACCAGCAGCACCTTGCCACGGTACGCATCGCTGCGAACCGTTGTGTTCGCCAGGCTCCTGCCAGTGACAACCAGGGGCTTTCCCTTGAGGTCCAGCCGCACCAGGGCCCCCGCGGCCCGTTCTCCGGCCGGTGTCCTGGCATACTGACGGGCCAGCTTCGAATACCAGGTTTTGGCGTCATCGACACGGGCAGCAAATTCGTGGGCTGTGCCCAGTTGCCAGGCCGCCTCGGGAGTATCCTCGGCCTTCGGATACGTGGCAATGAACCGTTCGAGGTCGGCCAGCCACACCTGCTGGGCCTTGGCCTGTGCGGCCTGCTCGGTGGCAATCCGCACCGACCGGCTGTAACGAGCCAGCAGGTGGCGGTAGATGACAAACGGCACCAACGGCGCCTTCGGGTTCACTTTCCTCAGCCGGATCTCCTCGGCCGCCAATCTCCCGAGCGCATCGGGCCACGCGCCGGACTGGACCAGCGCCGTCAGGTTGTCGATCAACTGGCGTCCCCACTGGTCACGCTCCGAGGACGTCGCGGCGGTCTGGCTGAGCCCCGAGAGAACATCACTACGACGGGCGTGATAACGCGACACAGCGGCCCCGGTGGCATTGACGGCCGGAGCCGCTCCGTCGAGTTCGCGGAGTTGGTCCAGCAGCTTCTGCATGCGTGGTGACGCTCCGGGTGTGGCAACCGCGATACTGGGAGCGGCCGGTTGCAGCAGCAGGCCACCGGCAGTCACCTGCACCGTGTCACCGACCAGCGGAGACGGAATCGATGTCAGCTTCCAGGCCTGTCCGACTTTGACCAGTTCGCCAATCTGGACCAGCCCGCTGTTGCCTCCGGCATCAACGATCGCCAGCGTGCTCTCGTACACCTCCAGGTCACCGGTCGCCTTCCCGGAATCAGCAGGAATCAGCCCCGGTTGCGAGCAGTCAAAACGGATCCAGCGAGTGCCGGCCGCCATGGCACGGATCTTGGCCAGCTGCCTGGCTGGATCGGCCACCGCAGCCAACAGGGACTTCTCGAGCTTCGCCTCGATACCCAGCATCCGGGTGTCCTGGGCAGTGATCAGAACGGTCTGCAGCAATCCCGCATCACGTCGCATCAACGCCTCGACAGCCACGCGGCTGGTTTCCTCGGCCGAGATCCTTTTCCACGAGTCAATCCGGCCGTCTTCGTTCGAGTCGAGTCCCCATCGCGAACCACCGGTGTTGAGCCATCGCGACTGGTCAACCTTGCCGTTGTGGTTGCCGTCGATGTCGCGATAAACTTCGACGCCGTTCTGGAAGTAACGCCACTGATCAACCAGGTTGTTCCCGTTGGTATCAAGAAACCTCCGCAGCATCTGCCCCGAGGATCCCACGACTTTCCATCCGCTGTGCGTCCGACCGCGGTCTATCTCGACCTGGCACTTGGACACTTCGGCCGCCTCGGGCTGTTCGTACTCCACGCCCGCCTGCAACGGCCGGAACTTCTCGAGCATGAATCGGGCCTGCGGTGGATCATCGGCGTGGACCGGGCCCGGAAGGCCAAGAGCTACCGCCAACAGGCACCACGACAGACAGGCAATACAACGAGAACGTGACATCGGTCTTGCTCCGCAAACGACAAGACGACCGATCGAACAACTCGGCGACCGGGGCCGCGGATTGTAGATCAGTGTCCCCGATCAGGTCAGCAGCAGTTTGACTCTCATCCACCTCAAGCCCTCCCAATGCAATCCCCACCCCGAGTCACCACGTCTCACCAGCGACGGTTCGCCGTTACCGCCGAGGACCTTGTTTCGCTCAGCCCCGGGCAGCTCGATCCCGTGTTTTCGACTCCGCGGCTGGTGTGGCACATCGAAGAGACCGCGCTGGAACTTCTGCGGCAGTACGTCGACGACGACGAGGTGTCGGTGGGAGTGACCGTGGACGTGGCCCACGTGGCAGCTGCTCTCGAAGGACAGGAGGTCGTCTGCGAGGCACAGGTGGTTCACGTCGACGGACCCACCGTGGTGTTCCACGTCGAGGCTCGCGAACACGACCGGCTGCTGCTCTCCGGAGTCCACCGGCGGCGGGTCGTCCGCACCGGGCGGCTGCAGAACCAGCTCGAGAGGCTGAAAAACCGCTGAACGGTTCCCGGGCCTACTTTGCGGCTTCCAGGCAATAGAGGTGTTCGAAGCCGCGGAGGAACATCCGGCCCCCCGAAACAGCCGGCGTGCTGTGAACCTGTTCGCCCAGCTGCGACTTGCCAAGCACCTTGAACGTGGTCCCCGACGCGATCACCACCACCTCACCCTTGTCGCTGATGTTGTAGATCTTGCCGTCGACACAGATCGGGCTGGCCCAGAACTTGCCGCCGACCCGTTCGGTCCAGACTGGCTTGCCCGTCTTGGCCTCCAGGCAGCTGACCACTCCGTTGTCGCACCAGAAGTACAGGTGCTCACCGAAGGCCAGTGGCGTCGGGACATACGGCAGGTTCTTCATCCCGGACCAGACCACCTTGTCGGTGGTGACCTCACCTTTCTGATCCACCAACACCGCCGACAACTCCTTGCCGCGACCGCCGCCGCCGGTGATCGCCATCACCAGGCCGCCGGCAACGACCGGGGAATTGACCGCCCGCGACTTGAACAGGTTGGCCCGCCACAGCAACTTGCCGTTGCGAGGGTCGAAGCTGGCCAGTCCGTCACCGGTGTTGCTGGTGAACAGCTGAGGTGTCTTGCCTTCTCTTTCGAGGATGACCGGCGTCGAGTGAGCCGTCAGCCTGACCTTCCGCTCGGACCGCCAGCGGATCTTGCCGGTGGCGGCGTCCAGCCCGGCGATCACCGAGGGGCCGTCGTGCTGACTGGCCACGATCACCGTGTCCTTCCAGACGATCGGCGAGGTGCCGCACCCGTGTCCGTGCTGGTTGTAGAAACGGCCCACGTCGGTCTGCCATAACGGTTTTCCGGCGAAGTCGTATGCCCGCACGACGGTGTCATCGTTCGTGGTGAACAGCACAAACACCCGTGTGCCGTCGCTGGCGGGAGTCCCCGACGCGTAGCTGTTCAGCGTGTGTTTCTCGTGCGTGTTGGACGCCAGCTTGTCGGTCCAGAGCACCTTGCCACTGGCGGCCTCGACGGCCATCACCAGCCGCTGGGCCCCCTTGTCCAGGGCCGATGTCAGGAAGATGTGGTTGTCCCACACGCAGGGAGACGAATGTCCCAGCCCCGGCACCGCGATCTTCCACTTGTAGTCCTTGTCGGTCCACGTGACCGGAAGCCCCTTCTGACTGCTGATCCCCTTGCCACCCGGACCCCGAAACCTGGCCCAGTTCTCAGCGTCGGCGACACCGGCAAAAAACAGCACCAGAACAGCAATCAGCAGCGGGGACAGGCGACGCACGGCGAAATCTCCGGGTTTGGCAGCTTCCAACAGTCCGACAGCAACAGGTTACCAGCTTCGTCAATGAGGGAACACGGTGAGCCAATTCACCGCTCGATCAGTTTTCCGACCAACGGCCCGAAGATCCCCTTGCCCCGGATCGTCTTCACACTTCGTAGCCGCTGCGGATCACTCAACGCGAACCGCGACCTCCCGATCTCGCGACCATCCTGCCGGACCACCAACCGATCGGCATAGACCAGGAACTCCAGTGACAGCGGCTTCCCGGTCCACTGCACGACGGCCGAGAGGTGACCGGGCATCGTCATCTTCAACACCGCCCCGTATTCACGGCGCTCGGTATCGGTCAGGAAGTCGTACTTGTCGTACCACTCGTAGGTGCCCTTGGCAGACGTGGACATGTACAGTGCGTCACCAATCGAAACCATCCCGGTGATCCGCTGGCCCCAGTGATTGGAGACCAGCTTGAATCGGTCGGCGTGCTCCTGGTAGGGGTGGATCGTCTTGTCGGTGAGTTTCGGGTGAGTGAATGCGCGTCCCATCGAGGTCCAGTGGTCGCTGTCGTGGTCATACCGCCACAGTTCCGCCCAGGGCCACACCCCGGTGAACATCTCGCCCCGATAAATCCCGGTCGTCTGGGCCTCGCGGGCCCGGGTCGACACCCCCGGCAGCCTTGGCGGATAGCCGTCGAGGTGCTTCAGCGTGTCGCCGCCCCGGTACTCGAACAGGTGCCCGGTGGGGTACTGGGCCAGCAGGGCCCGGTCGAAGACGTTCAGGAACGAATAGACCTGGTAACTGACCTGGTCGTTGCCTTCGAGCAGGGTTCGCCAGCGGCGTCCATCGAAGGCGTGCACACCGCCCTGGTTGGTCACCGTCATCGCCTCGCCACCGAACTGGCCCCAGGCGAAGGGCGTCGCGCCGACGTACTTGGCCGCAAAGGCCACTCCCCGGGACACATCGATCTCCGACCGGGACTCGGGCTGCCAGCGACAGGCAATGATCCGCGTGAACGGCTTGGGAGCCTCGCGATCGGTGAAGTAAAAGCAGAGATGTCCCAGCGCGTAGTAGAAGTTGTAGTAACGCCCCCGCGGGGGAGGCTTCAGGATCACCCGGCCATCGAAGGTTGCCGTACTGCCACGGAACACCAGCAGGCCGCGGCCGATCCGCATCACGCCGTCGCCGCTGCCCAGTCCGCCGACACCATCCACCTTCGTCTCCCAGCGATGCCTTTTCGGATCCCAGCGCTTGACCCGGTTGCCACGGGCGTTGGTCCAGGCATGGACCCGGCCGTCGAGCTCGAACAGGTAGATGCCGCAGTCCATGTCCGGGTGGGGCAACCTCTCGATCCGGAACCGGTCGCCGCCCTTTGCCGGCCGCACGAAGAACTGCACGGTGTGACGGTTGCCGCGAAACCGCGTGTTGTAGACCTCTTCGAATCCGGCTCCTGCCACCAGCCGCCCCTTGGCATCGCGAGCCTCGAACAGCGAGCCGAAGGGCTGGCCGCGATCCCGACCCAGGTCGACCGTCGTCCGCCAGTGGGCCAACGGTTCTTCGGCCCAAACGGCCGACGTGATCAGGCACAGGGCTGACAACAACACTCGATTCACGCGCATGATCTACCAGTCCACCACCGACCCGTCGTCGGCGTCATAGGGTTGAGGGTTCCGCCAGTCGTGTCCGATCTTCTCCTTCAACGCATCCTCGTCCAGCTCGACACCCAGCCCCGGACCACCGGGCAGATCGATGTATCCGTCGCGGACCTTGAACGGCTGCTTGATGTAGCCCTGGCCCAGGTGCACCTGTTCCTGGCAGAGGAAATTGGG
>DLVV01000007.1:1038-4775 GCA_003445035.1 Planctomycetaceae bacterium | reverse complement strand
ACCGCCGCGTAGTAACTCTCGGCCATCCCGGCAATCAACCGCACCTCGGTGATTCCCCCGGCGTGGCACAGGTCCGGCTGCAGGATCGTCGCGGCGCCCTTTTCCAACAGCTCACGGAATCCCCACTTGGTGAACACCCGTTCGCCGGTGGCGATCGGCAGATGAGTGCCCCGGGCGATGTCGGCCATCACGTCGACGTTCTGGCACTGCACCGGCTCTTCGATGAACATCGGCTGGTAGGGTTCCAGGGCCTTGATCAGCAGCTTGGCCGTCTGGGGGCTGATCGCCCCGTGGAAGTCGATTCCAATGTCCCGTTCATCCCCGGCGGCCTCTCGAAGCTCCTCGAACCGCTTGGCCACCCGTTTGACGAAGCCGGGGGTTTCGATAATCCGAGCCGGACGGTGTTTGAACACACCGGTCTTGAATGCCGTGAACCCCTCCTTGGACCGCGCGCGAATCGCTTCGGGGGTCGAGGCGTGGGCGTAAACGCGAACGCGACTGCGGGTGGGTCCGCCCAGCAGTTCGTAGACGGGCACACCCAGCGCCTTGCCCTTGATATCCCACAGCGCCATGTCGATACCGCTGATGGCACTGGTCAGCACCGGGCCGCCCCGGTAGAAGGCGTGGCGGTACATCGCCTGCCAGTGGTGCACCACCGAACG
Source organism: Planctomycetaceae bacterium (assembly GCA_003445035.1). Lineage (GTDB taxonomy): Bacteria > Planctomycetota > Planctomycetia > Planctomycetales > Planctomycetaceae > UBA8437. Next base: position 4,113 of record DLVV01000007.1, on the reverse strand, counting down.
GGGATCCTTGCCAACCAGGTAGGCCTCGAGTTGCTTGACCGCGGCGGCCACCGTATTCGCCCGCCCTTCGACCACCGGCTCACCCAGCCCGACAATTCCCGCGTCGGTGTGGACCTTCAGGAACAACCACCGCGGCTGAACCATCAGGGTTTCGAGCTTCGTGATCCGGATTTTCTCGCCCGCTCCGAGCATCGGCTGGAACCCTCCTCCGCGACGCTTCCCCACGTAGGGATCTTTCCGCGCGGCCTTGCCCTTGTCGTCGGCCAGCAGGGCACACAGCCCCGCAGTGCCTCCGGCGGTTCCCAACAACGACGCCAGGAACATCCGGCGACTTCGACTGTAAGCTTTCGTGGAACTCATCGCATCCTCCATGGAGATCTGTGGAAAAGAGAACGATCCGCGGCAGCAGGTGCCCGGTTCTCGCAAGATGGCCAACGCCTCGAAATCGTGGTAAACAGATGACCCGCGACCAACTGGCAACCCTTCGACTCGCACTGCAGAGATTCACTCATGACATTCGGAGTCGGCGTTATCGGAGCCACCGGGTTCATCGGCACACCATACCGGGCCGAGATCCGCGAGTGCACGGACGAGGCGCGAATTGTGGCGTTGTGTGCCCGCCGGCGAGACCGTCTCGACGCTGCCGCGGCCGAGGACGGGTGCGACTTCGTCACCGACGACTGGCGACAGGTGGTCGACCATCCCGAGGTGGACCTGGTGCTGGTGCTGACCCCCGATGCCCTGCACCTGGACCCGGTGCTGGCCACCGCCGCGGCCGGCAAGCACCTCTTCTGCGAGAAACCGATCGGTGCCAACATCGACGAGGCGTACCGGATGTGGTCGGCCGTCCGTGACGCCGGTGTGGCTCACTACGTGCCCTTCTGGACACGCTACGTCCCGGCCTTCGCCCGGGCCCGCGAGATCGTCCAGGCGGGAACGCTGGGCGATATCCGGGGCATCATCTACCGCTGGCAGAACCCTCGGCCCGTCGCGATCCCGCACACCTGGCGCGACGACGCCAGCCTCTCGTCGGCCGGCTCCATCGCCGACGTCGGCAGCCACGCCTACGACATCGTCCGCTGGATCACCGGCTGCGAAACGCGGCGGGTGCTCACCCACGCCGACGTCGTCTCGCCTCCCAAGCCCGACCTGGGCGAAATCGACCTGGGGGAAGCGATCGGCTGGGGCCAGGAGAACCAGGTGGCCGACGCCCAGCAGATGAAACAGGGCACCGCGTTCGATTACGCCACGATCGCCTGGGAATGGGACAACGACGCCGTGGGAGCGATCATCCTCTCCCACGCCCCGTTCCTGCGAAAGGGCATGGCTCCCGAACTGGAACTGCACGGCACGAAAGCGTCACTGGCCATCGACCGCATCCGCAGCACCGTGACGCTCTACCCGCCCGACGACACCGATGGTCAGCCCGAGACGATCGGGGACGAGGGCTTCGGCAACCGGGCGGCCAAACACGTCTTCACCTCATTCCAGGAACAGGTGGCCGGCACGCGAGGCGAGCACCCCGGTATGGACGACGGCTGGCGGGTGCAGATGTTCACCGACGCCGCCGCCACGTCGGCACGTCGTGGGGAGTGGGTCGAGCTGGCCGAGTTGGACGCCGAGGCGGGAACTTCCACGACCTAGGCGACCTCCTCCACCCGGCCGCTTTTGCCCGAATCGACAGCTGCCTGCACCGTGGCCGCGATGTCACGGCTGGTCACCGCGTCCAGGATCCCGCCGCTGCCGCTGTCGATCGCCTCGGCAAAATCCTCCATCAACTGGAAATCCAGATCGATGGCCATCCGCCGGTGCCGGAATTCCTGTGGTGGCTGGTTGCGGTAGTAAACGCTGACCTCCGGACGGGCTTCGCTGATCACCAGCCCACCGGTTTCGCCCAACACGTGCAACTTGATCTCGCCGATATCCGGGTGCGAGGCGGCCCCGATGCGACCGATGCACAGCGTGCCAATCACGCCGTTGGCCATCTCCAGGGTCACCGTCGCCAGGTCCTCGACATCGTTGTCGGCATTGGCCTGGTGAAAGTGCGAAGCCGTTCGGGCGTAAACCCGTTCGACCCGGCTGCCGGCCAGGTGCTGGATGTAGGCCAGCGGGTAGATGCCCTCGATCTTCAATTCGCCCATCGGATCAACCCCCACCCCGCCATCCGAGCCGTCCGAGTGGGCCTCGATCTGTCGCTCGAGCCAGTCGATCGGCGGATCATCGGGTCCCCGGCTGCCCTTGGGGGGGCCCGAATCCTTGGCGAAGTAGAAATCGACATGGAACGCGTACGGCTTCCCGATTCCGCCCTCGTCGATCACGCGCCTGGCCTCGACCAGTGCCGGCAGAAAATTGCGATTCCACATCATGAACCGCACGTCGTGTTCGGCCACCGCGGCGACCACCCGGTCGCATTCCGAAATCCGGTTCGACATCGGCTTGTCCTGCACCACGTGCAGGCCAAGCGCCGCACACCGGACTGCCAGGTCACAGTGACGTTCGGCTTCGGAACTGATGACCGCCACCTGCACGTCGTGATCGGCCACCGCCTGCTCGATTCCCTTCACGTACGGGATGCCGTGCTCGTCGGCGTAGAGCTGGTTTCGCTCGTGAACCCAGTCGGGCTGATCGGCGTCGTCGCAGACGACGACCAGGTCGAACCGCGGGTGTGTGACCACACCGTTGGGCACGTAGGCGTGCTTGACCACGCTGACCACCGCACAGCGAAAGACGGTGGTGTTCTCAACCGAGCTCATAACCGTCTCCTGTCTCGTTGAGCCCCAACGGAGCTCCCGCCTCGATCGACCGCTCGGCCGCCTCGGCCACTCTCAACGCTCCCACCGCAGCGGCCGGTCCAGGATCGGCCGCCCGACCTTCCGCCACCGCGGATGCGAACTCCGTCAGCAGGTTGACCAGCCCGGACACGCTCTCCCCGCCTCGCACCGCCTCCGGCTGACCGCCGCCATACAGCAGGTGCATGTTGTGATGGTCATCGGCATAGACGGAACCATCACCGCCGATCAGCGACAACGAATAGTAGTCGTCACCTCCGGGAAGAGTGGTGGCCACGTCGACCAG
>DLVV01000007.1:0-643 GCA_003445035.1 Planctomycetaceae bacterium | reverse complement strand
GTGCCGAACAGCCAGTTGGCCAGGTCGAGTTGATCGGCCAGGCAGGCGATGCCAACCGGGTCACCGCCGGGCAGCCACCGGTGGATCCTCAACAGCCCGAGTGGCCCCAGTGATCCGTTCGAGTTGACCGCCTGCACCTCGCGGATCGATGGCTGAAACCTGCCGGTCGCCGCCAGCATGACGACGGTGTCATCGGGTGCGGCCAGCCCGGCAGCCTCGTCCGAACTGCCCAGCGTTCCGGGGATCAGCAACACGTGGCGACCGGATTCGGCGACCTGGTTGGCAGCATCGACACCGGCCACCAGCACGGCATCGGCCGCATCGGCATCGACGATCGTCACGTCGGCCAACCGATCGACAGCGGCCTGCCATTCGGAGGCCACCGCAGGACCGGAATCGGTCAATCCGAGTTTCAGCATCTCGCTCACGATCCTGTCCGGCCACTCAAGTCCACTAGTCTTCGATCTCGCCGCCGACACCCGATGGCAGCAACAGAATGCCGATCGCACCAAGCAGGTAAATCAGGCTCATGATCTTCCCGAGCAGCGCGTAGTCTTCGTTGAACTCCTGGATCAGGATGGCACCGGCAAACACCGTCACGGCGGTGATGATACGACCGAAGTTGAAACAGACACCCGCCCCG
>DLVV01000216.1 GCA_003445035.1 Planctomycetaceae bacterium | reverse complement strand
GTCAATCACATCGAGACGTTGTTCCGTACCGGCAAGTCCCCGTACCCGGTCGAGCGGACTTTGCTCACCACCGGAATGACGGCTGCTGGAGTGGAGTCGCTGTTCCAGAAGCAGAAGCGGCTCGACACCCCGCACCTGGCGATCAAGTACAAGTCGACTCGAAAATCGACGTTCTGGCGGACGTAGCCGCCCGGCATCACAACTCGATTCGCTCACCTTCCGATGCCACCCGCACACCGGCGTCGGCAATGAGTCTCGCCTCCGGGGATTCCGGATCGCAGGCCGGGTTGCTGTGGTTCAGGTGAATCAATCGCACGTCGGTGCCGCCCCCATCGGCCAACCTGCTGTACTCCGCGAGATGGTCGCTGATTCGAGGGTGAGGGATCTGGCCCAGTTCGCGACCCGGCAGTTCCGAATCTGAATAAAACGTCCCGTCTAGCCAGGCCACGTCGACACCCGCCACCCAATCCGCCAGTCTTGCGTCCCAATCGTCGATGTCGGGCAGCCAGAGCACACGACGTGAGGCACCTGCAATCTCAAACGCGACGGTTTCCGACAATTCATCACGATGCGGAACAGGCACGGGACGAACCGAGATCCGTTCTCCCAGTGACACGGGGCTTTGCGGCGACATCTCCTTGAGAATCACATGTCGACGAGCCACCAGGGACGCCCATGGTTCGTGTGCATTCAGAAACTCCGCCATGCGTGGCATCACCCACACCGGCACCTCGTGACCGCACATCACCTCCCCCCCCAGGTGCAGCAGCCCGGCATAGTGGCCCACGTGGGCGTGCGTCAACAGGATGCCCTCAGGCGGCCCACCAACCGAACCGCCATCGACGCTGAACAGGTCATCGAGTTGCGATGGAAACTGAGGAGTTGCATCGACGATCCAACGACTCCCCGTCACACCGTCAATGAGCCCCAGGCAACTCGGACGCCGCACACTCCCGGGGTCCACCCGGGCTCTCCCACACGTCCCACAGCCACACCCGGCTTGTGGAACCCCTCCGTCCTGGGCCGTACCAAGTACGACAGCCGTGTCTGGCATCGTTGCGCTCTCGACAGGTGTCACGATCGTTCCGCGACCATTCGACGGGCATCCTCCATCGATCGCCCCTCGATGGCAAATAACTTGTTCGCTGACCGTGCCCCATGAACCAGTGCGATCTGTTGCCGTGGCACCAGCAGCAGTTCGGCCAGGAACCCAGCCACCGCCTTGTTCGCCTCACCTTGTTCTGGTCGTGCCGCAACACGGATCTTCAATGAGTCACCAAGCCACCCCGACACCTCGTCACGAGACGCACCCGGGACGACCTTGACCGGCAATCGCATTCGTGCCACCGGGTCCACCTTCCCGTACCAGGCCAATGGTCCGCAACTCTCATCGCATCCTCCAATGAACTAAGATACCGTGATCGACCACGTGTTGGCCTGACCCTCCGCAATCCGTTTCGTGCCCACGACATCATGACCACCATGACGTTGCCCCGAATCCTCCTGGTCTCGGCATTGGCCCTGGCACTTCCTGCAGGCCGCCCTACCGTTGATGCGGATGATCATTGGGCGTTCCAGGCCATTCAACCGCCTCGTGTCCCCTCTGGCGTCCATCCGATCGACGTGCTTGTCGACAGGAACCTCAAGGCGGCCGGTCTTCGCACCGTCCCCCGTGCGAATATGCCCACGCTGGTCCGCCGCCTGTGTTACGACCTCCACGGACTTCCCCCAAAACCTCGTCAACTGGAACTGGCTGTCCGAAAAGGTCTCGACGCCCTCACCGAATCGTTACTGGCATCACCGCATTACGGTGAACGGTGGGGGCGACACTGGCTGGATGTCGCTCGCTACGCCGACACCAAGGATGGGGTGTTGATGTACGGCGACAACCGCATTCGCCCCTTCGCATACACCTATCGTGATTATGTCATCCGCTCGTTCAACCAGGACAAGCCGTTCGATCGCTTCATCCACGAACAACTCGCCGCCGATCAGCTCGACCTTCCGGACGACGCCCCCGAACTGGCTGCGATGGGCTTCCTGACGCTCGGACGCATGTTTGATCGCAACCGGCACGACATCATCGACGATCAGATCGACGTCGTCACCCGGGGCCTGATGGGTCTGACGGTGGCCTGTGCCAGGTGTCACGACCACAAGTTCGACCCGATCCCCACCGCTGACTACTACTCGCTCTACGGCGTGTTCGCCAGCAGCGAAGAACCGGTCGATCGGCCCCGAATCGAAACTCCCAGGAACGACGGCAAGAAGTACGAGGCCGAACACCAGTTGAAAGTGGCTGAAGTTCGAAAGATGCTCTCCAACCAGCACACATCCCTGATGGCCACCGCCCGCTCTCGGACCGCTCGCTACCTGTTGAAGGTCGCGACCACTGACCCGGACATCAACGAAACCTCCATTTTCTTTCTCTCACTCATCCCTAAACAGATTCGCCCTCAGATCCTCCACCGCTGGAGGCTTTTCGTCGCCGCTCGTGCACAACCCGGCGACCGCGTTTTCGGCCCGTGGCACGACCTGCTGACACGGCGGCCCCCCAACTCTGACAGCGTACCCGACTCGAAACGTTTCCTGGCCGCCTGGAAAAAGAGCGGTGTCGACCAGCGGCTGCTCGACGCGCTGACCACTTCGCCCCCCAGGCGTGTGCGAGACGTCACGGAGATCTACGCCCGAGTGCTGATCGGCGCCTCTGCTGACGACAGGCTGCCCGACTCTGACCCACTCCGCAGGACACTCATCGGAAAACAAAGCCCGACCTGGTTCCCGCTTCGCCAGACCTGGTACTACATGTCTCGAACCGACAAGGACAAATATCGCGGACTGGTCCGAGGCCTGGATATTTTGGCTGTCAAGTCGCCAAACGCGGCCGCCCGCGCGATGACCCTTCGTGACACCGACGAGTTGTATTCCCCGGTAATCTTTCGGCGCGGCGACCCCACGCTTCCCGGCCAACCGGTTCCGCGAAGATTCCTGCAACTGATTGCCGGACCGAAGTCCGTTCCGTTCGCCAACGGTTCTGGCCGCTCCGACCTGGCCCGAGCCATCACATCTCCCAAGAACCCGCTCACCGCCCGTGTTCTGGCCAACCGGGTTTGGATGCACCATTTCGGAGAGCCACTGGTCCAAACCCCCAGCGACTTCGGCCTCCAGTCCGAACGCCCGACCCAACTGGGCCTGTTGGATTTCCTGGCCGACAGATTGATCCGCGGCGGATGGAAACTGAAATCATTGCACAGGCTCATCGTGTCATCGCGCACATGGCAACGCGACTCACTTGTCCCCACCACAAAACCTTTCACAACGCAACTGGTCACCGACGCAACCAACCGCCACCTGTGGCGCGCGAACCGGAGGCGACTCGATCTCGAGTCACTCAGGGACACTTTGCTCGCCGTATCCGGACGCCTCGATTTGAAAATGTTTGGCCGCCCCACAGCCATCACCTCACCCGACAACCGCCGCCGGACGGTCTACGCGATTGTCGAACGCCAGAACATTCCGGACGTTGTTCGCAATTTCGATTTTGCCAGTCCCGATTGCTCGACGGCGCGTCGACAAGTGACCACCGTTCCGCAGCAAGCGTTGTTCATGCTGAATTCGGATTTCGTGATTCGATCGGCCAAGGCGTTAGCCTCTCGCAGTGAATCCAGGGACCCCGACAAGTCCAGGCGAATTGGCGAAATCTACCGAATGGCACTTCGGCGAGAACCCACAGAAGACGAGCGTGAACTCGGATCGGCCTTCGTCACCAACCACGGCTGGGATCGATTTTCCCAGGTCCTGTTGATGACCAACGAACTGATGTTTGTGGATTAAGGGGACAGCAGTGTCCGGTTTTCACCCACTCTCAACCTCGGCCGGCTCTCGCCGTGACGCCCTACTGTCCCTCGGCGCCGGCGTCGGGACCCTCGCACTGGCGCAAATTCTCAACGCCGACACGACCGCGCTCGCCCCTCGCCCGGCTCACCATCGACCCCGGGCCAGGAACATCATTCACATCTACCTCAACGGCGGCCCATCTCAAGTCGATACGTGGGACCCCAAGCCCCTGCTCGATCGCCACGGCGGACGACCCATCCCCATCGGCAACCTGACCACCGAACGCGAAACCGGTGTGGCCCTGGCATCACCATTTCGCTTTCAGCAATACGGGGACAGTGGTCTGTGGGCCAGCACCGTGTTCGAAAAAACTGCATCTCGCCACGCAGATCGCCTGTGCGTCATCCGCTCGATGCACTCCAACACGCCCAATCACGAACAAAGCATGCGGCTGATGAACTGTGGCGACGAACGACTCTCGCGTCCCAGTTACGGCAGTTGGCTAACCTACGGCCTGGGGACCGAGAATCAGAACCTGCCAGGATTCGTCACCCTGTGCCCCGGGCTTCCGGTCGCCGACTTCTCCAACTGGAGATCCTCTTTCCTCCCCGGTGTCTACCAGGGAACCTACCTCGACACTCGAAAAAAGGAGGTGGAGAGCCTCGTCGCCAACATTCGCAACAAGACCCTGCCTCGGGATGCACAGCGTCAGCAGTTGGACCTGCTGGCGAAACTCAACCGTCGCCATCGCGAAACGCGAAAAGAGGATGCACTTCTGGAAGCCCGGATCGCGTCGTTCGAGTTGGCATTCCGAATGCAACTGGAAGCTACCGACGCACTGGACCTCTCCCACGAACCGAAATCCATCCACAAGCTCTATGGAACCGACAAACTTCACGGCCGCCAGATGCTAATGGCCAGACGGCTGGTCGAACGTGGAGTTCGCGTCGTACAGTGCTACCACGGTGACGTACAACCCTGGGATTCTCACGAAGGACTCGCTGACGCTCACGCCAAACTGGGCCGTGAGGCCGACGGCCCAATCGCCGCGCTGCTAACCGACCTCGCCCAGCGGGGGCTGCTCGACGAGACCCTGGTCGTCTGTGGAGGGGAATTCGGACGTACGCCGGCTGTGGAAATTCCGCTTGGCGCCAATCGAAAACCCACTGGCCGTGATCATAACCATCATGGCTATACCGTCTGGATGGCTGGTGGCGGCACCCGAGGCGGAATGACCTACGGCACGACCGACGACTTCGGCTACCGGGCTGTGGACAACCCCGTGCACGTCCACGACCTTCACGCCACCATGCTGCACCTGATGGGCTTCGACCACGAAGAGCTGACTTATCATCATGCCGGCCGGGACTTCCGCCTGACCGACGTACACGGCCGGGTGATCGACGAACTCTTGGCCTGAGACCCGCGCCCTCCACCTTGTACAAGGCCCTCCGTGAGCAGCCCTTCCTCACTCCGACGGTGGCAGTGGATCACTGCCGGCTCACTCTTCTCGGGTTACGCCGCTTATTACATCTGCCGATCGAATCTCTCGGTGGCCACGCCATTGCTGCTGGCCGAATATTCCGACCGCGGTTTGAACAAGGAGGGGATGGGCCTGATCGCTTCGGCCGGCGTCGCCACCTACGCGATCGGCAAGATCATCAACGGCCTCTTGGCAGACCGACTGGGTGGCCGCCCCCTGTTCCTGGGGGGACTGTTCGCCTCGGTCGTTTGTACGGCGGTCTTCGCTGTCTCCGGCAACTTTTGGTCCCTAGCCGGCGTCGGAGTTTTCGCCGCCATCTGGGCTGCCAACCGACTGTTTCAGTCCTGCGGCTGGGTGGCGCTGGTCAACATCGCCTCGCGGTGGTTCCCCCTCTCGCGTCATGCCACGATCATGGCGTTCCTCTCGTGCAGTTTTCTGGTCGGTGATGCGGCGGCACGCGCTTACCTCGGAGGAGTCATCCGCCTGGGTGAAACACGCCCGACGATGTCCTATCTCAACGACTGGAGAGCTGTCTTCTGGATTGCCGCTGGCACGACCCTGCTGATCGGCGTTGCCCTGTTTCGCTTCCTCAAGCCCGACCCGTCACATGTGGGTGCGGCCGAACCGGAGGCCAATCCGGCCAACCTTTACGGTGAAGACGGACAGAAATCTCGGCGAACCCCTTTCCGGGAACTACTGGCCCCCCTGGTCCGCAGCCCGTTGTTCTGGACCGTATGCCTGACGAATTTTGGCCTCACGTTGATTCGCGAGACCTTCAACTTCTGGACGCCCACGTATCTGAATGAGGTGGCACAACTGCCTCCCGGGCTGGCTGCTGCTGCCAGCCTGAGTTTCCCACTGGTCGGGGCCGTATCGGCGATCCTGGCGGGAGTTCTCTCGGACCGTTTTGCCGGTCGCCACGGGCGAATCATGGTCCCCTCGATCTGTGGATTGATCGTCGCCCTCGTACTGCTGGGCACGGTTGACCTGACGGGACGCCCGTGGACTGCGGTCCTGCTGGTGTCCCTCGTCTCCTTCTTCTTGCTGGGGCCCTACAGTTATCTCTCGGGGGTCATGGCCCTGGATATCGGCGGAAAACAGGCCAGCGGCACCGTGTCAGGACTCAGTGACAGCGCCGGATACGGAGGTGCCATCCTCTCGGGTTATACGGTCGGTGTACTCGCCGAACGTTACGGTTGGAATGTCGCGTTCCTGGGCTTGGCGGGAGTCTCGCTGTTCGCGCTGGCCACCGCGGTGTTCTACTGGCGTCTCAACGAACGTCTGCTGAACCGCACAACCGCTCCCACGGGCTCGTCCCACACGCCACCATCCGATGTCGAGGACGTTTGAACATGTCATCCGAAGAATTGTCCCAAGGCCAGATCTCCGGCATCGTCGACCGCCTTTCCGGCCTCTTTGCGAACCAGGGAGGCGAACTTTATGGAGGCGAAGCCGTGACACAACTCGAACACGCGCTGCAGGCCGCCCAACTGGCTGAAGAGCAGGGGAGTCCGGCTCATGAAATCGTCTCCGCACTGCTCCACGATGTTGGACACTTGATCCACGACCTTGGTGAGGATTGCGCGGAACGTGGCATAGATGACACTCACGAGCGATCCGGTGCCGATTGGCTGGAGGCGGAAGCGGGTTTCCACGACGCCGTGACGCAACCGGTCAGGCTGCACGTTCCGGCAAAGAGATTTCTGTGTGCCGTGGACGCCGAGTACCACGCAAACCTCTCTGACGCGTCACAACTGAGTCTCTCGTTGCAGGGGGGGCCGTTCACCGATGACCAAGTGGCCGCCTTCCGCAAAACCCCCTACAGTGAGTCGGCGGTGCGGCTTCGGACCTGGGACGACAAGGCCAAACATCCTGGCCTGCCCACACCTCCGCTTCAGCATTTCCTCGGCCTGATTGATCCTTCGATGTTCGCATCAACATGACGACCGCCACACCCCCTTCCGAACAGACGTCGATTCCGATCCGCCTGGTGATTTTCGACTGGGCCGGGACCACCGTGGACCATGGCAGCCTCGCCCCCGTTCACGCGTTTGATGCCGCATTCCGCGCTCATGGCGTCGAATTGTCTCACTCGGACATTCGTGGGCCGATGGGACTGCACAAGAAGGACCACATCCGATCCCTGTTCGGACTGGACACCACCGCCACCCAGTGGCACCAGTCCCAGGGACATGCGTGGACAGAAGATGACGTTGAGGCGCTCTACCAGGCCTTCATGCCCCTGCAGGTTGAACAGGCCCGGCAGCTCTCGGATCTGATTCCCGGGGTCCGTGAGTGTTTCGAAGAACTCAAGCGGCGCGGGATCAGCGTGGGGTCTTCGACCGGATACCCCCGGGTGGTTGCAGACCCCACGATCGCAGCAGCAGCACAGCAGGGGTATCACCCTGACACGGCGGTCTGCGCCGACGAGGTGCCCGCCGGACGACCGGCCCCGTGGATGATCTTCAAGAACATGGAAGAACTCGGGGTGTACCCCCCCGCGGCGGTCCTGAAGATCGGTGACACCGTTCCTGACATTCAGGCCGGGACCAACGCCGGTGTCCGAACCATTGGAATCACCGCCACCGGCAGCGAAGTCGGCTTTTCCGAAGACGAATGGGGCCAAATGGCCTCCGACGAACAACAGCAAGCGGTTGATCGGGCTGCCGGAGTTCTGCTGAAAGCCGGGGCCGATGCGATCCTGTCCTCGGTCGCCGAACTGCCCGACTGGCTCGACCAGTACGGCGCCTGAGCCCATTTGCGGGACACGGCCATGGATTCCGAATACCTCCTGCTCACCCCGGGCCCGTTGAGCACCACGGCAACCGTTCGTGCTGCGATGGATCGCGACCTTTCAACCTGGGACGCCGACTACAACGGCATCGTGCAGTCCATCCGCCAGAGCCTTGTGGCCATGCTCGGCGGTGACGCGGATGCCACCTCAGTGCTGATGCAGGGCAGTGGAACATTCGGAGTCGAAGCCACCATCGGCAGCGTGGTTCCAGCCTCCGGACAACTGCTGGTGATCAACAACGGGGCGTACGGAGCGAGAATCCTTGAGATTGCCCGCAGGCTGGGTATTGCCACCATCGATGCCGCATTGAGTGAAACCGAACCCGCCTCGGCCGAACATCTCGACCGATTGTTGACCGAACACCCCGGCACCACTCATGTCGCCACCGTACATTGCGAAACCACAAGCGGCATGTTGAACCCGGTCGAATCGCTGGGAAACGTGGTGGCCAACCACGAGATGTCATTCATCGTCGACGCCATGTCCTCAATGGGCGGGATTCCGATGACGCTGGACAGCCTCTCGGCCGACTTTGTGATCTCTTCGGCCAACAAGTGCATCCAGGGCGTTCCGGGGTTTTCCTTCGTCGTTGCCAGGCGACAGGCCATGGAGAACTGTTCTGGGAATTCCAGATCGCTCTCACTCGACCTCCACCACCAGTGGAGCGAAATGGAGGCCCATAACGGCAAGTGGCGTTTCACCTCACCAACGCACACCGTCCTGGCCTTCGCCCAGGCCCTGCGAGAACTGGAGACCGAAGGAGGGGTCCCGGCCCGATCGGATCGTTACACCAGAAACCAACGGCGGCTGGTCGCTGGCATGGCAGAAATCGGGTTTCGTCCTTTGCTTCCGACTTCGCTGCAATCCCCCATCATCACGTCGTTCCACGATCCGGTTGCCGATTTCGACTTCGCACGTTTTTACGGCCTGCTCAAGCAGCGTGGCTTCGTGATCTACCCAGGAAAAGTCACGCACGCCGACACGTTTCGCATCGGCACGATCGGCGATGTCCACGACACGGACATCCAACGGTTGCTCGATGCGATTGCCGAGGTCGCTGGGCTGATGACCCTGTTCGCGAACAATCCGACACCCGGCAGCGGAACACCGGGATGACACGTGAATGCACCGCAGCCCTGTTCGATGGCCCCGGCGACGGATTCACCCTCGCCACCATGGAACTGGCGCCTCTGAACGACGGGGAAGTGCTGGTCGAAGTCACCGCGTGCGCGGTCTGCGGCAGCGACCTGCACACAATTTCCGGCCGTCGCCCCTGCCCACAACACACGGTCCTCGGCCATGAGATCGTCGGTCGCGTCATCGACACCCGCGGCCCTGTCGCGGATTGGTCAGGAGGTCCACTGGCACCCGGTGACCGAATCACCTGGTCCATCGCCGCCTCCTGTGGGTCGTGCTTCTATTGCACGAGAGACCTGCCTCAAAAATGCCTGCAGCTGACCAAGTACGGCCACGCCGATCCCGGACAGGACGGACCACTTGGCGGCTTCAGCTCTCACTGCCGACTTTTACCCGGAACCGCCATCTTCCGCCTGCCGCCCGGCCTGAGTGACCTCGAAGCTGTTCCGGCCAATTGCTGCACGGCAACCTCCGTAGCCGCCGTCCGCATGGCCGACCCGATCAGCGGTGCCGTACTCCTGGTGCTCGGAGCCGGATCGCTGGGATTGACCATTGCTGAATTCGCCCTGCACAACTCCGCATCCAACGTCATCATCGCCGACATCGATCCGAGCAGGCTCGACCAGGCGACAACGATCGCCGGGTGCACACCTCTCCTGCTGGACCCCTCGCCGGACGACACATCCACTGGACGACCGGAAGTGATCGACAACCTTACCGACGGCCACGGAGTGGATGTTGCGATTGATGTCTCGGGAGCCACCTCGGCGATTGAGGCTGCTCTCGGCTGGCTCCGGATCGGCGGCCAGGCCATCCTCGTGGGCAGCGTATTCGAATCTCCGCCCATCCCCCTCGACCCACAGGACGTCGTCCGACGAATGCTGCGAATTTCCGGACTCCACAACTACCGCCCTCGTGATCTTCAGGCGGCGCTCGCTTTCCTCGCCGAACTCCCCTCCCATTCCGTTTCACGAACACTGGTTGGGGCCAGTTTTCCGTTGTCCGATATTGACCGCGCTGTCGAAGTGGCCCATTCCCGGACCCATCTCCGCGTCGCCATCACGCCGACCGACTAATTTGGCCGCGCGGCCATTTCCTCGCCGGAACGAACCATGATCCGAATCCTGGCCCTTCTCGTGTCCTTGCTCCTGGCCGCCAACTCGGCCACAGCAGCCACACGACCCAACTTCCTGTTCCTGGTCTCTGAAGACAATTCCATTCATTACCTCAGGCTGTACGGCGCCCGACACGGTACGACACCGAACATCTTGTCGCTTGCCAAAAACGGGCTGGTTTTCGATCACGCTTTTTCGTGCAGCCCGGTTTGCTCGGTTGCACGTTCAACACTGGCCACCGGAATCTATGCTCCTCGTGGCGGTTTCCAGTATCACCGCAAGATTGCCCGGGCCGCGCTGCCCCAGGGACTGCTGCCATGGTCATCGGTGCTCAAACAAAACGGTTACTACACGACCAACCGTCGAAAGACCGACTACAACTTCCGGTTTCCCATTAAGCGGCTCTGGAACGCGTCGTCTCCGAAGGCCAGTTGGCGAAACCGCCCCGACAAACAGCAGCCCTTCTTCCACATGCAGTCCTTCGGACAATCACACGAGAGCTCCCTCCATTTCCGCCGAGAACAGTTTGACACCCCGACAGCGGTCTCACCCGATGCGATCAAGCTAGCCCCCTATCACCCCGACACCCCCACGTTCCGCTACACCCACGCTCGGTATTTTGACCGCATGGGCGTCATCGACAAGCAGATTGGACGTGTTCTCCGACAATTGACAGCCGACGGTCTGCTGGAAGACACCTTCATTTTCTATTTCGGTGACCACGGGGGGGTGCTTCCCCGTAGCAAGGGTTATGCCTACGAGAGCGGCCTGCACGTGCCTCTTGTGGTCCGCATCCCGGCAAACTTTCGCCATCTGGTTGACCACAAGCCCAACACGCGGCTTGGGGGTTTCGTCAGTTTCACCGACTTCGGCCCCACGGTTCTGCACCTGGCCGGCCTGGACATCGACAAGAGACTCGACGGCCGCCCGTTCCTCGGCCCCGGTGTCTCGGCCCAGGACCTGGCTTCACGGGACGAGGCGTTCGGCCATGCGGACCGCTTCGATGAAAAATACGATCACGTGCGAACTCTTCGCAAAGGCCGTTACACCTACATCCGCAACTACCAGGGCTTCTATCCCGATGGCCTGCAGAACAACTACAGGTACCGGATGCTGGCCTTCCAGGAATGGCGCACATTGCACAGAGCCGGGACGCTCAATGCGGCCCAGAAGCAATTTTTCCACCCTCGCCCGGCCGAACAGCTCTTTGACATCCAATCCGACCCGCACCAGGTCAAAGACCTCTCGGCCGACCCTGGCCACCACAAGGTTCTGCTGGACCTGCGGAACCGACTGCGGAAAAAGGTCCTCGAGATCAACGACCTGAGCTTCTACCCCGAAAGCCACCAGGTCAGCAACATGCTCGACGACCCAATTGGCTTTGGCGTGGCGCACCATAAAGAAATCGTCTTTCTGCACGACATCGCTGCCCTGTCACTGACCCCGTTGCCCGTGGCATTGGGCAAACTCAAGGCCCATCTCCTCTCGAAGAACCCGTGGCACCGCTACTGGGCCTGCCAGGCGGTCACTCTCATCGGCCCACCCGCAAAACCGATCTCCGTCGCAGTGGCTGTTTGCCTGGGCGACCCGCATCCCATGGTCCGACTGCGGGCGGCCGAATGCCTTGCCGTTCTGAAAACCAACACTCCCGACCCGTTGCCGGTCCTTTACGACGTCCTGAACACGGTGCCCACCGAAGCCGAGGCCCTGCTGGTGCTCAACACGGTCGTTTTCCTCCGTGACCATCAGGGCCTGGCAATCGACACCACGCGTCTCCTTCCGCGGTTTCCCGGTGGCCAGGTCGCCCGACGGCTCGAGTATTTCAAACGCTCCAGCGTCAAGTAGCCTTTGCGGGGCCGCACTGCCGTGCCCAACGGCCGATCCGTCCGACCACTTCTTCCACTTCGACGAACCGGTCGCGGTGCATCAAAAAACCGTGCAGCATCCCTGGCACGCATTCCGACGCGACGCTCACGCCTTCCCCTTTCAGACGCTCGGCGTACGCGTCGCCTTCATCTCGCAGCGTGTCGTACTCGGCTGTGACGATGTAGGTGGGCGGCAGTCCCGCCAGCGACTCGGCTTGCAAGGGAGACGCCACCGGCTGCGAAGCGTCTTTCCCACCCATGTACTGCTCCCAAAACCACGCCATCGCATTGCGGGTGAGCCCATACCCTTCGGCAAATTCCAGGTAGGACCCCGAATCCAGATTGCTGTCGGTGACCGGGTAGAGCAGAACCTGGCATTCGACCTGTGGCGTCGCGAGCTCAAGGTCCTTCAATGCCACTGCCGCAGCGAGGTTGCCTCCCGCACTGTCCCCGGCCACACCGGTGATGCCGTCGACGCCCCAGGCTTCTCGGCGTCCCGCAGCCCATTCCAGCCCGGCAACGCAATCGTCAACAGGCAAGGGGAAAGGCGACTCGGGGGCGAGACGGTAATCGACCGACACCACGACGGCGTTACAGGCATTGGCCAGTTGGCGACACAGATCCTCGTGCGTCTCAACACTCCCGATCACCCATCCACCGCCGTGAAAAAACACCAACAGATTTCGACTGCCGGCAACACCAGTCACCGGGTGATACCTGCGTGTACGAACCGGGCCGCCCGAACCCTCGAACTCCTCGTCGACAACCTTGTCGACAATCTCCAACGGCCCCTCCGGTGGCACCAACCGTTTGCGAGCCTCGTCGAGCGTCTGCATTTCGATCGGCGGCAGAGCCAACTGCGCCAGTTCATCCAGCAACCGACGTGATTCCGGGTGCAACGTCATATCAGGGGGCACTCCATACCTGGCCGCGGACTTTCAGGGGGCAACCGTGAAGACAAATCGCCCAGGACACGCCCGGACTCCCCCACAAGGTACCGGTCCAAACGCGGTGATGTCATTATCCCAGTAACCTAGAAGGGCCAGGCCAGGGGATCCACGCCATGCGTCGCACCGTCATCATTGCCTGTTTTCTACTGACGTCGGCCGCCTTCGGACAGGCCACGCCCACGGTGTCTCCTGCGACAACAACCCAACCGAATGTCGGATATCGCCAACATCAAAACCTGATGGTGGTTCGCAACGACGCCGGACAGTTGCGGCCCATCCGGTCACTGAGTGACTGGAAGATCCGACGTCGCCATATCCTCAACGGGCTGCAGCAGGTGATGGGTCAACTTCCGGACCGTTCATCTCGGGTCTCACTGGACGTGCGGATCACCGAGTCCGTCCAACTGGGCACGATCGCCCGTCGCAAGCTCACGTTTCGCACCGACCGGACCGGGCGAGTGGCCGCCTACCTGTTCTCTCCGACAAAACCCGACACTCGGCACCGTCGCCCGGCCGTGCTCTGCCTGCAACAGACCAACAGGGCGGGCAAGCTGGAAGCCGCCGGCTTGTCCGGCAACCCGGACCTGGCTCACGCCGTCCACCTGGCCCGGCGGGGCTACGTCACACTGGCTCCGGATTACCCCGGATTTGGCGAGTCGACCTACGATTTCTCACCGCGGCACGGTTATGCCAGTGGGACGATGAAGGCCATATGGGACAACATCCGAGCCGTTGACCTGTTAACGACCCTCGACGAGGTTGATCCCGCACGCATCGGCGTGATCGGTCATTCGCTGGGGGGACACAACGCGATATTTACCGCGGCATTCGAACCGCGGCTCCGGGTGATCGTATCCAATTGCGGATTCACCCGGTTCCACAAGGACGATGTTCCGTCCTGGGCCGGGCCACGCTACATGCCCCGAATCCGTACACACTTCGGCAACGACGCTGATCGCTTGCCTTTTGATTTCCCCGAGATCATCGGCACGTTCGCGCCGAGACCCTTTCTTGCGATTGCGGCCCGGGGCGACTCCGATTTCGATTACACGGGCGTCCTGGACTCCCTGGATGCTGCCCGTCCGGTCTATGGCCTGTTCGCTTCCCAAGCCCGACTGCAGGCCGCCTATCCCGGCATCGGTCACTCGTTCCCCTCGTCGTCGCGTGTCCTGGCCGACAGGTTTCTCGACCGGCACCTGGGGCATGCTCCCCACACACCGAAGAACTGACGCCCTGCGGCGGTTTGGACGCCCCACCGTGACATTCGCACCGCGGGCTTCGTAGAATCCGTAGCCTGAGGCTCATTCACTGACTTTGACTCCCACGGGAAACAACGGTCATGACATCGCCAACTCGCCGAAACTTCCTCCAGGCCACCTCAACTGCAGCTGCCTCGCTGTCCCTGGCCTCCTACGTTCACCACGCCGGTGCAGCAGATGCCAAAAAACCGGTTTCGGTGGCATTGATCGGCTGCGGTGGCCGCGGGTCGTACCTGGCTGGCGTCTTTCAGTCGAACCCCGGAGTGAACCTGTCCTGGGTCTGCGACGTCGACACCGGTCGACTTCAACGCGGTCAAAAACTGGCTCGCGACCAGGTCAACGTCAGCAACGACATTCGCAAGGTGCTGGCTGATGACAGGCTGGATGCGGTAATCGTCGCCACCCCGGATCATTGGCACTCGCCAGCTGCCATCCTGGCCTGTGAGGCCGGCAAACATGTTTACGTGGAAAAGCCGTGTTCCCACAATGTTCGAGAAGGCCGCCTGCTGGTCGAATCCGCACGTCGTAACAAACGGGTGGTTCAGCACGGAACACAGGTCCGTAGCACCACGATGATGATCGACGCGGTCAAGCTGCTCCGCGACGGCATCATCGGCGACGTCAAGGCCTGCAAAGCCTGGAATATCCAGCGACGAGGCAACATCGGCAAAGGCCAGCCCGGCACTCCGCCAACCACTCTTGATTACGACAACTGGGTCGGCCCGGCCCAGTTCATCCCGTACCAGGCCAATCGAACCCCATCCGGATGGCACTGGTGGTATCACTTCGGGACAGGCGACATGGGCAACGACGGTGTCCACGACATCGATTACGCCCGGTGGGGACTGGGTGTCGACACTCATCCCTCACTGGTGTCGGCCGCTGGTGGAAAGTTCTTCTTCGATGACGACCAACAGTTTCCGGACACCCAGCAAGTCGCTTTCCAGTACCCCGGAGGCGGCGCAACCGGGGAACAGAAGATCCTGATGTACGAACAACGCCTCTGGTCGACCAACTACCCACACAACGTCGACAGTGGAGTCGAATTCTACGGAACCAAGGGGCAGATGTTCCTCAGCCGCCGTGGCAAGATTGCTGTCTATGGAGAGAGGAACCGGCGGATCGAGGTAAAGGTCATTCCCGAGGCACAGAACGCCGGGAAACACGTCAAAAACTTTCTTCACTGCGTGAGAACCGGCGAAACTCCCAACGGCGATATCGAATTGGGACACCTGACCACATCGCTGTGCCACCTGGGCAACGTCGCAACTCGGTTGGGCCGATCATTCCGTTTCGACCCCAACACCGAACGCGTTCTCGGCGATGCCGAAGCCGACAAGCTGATGTCACGTCCTTACAGAAACCACTGGGGCAAACCCAAGGGAGCCTGATGCACCGCCTCGCCACTCTTTGCCTCGTCGCGGTCACCTGCTTGCCTGCTCCAAAGGCGGTGGGCAAGGACCGTCCGAACATCCTGTTCATCTACACAGATGACCAATCCCACCGGACGGTCAGTTGCTACCCCGAGGCCTACAAGTTCGTCGACACCCCCAACATCGACGCACTGGCCAAGCGCGGTGTCCGTTTCACCCACGCCTACATCGGCACCTGGTGCCTCCCTTCACGAGCCGCCCTGCTTACCGGACACCACCCCTACGGTGTCAAGTCGCTGAAAATGGAAGGCAAGTATCCGGGCAGCACGTATGACCCCAAGCGGGCTCCGTTCTGGCCATCGGTGTTTCGCCAGAATGGCTACCAGACTGCCCAGATTGGAAAGTGGCACACTGGCACCGACACCGGCTTTGGTCGCGACTGGGACTATCAGGTGGTCTGGAATCGCCCCAGGCATCCGGACAACTCGGGCCACTACTTCTACGACCAGTTGATCGAAACTAACGGTGGGAAAGCGAAGCTCACAAAAGGCTATTCCACCGACAATTACACCAAGTGGGCCGTGGACTACATCCGGGGAGCCAATCGCCAAGCGGATAAACCCTGGTACCTCTGGCTGTGCTACGGAGCTGTTCACGGCCCCTTCACGCCCGCCAAACGGCACCTGAACATCTACCCCGGCATCCGAGTCCCCACGCCCAAGGACATCTTTCCTCCGCGGCCCGGCAAGCCCGATTACATGCAGAAGATCGAGTACTGGGTCAAGGACGGGAACGGCCGCCCCGAACTGAAGGGGGGGCGGTTTGGTGGCCAGACGGTCGAAGGAACCATGGGAATCCACGGCAACACGCTAACCGACTGGGTTCGACAGTATCACCAGGGCGTCCGAGCGCTAGACGAGTCGGTCGGCACCTTGATCGAGGCGCTCAAGACCACCGGTCAATACAAAAACACCCTCGTCGTGTTCACGGCAGACCAGGGTTTCGGCTGGGGTCAGCATGGGTTCTGCCGCAAGATCGCCCCCTACGATGGAACCATTCGGTCCCCGTTGATCGTCAGCATGCCGGGTCGAGTTCCTGAGGGAGAGGTCTGCCGGCACCCCGTCGCCGGTGTTGACCTGGTGCCCACGTTCTTCAAGTTCGCCGACATTGACTTGCCCTGGAAGATGCACGGACACAACTTGTCCAAGTTGCTGCGGCGACCCGATTCTCGTTGGACGCACCCCACGCTGACCATCTACACGCAACGGAAATACGGCGACGACACCAACACGATCCCGCCCAACTCGTCAAAACTCGACAGCGGTGGCGTGCCCTGGTGGGTGTCACTGGCCAAGGGCCGCTACAAATACATCCGCACAATGGAAGACAACCAGATCGAGGAGCTCTACGACCTGATCGCGGATCCCGATGAACTCAGGAACCTGGCTCTCGAACCCGCCCATGCCGGTCGGCTTTCTCGTTTCCGTCGGAACACGATCAAGGAACTGCAGCGTACCGATGCAGGCCTCGTCACCCGGCTGCCTCCGGTTCGCGTCGCACACCAATAGTCAGCCGAACGTCGCCGGCCCCGCCAGTTGACAACTGTGTTTGGCCGGACCTTTGGCTATCCCGTCTCCCTCGGTAACGGAAACATTCCGTCCATCAGCGGCTCGAAACAGGCGGCCAA
>DLVV01000451.1:7131-8475 GCA_003445035.1 Planctomycetaceae bacterium | reverse complement strand
GCTGGTGACGTTCATGATCAAGGCTGGTGGAGGCAACCGGTTCGTCAAGTTCGTCGGCAATCTCCAGAATGGAACCGGCGTGGCCGGCTCGGTCAAGGCGATCTACGCGCCGACGGACCTGAAGCGATTGGCCTCCGCCTACGTCCGGAGCCTCACGGGCAAGAAACGGTAACAAGCCAACACGAACCAGGGCCCCGGACGGGGCTGGCAGGGGGGCCTGCCACTGGGTCAATGCACAGGGATGGCAGGCATGGCGGATGTGGTCGTGGTTGGCGGTGGCGTGATCGGGATGTCGATCGCCTGGGAATTGTCGCGGCACGGAGTGTCGGTCAAGGTGCTCGATCAGTCGGCCTTCGGCCGGGAGGCGTCGTGGGCCGGGGCCGGAATCCTGCCGCCGGGCAACGCCGATGCGGCGACGCATCCGTACGATCGCCTGAGAGGTGAAAGTTGTCGGTTGTGGCCCGAGTGGTCTGCCCAATTGCGGGAACTGACCGGGATTGACAACGGTTTCCGAAATTGCGGAGGCCTGGAGATTCGCCTGGCCGGCCCGGCTGATCAGCTGGATGATCTGGCTGAAGCCTGGCGAGAGGAAGAGGTGGCGGCCGAAGTGCTGTCGAGGGACGAGTTGTTGAGGCTGGAACCGGCGTTGAATCCATCGACGGTCGTCGGGTTGCATTTGCCCGAGAAGTGCCAGGTTCGCAACCCAAGGCATTTCAAGGCGCTGATGGCCGCTGCTGCGGCCGCCGGGGTCGAACTGGTTTCGGGGGCTCCGGTGGTGGACCTGGTCCGTGAAAACGGACACGTGGTGGCAGCGCGGACCATGGATGCCGAGCATGTCGGCGGCCAGTTTGTCGTGGCCGCCGGAGCCTGGACTCGTCGGTTGCTGGTCGGCTGTGGTGCCGATGTGGCCATCGAGCCGGTGCGAGGCCAGATCGTGCAATTGTCGGCAAGGCCGTTGCCATTCACTCGGGTCATCGGCCTCGGGGCCCGGTATCTGGTGCCTCGCCCCGACGGACGGATCCTGGTGGGGTCGACCGAGGAGTGGGTCGGTTTCCAGAAAGAGAACACGGCCGAGGGCGTTGCCGGACTGATCCGGTTTGCCGAGGAATTGGTGCCGGGTCTGGCCGGTGCCGGATTCGAACGTTGCTGGTCGGGGCTGCGACCCGGGGCCGCCGACGGGATGCCTTACCTCGGCCCGGTTCCCGATCACGACAACCTGCTGGTCGCCGCCGGTCACTTCCGTGCCGGGTTGCAGTTGTCGCCGGCCACGGCCGTGCTGGTGCGGCAGATGGTGCTGGGCCAGGATCTGTCGATGCCGGTCGATCCGTTCCGCTGTGATCGGGT
>DLVV01000451.1:0-6830 GCA_003445035.1 Planctomycetaceae bacterium | reverse complement strand
CGGTTGATCCGTTCCGCTGTGATCGGGTCGGCCAGGCCACTGGGGCCATCCCGTCGGCTCATTGACCGAGGTCATTTCACTCACCGAGTGCCGTTGAGTTGTCCGGCTGCGAAAATCGCGACTGGCCTGGGAGCCTGGGTGTGGCGAAAGAACACGGTGGCAATGAGCCGGCAAGGGTGGCGGTGATCGGCGGCTGTTCGATCCACCTGACGGCTGGCCACCCGGTGGCAACTCGTGGTCCGGGGCGGGTGTCGGCATGAGCAACGTGTCGACCGAATCGGGACAGGTGAGCTTGTCCGGCCTGGACGAACTCTGGTTTCAGGTTGCCGGCACACGATGCAACCTGACCTGTACGCACTGCTTCATCAGCTGTAGCCCACACAACAATTCGTTCGGGTTCCTTTCGATGGAGGTTGTCAGGAAGGCGCTGCTCGAGTCGGCCGAGTGGGGAGTCCGCGAGTACTACTTCACCGGCGGCGAACCGTTCCTGAATCCCGACCTGGTCGAGATGCTGGTGTTGGCCCTGGGGTATGGGCCGGTGACGGTTCTGACCAACGCGACGGTATTGAAAGACGAGTGGCTGGAATGTTTGCGAGATGCCGAGGAGCGAGGGCCGTACAGCCTGGAGTTTCGAGTGTCGGTCGATGGGCCCGATGCCGCGACCAATGATCCGATTCGTGGTGAGGGCACATTCGATCGAGCGATGCGGGGAGTCGAGATGTTGGTGCGGCATGGTGTGCTGCCCATCATCACGATGACCAGGACGTGGGCCGACGCCGATGACCATCGCGTGCTGAGTCGGTTTCGCGACGTGCTGGCTCGCCACGGGTGCGATCGTCCCAGGTTGAAGGTCCTGCCCCGCCTGTTGATCGGGGCCGAGGCGATCCGGACCTGTGGGTACGACGAAGCCGACCGCGTGTCGGCCGGGATGCTCGATGGCTTCGACAGCGACCAGTTGATCTGCAGCCACAGTCGGACGGTGACCGACCGCGGAGTGTTTGTCTGTCCGATCCTGCTGGAGGAGCCGTCGGCCAGGTTGGGCGGGACATTGGCCGAGGCTGACCGGCCCTTCTCACTCGACCAGGGAGCGTGTGTGACCTGTTACCAGTTCGGTGCCATCTGCACCAATCCGTCCGGACAGGTTTTCGAGCAGACGGGAGCCGGGGCAGGGGAGGTGGCCCCGTGAAGCTGGCGTTTTTCGGAGGCCTGTACAGCAACTACCTGGCACTGGAAGCGGCCATCGCCGACGCGAGCCGACGTGATGTGCAGCAACTGTTCTGCCTGGGCGACATGGGAGCGTTCGGGCCGCACCCCGACCGGGTCGTGTCCCTGCTCCGAGACGAGGGCGTGGCCTGTGTCCAGGGCAATTACGACGACAGCATCGGCAACGAACTGGCCGACTGCCAATGTGGGTACACCGATCCTCGTGACAACCGGTTTGCCCAGATCAGTTACGACTACACGCTGGAGAAGACCAGTCCGGTTCACCGACGCTGGCTGCGAGGGTTGCCCACGTCACTGAATTTCGAGCTGGCGGGTGTCCGAATGCACCTGTGCCATGGCAGTCCGCGTCGGACCAACGAGTTTCTGTGGGAGTCGACGACGAGCGATCGGTTTCTGGATCGGCTGATTGATCCGACCAATGCCGAGGTGGTGTTGGGGACACACACCGGGCTGCATTGGACCCGGACGACACCGCGCGGCCGACGGTTCGTCAACGTGGGCGTGCTCGGCCGGCCGGCCAATGACGGGCGGACCAACGTGTGGTACACGGTGCTCGATTTGTCCGGGCAAGAGGTGGGAGTGGAATTTGTTCCGGTGGAATACGATTTTCTCAGGCTGTCGAACGAGATGCGGGATGAGGGGCTGCCGGACGAGTTCACGGCAACGATCGAATCGGGGTGGTGGACGACGTGCCTGGAGGTTCTTCCGTCTCGCGAGCGGCGTTGTGGACGGCATTGATGCCGGCAGGCACAGGCCGACGACGACGTCGCAGAGACCCGGGCACGAGTTGGTTCCCCGAGCGGGATTGATGCCATAATGGGCCAAAGACTTCAGTGGCCCGACACGGACGGCCGGTGGACAAGCAAGACGAGGCGGAAATGCGGGCTGTGATCCAAAGAGTGTCGCGGGCGAGCGTGACGGTGGCCGGTGAGGTGGTGGGCCGCATCGATCGTGGGTTACTGGTGTTGCTGGGTGTCGAACAGGGTGATACCCAGGACGATGTGGTCTGGATGGCCAACAAGGTGGTGGGCCTGCGGGTGTTCGAGGACGGTGAAGGGAAGATGAACCTGGATGTCGGTGAGGTGGAGGGCGCGATCCTGGCGGTCAGCCAGTTCACGTTGCTGGGTGATTGCCGCAAGGGCCGCCGCCCCAGCTTCGTTGCGGCCGCGCGGCCCGAGGAGGCCAACGGCCTGTATCGCAGTTTCGTGGCGGAGGTGACGGGGCAGGGGGTCGAGGTGCAGGAGGGGCGGTTCCAGCAGCAGATGGCCGTCGAACTGGTCAACGACGGCCCGGTGACGTTGCAGGTCGACAGCCGCAACCGCCGCTGATCACCCTTCCCCGAGTCGATCGACGGCGTCGGCTGCCCGTCCGTGTTGGGGCCGCAGTTCCAGGCAACGGCGATAGGCGTCGACGGCCGGCTGGGGTCGGCCCTGGTGCCTGAGGCACTCGCCGAGAAAATAGAACGATTCGGCTTGTTCCCGGTGAGCAACGGTCGTGGCCAGTCTGAAAAGCGGGGTGGCCTCCTCGAGCCGGTTTTCGCCGAAGGCCTGCAGGCCTTCGATGTGCTTGCCGAGCGCCTCGAGCCGTTCGATTTCCTCCGGAGGGCCGTGCTCCTTGACCAGTCGAATCATCAATCGGCAGGTCTTCGGATCGAGCCGATATTGCAGAGCTCTTTGGAAGGTGCCCAGGACCTTGTCCGGATCTTCCGCGGCGGCTTGCCGGGCGAGTGCGAGTTCGATCAACGTATCAGCGGTCGCACCATCTCGATGGATGAGGGTCTCCAGCAGTTTCACGGCTGAAGCCGATCGGCCGCGCCGCAGTTCGATGGAAGCCAGCAGCCTGGCAACTCGGGGCCGGTACGCGATCTCGAGGATCGTGTTGAGTTCTTTGACGACCGCATCGAGATTCCGCGGAGTGGCCAGGCGACCGGCCCGGAGAATGCGGTTGTCGAGACCGAATTCGTGGGACCGCTCGCCAAGGCTGTCAGCGACAGCGTCGGTCGGGATTGTCTCGGGCACCCGCTCGGCCCGCTCGCGATCCCGGCGGGCCTTGTCGGGATCGTCCAAATATTCCGCGGCCCTTGCCCGCAGTTGATACAGCCGGTGAATGTCGCTGTGGTCGGCGATCAGCCGGTCGAGGATCAGTATCGCTTTGCCTGGCCGATCCGAATGAACCAGCAGGTAAGCCAGCAGGTACTGCCCTGCGAGATGATTCGGGCCGATTTGCCGGAGCTCAGCTTCGGCGCTCTTCGTGTCGGCGACCGCATCGGCCGTGTCGCCTCGCAGGTGATTTCGGGCCGAGATGTAGCGGCACTCGTCGCGCCTCTTCGCGTCCAGCCCGGCGACCCGCGTCAGATGTTCGGTGGACCTGGACGTTTGTCCCAGGCGGTTCAGGACCAGTCCGGACCAGAACAACGTGTCCGCCGATTGGGGAGCGAGTTGCGTGGCCCGGCCCAGGCACCGGTCGGCCTCAGGAAAGAAACCGTAGACGGCGAAAGCCTGTCCGAGGGTCAGCCAGTCTTCGCTTAGTCCGGAGGCGTCCGCGGCGGCCCAGAGTTTCCGGAAATCTTCTGCCGTCTCGGTGTCGACCAGCAGAGCCACGGGCGGATGGGGCGGGGCGGGGCGGCTGAGTTGTCCGTAGATGGCCCATCCAAAGACGACCGCTTCGATCCCGAGCGCGATGATGAGCAGCAATTTTGGGCGGAGCCGGCTCATTTCCGGCCTCCGCCGCGGTTGATCCAGGTGGTCACTCCACCCAGGCGTCGAAACGGTGGAATCACGTGCCAGCCACCGGCGACGATATCAGGTTGCCCGTCGCCGTTGATGTCCCCGGTGGCGACGGTGACGAGGTGTGTCGGGCTGGAGGCGATTTGCTGGTGAGTGAATTGTTGCTGGCCGTCGTTTTCGAGCCAAACCAGGCTGGCGGTGTCGTCACGGTTCCAGGCATTGAACATGCTGACCAGGACGACATCGTTGTCCCCATCGTTGTCGAGATCGCTGACCGAGGCCGCGTGAGTGCCACCCAGGCTGCTGATGCGTTGCACCTTGAAAGACCAGTCGCCGTCGTTCCTGAACCAGAAACAACCGTGGTAGGGCTGGGGGTAGGTGTAGGCGTACTCGAGGTTGTCACCGACGGTGACCAGCAGGTCGACATCGCCATCGTTGTCGAGGTCGGAGGTGATCATTCCGGAGCCGCCCATGTCGAAATTCAGCCACTTGTGCAGCAACCGTTTCTGAAAGCGTCCCTGGCCCCGGTTCTCGAAAGCCCAGATCTCTTCGTCGTCCTGCGAAACATTGGCGGCGATGTCGAGATCTCCGTCACCGTCCAGGTCGGCCAGGGGGACGTTGATGGTGCCGGGGGCATAAAGCAGGTGATGGTCCCTGAACCTTCGCTGGCCAATGTTTTCGAGCCACAGCACTCGCCCACGGGCGTAACCAAACTCGGCGACGGCCAGGTCCAGGTCGCCATCGCCATCGAGATCACCGGCCTGGATGTCGGCGATGCGGCGTGTGCCGTTGAGCAGGACGTGACGGTCGTAGTGGTCGCCGTTTCGCTCCAACAGGAGCACGCGACCCACCTGGCTGTCGTCGGGAAATGCGTTTCCGAGGATGGCGACCAGGATGTCGAGGTCGCCGTCACCCTCGATATCGACGACCGTCGCATGGGCCGGAGCCGCCATGGGAACCGGAATCTGGTGTTCGGTCCACGTGTCGTCGTTGCCACGGCGGTAGGAGATCAACCGGTGGGCGAGGGCGTCGCAGGCGAGGAGTTCGGGCTTCGAATCACCGTCGAGATCGACGATCTGGACATGACTGATCCGGGGTGGGATCTCGATCGGCGGTCCGGGGGACTGCTTCTGGAAGAGGAGCGTGCTCGCCGGGTAGATCGATCCGGGGCTGGCCTGGGACTGCGGCAGCGAGCCGAGTGCCGGCAGTCGCGGCCAAACGAACCATGTGGCCAGCGGCACCGCCACGACCAGGATCGCCAGGACGATCTCGATACGTCGGCTCGGATTCGCGGCAGGGGGACTGATGGCTGCGGACCGTCTGAAAACTGGGGAAAACCACGGGGAGAACGGCGAAAGGCCTCGATCGCGGGTTTCTATGGTTAGGTTAACATAACAGACATTATCGGACGTTCCTGTGATCGAGAACCAGCACCGACCGAACCGGCTCGCACGAAAACGGCTCTCGCGGGATTCTCACCGACGATTTCCCGGCGGCGGAACCCAGGATCGACACGAACCGAATCTCGTTGCGTTGTGAGACGGGCGGCGAACACGAAATCGGCTCCCGCTGAATCCTGCACTAAGAATCGGAACCGGCATCCGGATCTGGAGCAGTATCGGAATCGGCCGATTCGTCGAAGACGCCCAGCCGGCGAAACTTCTCGTACCGCCGTTCGAGCAGTTCTTCTGAAGAGAACTCAGACAATTCGCGAATCGCATCCATCAATGATGCTTTGAGCGTACGAGCCATCTGGCGATGGTCTCGGTGAGCGGCTCCGAGCGGCTCCTCGACCACTTCATCGACCACGCCGAGACGCTGAAGATTGTCGGAGGTGAATTTCAGAGCCTTGGCCGCTTTGTCGCGATACTTCACGTCCTTCCAGAGGATCCCGGCACATCCTTCGGGACTGATGACCGAATAATAGGCGTATTGCAGAATGGCGATGTGGTCGCCGATGCCAATTCCCAGGGCACCACCGGACCCCCCTTCCCCGATCACCACGCAGATGATCGGAGTCTCGAGCTTGGAGATCTCGCGGAGGTTGTAGGCGATGTTGTAGGCCTGGCCGCGTTCCTCGGCTTCGATCCCCGGATACGCTCCGGGCGTGTCGATGAAGCAGACGATCGGCAGGCCGAACTTGGCGGCCATCTGCATTTTGCCCAGGGCCTTGCGATAACCTTCCGGATGAGCCATCCCGTAGTTGTGTTTTTCGCGTTCCTTGATGTTGCGGCCCTTGTGCTGTCCGACGAAGAGCACCTTGAGAGAATCGAGGGTGCCGAGACCGGTGAGCATCGCGGGATCGTCGCGGTAGGCGCGATCGCCGTGCAATTCGACGAATTCGTCGAAGACGAGCTCTAGGTAATCCAGCGTCTGGGGTCGTTCGGGATGACGGGCCACCTGCGTGATCTGCCACGCATCGAGGTCCGCAAAGATCTCACGACGTTTCTGGGTGATCTCGACCCTCAAGTCCCGTATCTCCTGCCGGACCTCCGGGGACGGATCGTCCTGTTGCTCGAGATCTGCCAGGCGATCCTCGAGCACGTAGATCGGGCGTTCGAATACGAGTTGGTTGAGGGGGGGCATGAGTGATGTGGGGCGTGAGGGGTAACAACGGTGGGGTAGAGACCTGGTGGCTTGGCAGGTCGGACGACCTGCCCTTCGGATCACTCGATCTCGGGCAACTCCTCCATCAGCGGCAGATCATTTTCGTCGACCTCTGGTGGCGTGTTGCTGGCGGGCGGCAACTGAGGTTGTTGCGCGGGCGGGGCGGCCGGGGGCGGTTGTCCGGGCAGTGGGGCCGGTGGAGTGGCCGGGGGCGGTCCACCCCCTGCCCCATCCGGTGTTCCTGGAACAGGCATGCCGGGCATTGGTGGAGCG
>DLVV01000038.1:3184-3516 GCA_003445035.1 Planctomycetaceae bacterium | reverse complement strand
GTCAACAACCGTGCGACCGAGAAGTCCCGTGGCCTGTCGGCCAGTCGCTGGTCGGTCGAGCGATGTCTGGCGTCCGGTTTCGGTGTGGCGACGATCTACTGCGGTGACATCGATCCGGATTACCACGACGAGTTCAAGAACGGTGTCCACCCGTTGTCCTACAAGGATGGTCAGACGGCTCCGGCCGCCAACCAGTGGGGGACGATCGCGGCCTGGGCGTGGGGGCTGGGGCGTGCGGTGGACTATTTTGAAATCGACAAGCGGATCGATCAAAAACGGGTGATCTTGCTGGGCCACAGTCGGCTGGGCAAGACCGCGTTGTGGGCGGGAGC
>DLVV01000038.1:0-2761 GCA_003445035.1 Planctomycetaceae bacterium | reverse complement strand
TTCCCGCACTGGTTCTGCGGCAATTTCAAGAAGTTCGACAACAAGGAGCACCAGTTGCCGGTTGACCAGCACATGCTCGTGGCATTGATCGCTCCGCGTCCGGTCTACATCGCCAGTGCCACCGGAGATCGCTGGGCCGATCCACGGGGCGAATTCCTCTCGGCGTTGCACGCCGAACCGGTCTACAAGCTGCTCGGCACCGAAGGATTGGGCACCGACAAGATGCCCAAGGCCGATGCCCCGGTTCACGGGCGGATTGGTTATCACCTGAGAACCGGCAGTCACGACGTGACCGATTACGACTGGAAGCAGTACATCGCCTTTGCCAGAAAGCACTTCGCTCTCAAGTGAAGGCTCCCGCCCGTTGCGGCTTGCGGGACCCGTCAGGTGGTCACTTCATCGTCCGGCTCGGGAACGCGTGTCCATCGTCAATGGTGGCGATCGCCTTCTGGAGCAGGCGGATGTCGGCGACGGCTGACTTCGGGGCCCGGTTCAAGGCGATCGGGGACTTCTCGTTGATGTCTCGCGGGACGTGGTACAGCTTGCCGTTGTTGTAGAGCTTCCAGTTTTGGGTTCGGACGAAGAACCGCCTGGTGCCCCGTTCGGCATAAGCCCAGCGACGGCTGCGGCCTCCCCGGCCGGCCAGGACCCCGGCGAAACTCCGTCCGTCGATCTTGACTCGGTCCCGAGCGGGCTGGGTTGTGCGGGCAAGTTCTCGGAATGTCGGCAGGAAGTCACTCATGTCGACCAGGTGGTCGGTCGTGGTGCCTGGTGAGATCCGTCCCGGCCAACTGGCGAGCAACGGCACGTGAGTGCCGTCGTCGCTGAGATTGCCCTTCCCGCCGGGCACAAGCTTTCCGCCGATTCGGCTCGAAACCGGGCGGCGGATGAACTTGCCGTCGACCGCCTGGTGAAGCGACCGCTTGGCGGTGCCGTTGTCGGTCGTGAACAAAACCAGCGTGTTCTTTTCGAGCTCCAATCGCCGGATGGCTGCGGTGACCCGTCCCACGTGGATGTCCATCTGTGCCATCATCTCGGCGAAGGTGTCGTAGTGATCCTTGTCCCTGGCGTAAGGCACCGGTTGCTTGAGGTCGTCGGTGACATCGTGGCAGAGGGCCATCGAGTAGAACGCGAAGAAGGGGCGGTCCTTGTTGCGTTTCATGAAGTCCACCAGGTGGTCGACATAGACGCTCGGCCCGTAGCGATCGGACACGTCAGTTCTCAGTGCGCCGTTTTGGTGGATCATCGGCTGGTGATATCTTGGTCCCTCGTGCCAACCGAACAGGCAATAGTCATCGAATCCCATTCGGTGTGGCTGCTGAGGGTCTTTCAGCAACAGTGTCAGTTGCCACTTGCCGGAGATCGACGTCCGGTACCCGGCCGATTGCAGGGCCTTGGCCAGCGTTTGAGTTTCGTCGACGCGAGGGAATGTTCCCCAACGGGGATTGCCCTGGTGGCGTGGGTAGCGACCGCTGAGCAGGCAGGTGCGGGTTGGATGGCAGACCGGCATGGCGTAGCAGTGGGTGAACGTCAGACCGGTTTCGGCCAGGCGGTCGATGTGGGGCGTCTTGTAGCTCTGGCCGCCGTAGCATCCCAACGTCTCACAACCGACGTCATCGGCCATGATCAACACGATGTTGGGAGGCCGCTCGGCCGCCGTGGCCCAAAGGGGGCCGAGAAATATCAGTGCCGAGGCAAGCAGTGGGCGAAGACGTGTCATGTCCGGGACCTCGATCTAGTTGTCTTCGATGGCCTGGAGGAAGTGCCACAGGGCGTCGAATTGCCTGCGGGCGTCGCCGTCGAGCACGTTGTCAACGGCGGTCGTCTTCCGGTCGGGTGAAAAACGGGGCATCTTCGAATGGGGATCGAGTCGGAGTGGGTCGAACATCCAGTCGAGGTAGAAGCCGTAACGCAGACGCTGACGCACTCGCGAAAAGTTCACACCCCGGTTGTCGAACGGAGCCAGGGCCGGTGTTTTTCCGACACCGTGGCACTGCATGCAGTTGAAGCCGCCTTGTTTGCGAGTCAGCTTGTCACCGATCTCAGCCAGGGTCGAATCGGGATCGGGGCCGGCTGTCTTGGCGATGGATACGCCGTGTTCAGCGGCCAGGCCACGCGCCAGACGGTCCCCCCAGCTCCCGAAGGATGGCATGCGGGCCTTTAGCCATGGTCGCGACGAATGTTCCAGGCGACCGCTCAGCAGTTGGCCGGTCCAGCTGGTCTGCAGCTTTTCACCTGCCCACGTGAGGTTGGGCAGCACCGAGGGCAACAAACCCCGGTCACTTTCATCGGCAATGATCTCGCGACGGGGACTGACCGTCGTGTCGCGGTCGTGGCAGGCTGTGCAGCGGAGCGTACGGGTGATGGTTCCGGCAAGTTCCAGGGGGGACTTACCGGGAGCCAGATCAGCGGTTGCGGCGAGGAAGGCCACCAGGTCGTTCCGCTGCTGTTTCGTGAAGCCGAACTCCGGCACACGTCGTTTGCCGGTGGCCTGGGACGGTTTTTCGGCCAGGCATCCTGCCGACGTCGCCTGGCCGAAGGCCAACGGGACTCGCGGAGCGGGTTTTGCGTCAGTGGTCGCTTTGGCCCCGAGGCCATGGCACGAGCGGCAGCCGCGCGAGATGAACAACCGGCGGCCTTGACCGAGATTTCCCGGCGGGGATTGTGGATCGGGTGTCAGCCCGCCCTTGGCCCGGCTGTTGATCAAGGCGACAAGGTCGCGGGTTTCGGTTTCGGACAGACGGAAGTCGGGCATTCGGGA
>DLVV01000033.1 GCA_003445035.1 Planctomycetaceae bacterium | reverse complement strand
CGAGATCTCCACAACCGGGGGGGCGAGCGGTTCATCTACAACCTGCGGGCCGAACCCGCGACTCCCGAATTCGAACTGCACGGCAAGTACTACTACGCTCAACTCGCGCCCGGCACACGCATGATCTGGTTTGTCAACCTGAGCCGGCAGAACGGCTTCACCGGTCCGGTCGAACTGAAAGTCGAAGGGCTCCCCGAAGGGGTCACAGCCACACCCGTCACAATCCCATCCGGACTGACGCGTGCAGCGGTCATCCTGTCGGCCAAGACCGGCGCCAAGATCGATGCCCGCCTGGTGCGTCTCTACGGAAAAGCGGTCTATTCCGATGCCACCGGCAAGCCGCGCGACCTGGTCCGGTACGCCCATGTCACCTGCGAATTGCAGGTGTCGGGAGGATCCCAGGCACGCCGGCCAATCAACACACAGATTGTCGGAGTCACCAATCCGCTCGACATCGTCGAATTCGAAGCCACGCCAAGCAAGATCACGCTTCGCCCGGGAGAGAAGGTTGAGATCAAGGTCCGCGTCAAACGGAACAAGGAGTTCACCGGGCCGATCCAACTGGCGATGCCCTTCCTTTACGGCAACTCGATCATTGCCGACCAATTGCCCCCCGGCGTGACCATGTCGTCGGACAGCAAGGCGAGGCTGACGGGAAAAACGGTGGAAGGAACGATCGTTCTCGAGGCGGCCACCGGTGACAGTGCCCCGAAGCCCCTGGAGCGGTTCCCGATCGCCGTCATGGGACGGATCTCGATGTCGTTTTCAATCAGCACGAATTACGCATCGAACCCGATCCACCTGACGATCCTGGGTGCCGACTCCAAGGCCGCTCGCTGAGAACACGATCCGGATCGGATCGATCGGTCTCAGCCTCCGTTGGTGAAAGGTGCTCGGCGGGTCGGAAAAGTCCGATCGTCATGGACACCGTCGACGGTCAATGACTCACGTAGACTGGCAAGCTCATGCAACACCGTTCGAATCCTCAACGGGACCGTGGCCTTCGACATGCGGATTCAGCGGGCGTCCGGTGGCACCGCATGCTGGGGCTCGTGAGCATCGCGGTGTCACTCACCGGCACCATCGCGTCCGCCCAGCCGTCGCTGAAGGTCAAGAAACTCGGAGTGTCATTCCCTCAGCGGGATCCCACGCAGTCGGTCTACGAGTTCGTCAGTTATGCCGGCAACCGTGGATCGGGCATGTTCCGGATTCGGTTCGAGGAGCTCAAGGACGACATCTTTTCGAACTTTGAACTGGGGCTGTCCTCCGACCACGGACGGAACTGGTCGGACGTGGAGAGGTGGAAGGCCGCCCCACCCGGACCGGACGGACGACTGCGACGACTGTTCATTTATGGCAGTTTCTTCGATCCAAAAAATGGCCGGCTGGTGTTGATGGGCAACGAAGGGATACTGAGGAATGACCATCCGCTCGACGGCCAGACCAACTATTACCCGATCTACCGGGTCTCCAAGGATGGCGGCCGCAACTGGTTGTTCGAAGAACGCGTGATCCAGTCCGGGAAAGCCTACACGAAGGACCATCCGTTCCAGGGCGTGCGTGTGGGCTCCAATTCCCTGACGGTGTCCAACGCGCTCACGTCCCGAGCCGACGGCGCCGTGATCGTCCCGGTGCAGATCAGCCATGCCGGCCCGGACGGAAAACTGTTTCGACCACCGGGAGCCTACACGTACCTGGACGCAGCCGTGCTGATCGGCAAATGGCGCGACGACGGCCGTCTGACGTGGCAACTCAGCCAGCGGTTGAACCTGCCACCCGAAAAATCCCTGCGTGGGATCTTCGAACCGACGGTCATGGAAATGCCGGACGGACGGATGTTGATGGTCTGCCGAAGCAACAGCGGTCGGAAATGGTTCAGCATCTCACACAACGGTGGCCTGTCCTGGACGAAACCCGATGTCTGGCGGTACACCGACGGGACGTTGTTCTATTCCCCCAGCAGCATCTCGCGACTGGTCCGCCACTCCACGGGGACCTGCTTCTGGATCGGCAACATCTCACCGGTTCACCCACGAGGGAACGCACCCCGTTATCCACTGGTGATCGGCCGGGTTGACCCGAAGTCTCTGCGGCTGGTCCGCAAAAGCGTCACAACGATTGACTCGCGCGGACCGAACGATCCTGCCGGGCTTCAGTTGTCCAATTTCTGCGTTCACGAGGATCGGCAGACGCGGAACTTGATCGTGCGGGTCACGCGGTGGGACGGAAAGCCAAGTGGCAAGGGCCCGGTCACCGGCAATGTGTACGCGTTTGCGATCGGCCTCTAACAGCCTGAAATGTCGGAGAAACACCGATGAAACTCGCGAAGTTCGCCTGTGCCGCCGCGTTTCTTTTCGTCACGCCGGTCGTGTTGTCCGGATGTGGCGAGGTGGACGTGAGGATCGAGATCAATCCCACGGACGCCGAGGGACACGACCGCGAGAGTTCCGTGGACATTGATTTCGCGATCGAGAGTGATGCCAAGAAGCCCTAGGCTGAATCGGGCGGGTCGGTTCAGAGTGAGCTTGACGCTCGGCCAGTCCAGGAAAATCACGGCGGGCCAGACACCCTCACTCCACTCCCTGGCCACGAACCGGATCGTGCGGGCCTCGATATTCACCGACTCGCCAGTCTCCAGCCGCGGATCGTTCGCCCGAGTCGTGGACGATGTCACTTCGAAACACGGAATTCGTCGATCAGGTTGCCGTTGAGATCGACTTGCCGAAGAGCCAGGTGGTCATCGTTGATCCGCAGGTCGGTGAACTGGTTGACGCTGGCGTTGTACTTGACCGTAAACGGCTGCCAGGTCTTCGGATTGTCGGTCTGCTCCGGACTGTGCAGACCGGCGTTGCCACCCCCACCGGTGGTGATATAGAGGATGCCGTCGGCCTTTGTCTTTGTCTTGCCGTCGAAGGTCTTGTCGAGTTCAAACTTGCCGGGGATCTCGTGCCCCGCAGCTCGAACCGGACCGTCCAGCTTGCTGGTCGGCGTAAACCGCAGTGGGTAGGTGACCTGGTACGAGTGTGCGTAGCCACAGAAGACGATATCCACGCCGGTATCCTGCAGAATGTCCACGATCACCCGCATCTTCTGCGTGTGCGGGTAGGCCGTGGACGAGTTGAACGGCGGCAGGTACGAACTGACGAACTTCCAGGTCGCATCGGTCGATTCCAGGTCCTTGCGCAACCACTTGCGCAGCATCGGGTCGTTCCAGTTGATGTGCGGGTTCCAGGTGTCGAGCACGGTCCAGTGCGAGTCGCCATAGTCGAACGAGTAATTGGCCATCCGCGGGTAGCGATCTCCTGTTGCGGCAAACGCGGCGGCGCGACGCTCCTGGTTGTTGCCAAGCGGGAAGGCATTGGCACTCCCCTCATCCCCGACCGGACCGTTCAGCGGAAACGACCAGTACATGTAGAAAGCGAATCCATCCGCGTAGTCATCCAACGTAGCGCCGGTGTCGTGTTGACCGAGACCTCCGAGAAACGGAACGGATCGTAGCAGCGGCGCGCCCGATTCGGGAGACGCGGTGTCCGGACTGTACGCTGGCCAAAACGACGACCGGTACTCGGAGATTCGGCCGTTGCTGTAGACCAGGTCACCGGGAATCAGAACGAAATCCGGATCGATTCGTGCCGCCTGAAACGCGACCCGTTTCTGCTGCGGACTGCCCGTTCCGCAGTCCCCCATCACGACACAGCGAACCGACTGCGACCCGCTTTTTCGGGCCCGCCCGGTGGAAGCGAACACGGTGTTGCCGTTGCGTCGCACGCGATATTCGAACTCACCGCCTGGCGCGAGGCCGGTCAACGTTGCGCGAAACACCCAATGGGGCGCAATCCCGCTAACAACAACCGGATCGATCTTCGGAGCACCCGCCGCGATCCACTTTCCTTTCCGCCCGGGGCGGAACTCGACAACCCACTTGGACTCGTCAGTCCCGGTTTGCCACGAGACGACCATCTGCTCGGACTTGAGAAGCCGCGACGCATCGCCGAGTTGCAGGTACGGCTTGACCAGGAACGGGTCGCCCGGCTTCTCACCGGCCGCCTGTGACAGTGGTGCCAGTGCCAGCACTCCCGCACCCGCCCGTAGGACATCCCGCCGGCTCAACTCCGACTGTGACTCATTCGTTTCAGGGCCGGACATTGGGCAGACTCCCGGAGTGGTTCTGATGGGCTTCGTGTTGATGAGTCCAAAGGCCACGGGGTGCTTCAGGCGGCTAAGTCTGCCGCCGGAGACGATCCCCCGAGGATCGTATTGCCACAATATGCCCGGATCATCTCCAGGGTTCAAACACCTGGTCCCGAGACCAGACCTCGTCAACGGCCCCGGGTGGAGATCATCCGCTGCGACCTCAAGCCTGGATCCGGCGAGTTGAATGCCGGGGGCGGGCTGTGGGATATTCGGAAATTGTGGAAGCGGGTGACAGGAGACACGAAATGGGAACACAGACGGCGATCATCTTCATTGGCGTGGCGATCGCCCTCGCCGTGACCGTGTGGGGAGCATTCCGGCCGCGGCGGTCCATCCTGGTCGGTGTGCTGGCGTTGCCCGTCGCCGTGCTGTGTGCCGGATGCGGCTGGTACGCCTATGCCGAGAGCCAGTCGCTGCCCTGGACAACCGGATACGGCGTTGTGGTCCTGTTGTCACTGGGCGTTGCCATCAGACATCTCCGCCCCGAGCGAGACCGGGAGGGCCGAGATTCGGACCGGGCCGGTTGACCCGACTGGACGAAATCGCGACGCGAGACATCGGCGCGTAGCCGTCCGCCGGACCCGGTCCTGGTGTTTCAACGCAGCCTCCCGGGCTGTCGACTACAGTATCAGTGCGATCGGTGGCTGCACGGCCACGGCGTTCCGGAAACAGCGTCCCGAACAGGACATGCACCATGGGTTCACGCAAGGTCATCATCACCTGTGCCGTTACCGGTTCGATCCACACTCCCAGCATGTCACCGCACCTGCCGGTGACACCCGAGGAGATTGCGGAAAACGCTGTGGACGCTGCCAATGCGGGTGCCAGCATTCTCCACCTGCACGCTCGCGACCCCGACGACGGTCGGCCCACGCCCGATCCAGACGTGTTTCGCCAGTTTCTGCCAACGATCAAGGCCGAGACCGACGCGGTCATCAACGTGACAACCGGCGGCGGACACAACATGACGATCGACGAGCGTCTGGAGGGACCGCTGTCGCTGCAACCGGAAATGAGTTCCCTGAACATGGGGTCGATGAACTTCGGCCTGTTCCCGGCTCTCGACCGATTCCCGGAATGGAAGCACGATTGGGAACCGGACTACCTGGAGGCCACCCGTGGGGGCATCTTCCGCAACACGTTCAGCGACATCGAGGCGATCCTGGAACGCCTCGGCAAGGGGTGCGGCACCCGTTTCGAGTACGAGTGCTACGACGTCGGGCACCTCTACAACCTGGCACACGTCGTCGATCGCGGCCTGGCCGAACCCCCATTTTTCGTGCAGACGATCTTCGGAGTTCTTGGCGGCATCGGCACGGATCTCGACAACCTGGACCACATGCGTCGTATCGCCGATAAGCTCTTCGGTTCCGATTACCACTGGTCGATTCTCGCGGCAGGTCGGCACCAGACGAATTTCGTGACCACCGGTGCCATCCGGGGCGGCAATGTCCGCGTCGGACTGGAAGACAACCTCTATCTCTCCCGCGGAGTTCTGGCCGAAAACAACGCCGCGCAGGTCACCAAGATCCGCAACATCCTGGAAGAACTGTCGCTGGAAATCGCCACGCCAACCGAAACACGAGACATGCTCGCACTGAAAGGACCGGACCAGGTCCAGTTCTGAGCCTTGCCTCCCCGATTTCCGCCGGAACGGTCCCACGGTCAATTCGGTCGTTCACGCTGCCGCAATTCATCGACGACGCAGCGATGACGACCAGCACGGTGTCTCCGGCACCGGCCCTTTCGATCGGCTCCCGGATCCGTGCCTGGTCACGCGGAACGTGAGTGGTTCGCAGCCGCCGCTCGCTCGTCCCGGTCGTTCGAGTTCGCCTCGCTTACGGCAACACCATCACGTTCAGGCGGGACACCGCTTTCGGAGAACGAAAGACCCGTTGAGTCGCTGACCGGTAATCGTCCTCATCGGCCCGGAAGATGTCACAGAACTTCTGGGGATTCCGATCCACCAGCGGGAACCACGAGCTCTGCACCTGGACCATGATCCGGTGACCCGAGCGGAAACAGTGGTAGGTGTCGGGCATCGTGAACCGGACCCGCGACGGCTTGTTCGGTTCGAAGGGCTCTGGTTTTTCGAAGCTGTTGCGGAACTTGCCCCGGATCACGTCGCCGCGGACCAGTTGCTGGTAACCACCCATGCGGACTTCCCGGGGATTCTTGGCGGCGTCGGGGTAGTCGTCGGGGTAGACGTCGATCAGCTTGACGACCCAGTCGCTGTCGGTCCCGGAGGTCGAAACCAACAGGTCAACCTCGATCGGTCCGACCAGCGTCACATCCTCTTCCAGTTCGCCGGTCTGGTAGACCAGCACGTCGGGTCGCCGCGAGGCGAATCGCTGGTCGGCAATCATGTACTCGGCCTTCATGCCGGCGAGAATGCCGTTCATGTACGGAACGGGCTTGTCCGGATTGCTGAGGTACTCGTCATAGCCCGGCCGGTCGGCCTTTCCCCCGGGAGGTTCAAATGCCAGTTGTTCGCCGGGGTGAAAGTAGAGCGACTTCGAGCGGGCGCGGGCGGGTGGCCACTTGTCGTACTTCCGCCACTGGTTGGTGCCCATCTCGAACACCCAGGCCTCGGGATGCTCGGTGTCGCCCTTGCCCTTGAGGTGCCTCTGGAAGAACGGGAACTCGATCTTCTCGCGGTAGAACACCGAGGTCTTCGCGTTGAACGGGATGTCGCCAAAGAACGACCCGTCGCCCCGGGCCCATCCACCGTGTCGCCACGGCCCCATCACCAGCGTGTTGACGGTCTTGGAATTCCGGGCCTCGATGGACTTGTACGTCTCGAGCGCCCCGAACAGGTTCTCCGCGTCGAACCACCCGCCCACGGTCATCACCGCGGCATTGACGTTGTTGAGATGAGGACGGATGTTGCGCGACTTCCAGAACTCGTCGTAGGTCCCGTGACGGACAGTCTCGAGCCAAAACGGCACATCCCCCTTGAGATACTTCTTGTCGATCTCCGAGAGCGTCTTGATGCGACGATAGAACTCGTAGCCGTCCGGGGTTCCGTAGTCGAACGTCGCCCGCGGAAATTTCTTCGTCGGCGCGGGACGCTTGCGACCGTTGCGGGACATCCAGTTGAACATGTGCGCCAGGAAGAAGGCCCCGTTGTGGTGCCAGTCGTCCCCGATGAACCAGTCGTTGACCGGTGCCTGGGGCGAAGCGGCCTTGATGGCCGGATGCGAGTCGATGATCCCGGCGGCCGTGTAGAACCCCGGGTACGAGATGCCCGCGATGCCCACGCGGCCGTTGTGACCACGGACGCGCTTGATCAGCCACTCGACCGTGTCCCAGGTGTCGGTGCTCTCGTCGATCTGGGTCTTCTTCGTCTTCTTCGCCAGGTGGGGCCGCATGTGGACGAATTTCCCTTCCGACATCCAGCGACCCCGCACGTCCTGGTAGACGAAGATGTACCCATCCTTGGCAAACAGCGGAGACGGTCCGAGGTTCTCGGGGTACTGGTCGGCCCCATAGGGCCGGGCGCTATAGGGAGTTCGTTTCAGCAAAATGGGGTAGGTCTGCGAGTCGTCCTTGGGCACGTAGACCGAAGTGAACAGCCGCTTGCCGTCGCGCATCGGGATGCGGTACTCGTACTTCGTGTAGTTCGCCTTCACGTGTTCCAGGCCCTGGGCGGCAGCGGCGGCCGGAAGCAGCAGCACCATCACGATGGTGCAAACGACGTGAGCCAGGTTCCTGCAAGCAATCATGACAATGTTCCCAATTCTCTGGCGACTGACATCTTCGAACTCAGACCATAGATTAGTCGAGAAGAAGTGACGGTGACCACAATCACACCCTAGGACTTCGGATCGAACACGTTGCGTCGATCCGAATCGAATGAAGCGTCCCGGACACTCCTGTCAGCATTGACCGGCCTGGTGTTCAGACGCCACTTGACCAGCCCGACGTCTCGGGGAGCCTGAGGACTGTCCTTGCCGGCCCGGATGCGGTATCCGGTCCCGAACGCCGTGAGAATCGACCCGTCGGGCAGCAGCGTTGATGACGTGGACTGGCTGCTGGGCCACCAGTAGGTCTCCCCTTTGCGCTTGCCCGACCAGACGTGCAACAGGTAACGGTGATCGAGGTCCCAGTTCACCCCGTGATCGTGGCTGACCACCGCTTCGATCCCGAATTGCGGAAACCCGTCCTTGTCGTCGACGTAGCCCAGTCTCACCACGTAGGTCATCACGATGTCCTTGTTGGGCATCAGCACCAGCGACTGGTGATGGCGGCCGTAGTCGTAGATCTTCTTGACCGGCGACCACGTGAGACCGTCGTCCCGGGAGATCGAGACCCCGAGTCCCTCGTAGTGATCCAGTGTCTTGCCCTTCAGACGCCGTGGCACATCGGTGCGACAGGCTGCCAGCAAATGACCGTTGCCGGCGCGAAACAGGTACACCTCGTTGGCGGCTCGCCACTGCGGAACCTGGATGGACTTTTTCCAGGTCCGTCCCTGGTCACCGCTGAATCGAACAGAGGCACTGGAACTCGTTCCGGATTGCCGGTAACCGGTTTCGGCCAGCCGGGTGACCTTCCCGGTTTTGGGATGACGCTCAACGAGCGGCGGATCCCAGATGTGCCAGGCCATCTTGTCCGACGAAACCGCGATGGGCACCGGGTTTCCCCAGGTCTTTCCGTAGTCGGAACTGAACCAACGCGAGGGTGGCCCGACTGCCAAGCCACCGCTCTCGTAGAACATCAACTTTCCCTTACCGAGATACGCCAGCGCCGTGCCCATCCCAATCGATGGCTTGCCGTCTTTTCCGACACGGGCCGGACGGGGATCCGTCCAGGTCGCGCCGTGATCGTCACTGGTCAGTACGAACGCTCGGTGGGGATAGTCACACCCGACCAGCATCAACACCCGGTCCTTCTCGGGCATGTTGACGATGTAGGGAACCGCGACCACCCGGTTCCAACTCTCGGTGACGATCTGAAACCGTGCCGGCAGCCGGAACGGCCCAGCCTTCCCGTTGAGTTGTCGCACGACATGCGGCTGCCACTCGGCCAAGCCGGTCGAGGGAGCAGAAACGGCAGCCAGCACGATCACCGACAACAGCCAAGCCAGGGGTTTCATAACGGGTCCCTTCATCGAGAGTGCTCGAAAACCGCGATCCAACGTTTCTCGGTAATGTCCCGAGCACGACGGAAACCGGCAGTCACCATCGGCACAGTGTAACGGTCACATTCTTCCACGCATCGGTAGAAGCCACCCTATCCGGGTTATTAGACTCCAGTCGCTTTCAACACTCCCCCTGATGAGACAGCAGAACAATGAAACGACATGCATGGATTCTGGCTGGTGTGGTCCTGGTCTCGGCCGCCGGCGTCACCGGGGCATTTCCCGACAAGTCCGACGAAACAGAGGCCCTCAATGCGGCGCTCAAGTCCTGGGAAACCGCATTCAACAAGCATGACGCCAAAGCCCTGGGGAAACTGTACGACAAGGACGCGGACCTCATCGATTTCTATGGCGAAACCCACAAGGGACGGAAGGCGATCGAGAAGGGCTTTGCCGAGATGTTCGCCAAGAACAAGAACATCAAGACCCGACAGACACTGGTGTCTCGACGATTCCTCACTCGGAAGATCGTCGTCGAAAACGGCCGGTGGAACGACACCGGTCACACCGACAAGACCTTGCCCACCTCGGGACTCTATTCGGCCGTGATCGTCAAGAAGGGTGGCACGTGGCGGGTCGTCTGCGACCGGGGTATCGTGCCGTTGAAGAAACCGAAACCGGCCAAGTGATCCCGGTACCCACGGCTCATCGGGGGGCAGTGGCCAGCGGCAGGAACCTGATTCCGTCGCGGGCCCTGTTGACCCTGAACCGCATGACGTAGACGCGGTTGGGGGACTTCGACGATTCGCAGTACGAGACCATGATCGACTGGTCCTTCATCACGAAAGCGCCGGGGTACCCGTAGGCCGAAATGTCCAGGGCGATCCCCTGACGGGTCCACGTGTCGCCGTGGTCACGGCTGATCCACGCACACAGGTGAGGCACACCCTTGCCGACCTTGTGGACATGCCAGGTGGCCACCGCCACCACGGTCCCGTCGCGCAGCACCAGCAACTGCGGGGCCCGGAAGGTCGGGCCGTGCCGCTTGACGGTGCGTCCCGACTCGACCCACGTGACGCCGCGGTCCTTCGAATACAGCACACCCCCGTCGGGGCGGGTCGCCATGATCAATCGGCCGTCCTTGAGTTGCGCAATCGCCGGCTCATCAATGTTCTTGCCACGACGCCGCACCACCGAAATGGTCTTCCAGGTTTTTCCCGAATCGTCCGAGCGGTGAATCACGCCATAGAGAGGTTTCTTGCCTCCCGACTCGGCCCCGCCAACATCCTCGCAGTAGGTCGCCCAGAGAATGCCCCCATCGGCCAACTGGATCGGCCGGCCGTGTGCCCGTTCGTAAAACGTGCCAGGACCGTCAATCCAGATCGGATCCGACCACGTCACACCATTGTCCACCGACCTCAGCACCATCTGTTTGTCATTGAGTCCGCCGATGTCGTTCTCGAACCGCCTGGGAGCCTTCGCGTACCCGGCCCAGGAGGCGTTCACGTTGACGAAGCACAGCACGGTGCCGTCACGACAGACGAACAGGGCGTCGGGTCGATCGTCCAGTCGATGATCGACGACAGTCAACGGCTTTGACCACGTCTTGCCGTTGTCGCTGGACCGGCAGGCCATCGAGCGACCGCCTGTGGGTGCGACAAATCCGCCCGTCTTGCCGCGGATGTCGCGCGGCGAGGCGTAGGACACGTGGTCGTAGCCGGCCGAGTGGATCAACAGGATGTCGCCGTTGGGCAGCCTCTGGATTCCCTCGGCCCAGCCAATGAACTTGCCCATCCCGGCAAACGGTCCTGGCCGGTTGTGATCGAATCCGGTGACGCAGACGCGGACATCCTTCGCGGTCAGCGACGAGTTCCTGGATTCCCTCGCCTCCGTCGGCGCGCCGGGCCGTTCCGCTGCCGACAGAACACACTGGAACACCAGAAAAACGACGACCGTCGACAACGTCTTCCACATGGCCCGGTCCAGGAACCGGACAACCGGTTCAGCCAAGACTCGACACCTGGTCATCTGCACTTTTCCCGACAATCTCTCAGGGTCGACCACGGTCCACCAGGATCAACACGGTGGCCCGGCTGACCTCAGCCCGAATCGACGCAGGATCTCGTGCCGTCCTGGGGAAGCTCTCCCTGAGCTTTTCGCCGGCCCCGGGAATGTGCTCCTCCAGCAGCAACAGCAGGCGGGTACTCTTGATGGCGTAGTTGACGTTCTGTGGCAGGGTCGCTTTCGGTGCCAGCAGCTTGAGCGCGTCCACTCGAGCCACGACCACGCCCACGACGTTGCCGTGTTCGTTGACGAGTGGTCCGCCCGAGTT
Organism: Planctomycetaceae bacterium; assembly: GCA_003445035.1. Taxonomy (GTDB): domain Bacteria; phylum Planctomycetota; class Planctomycetia; order Planctomycetales; family Planctomycetaceae; genus UBA8437. Next base: position 1,468 of record DLVV01000033.1, on the reverse strand, counting down.
TCCCGGCTGAATCGCGGCACTGATCTGGAGTGTCCGGTGATCATCGCCAACCCCCACCAGCCGGCTGATGTCACCGGACGTGTGAATCGGCTCCAGGCCCTGTGCGTCGGGGTTGGGATGGCCAAGGGTGAAGACCTTACCGCCCTGGCGAAGACGACTGCTGGAAATCACCGGGAGCGACTTGAAGCTGCCGGTGACCTTCATCAGCGCCAGGTCGTTGACCGTGTCCCTGTGGACAACCCACGCCGTCAGGATGCCCGCGCTGGTCAACACTCGCACACGCGAGAGATCGTCGACACGGTGCGCATTGGTCACGAAGTAACCGTCATCGGTGACAAAGAACCCGGTGCCTGTCACCACCGTTTTTCCGGGGCGACCCGCCGGGGCCGATCCGGAACGCTGCCGAAAGGCAACCTGTGCCATCAACTTGCGACTCAGCCGCACCGCCTCGGCAAATTGACCGGCGGTCATCGATTCCCGGACAGCCAACCTGTTGTTTCTCGCACCCTCGTTGCCTTGTTTCGCAGCGAGATCCAACCACGCGAAGGCGGTCACGCTGTCTTTGACCACTCCCAGGCCCTGGCCATATGACGTCCCGAGATTGTACTGGGCATCCGCATGACCCTGCTCGGCAGCCTTCCGGTACCACCGGGCGGCTTCTCGATCGTCCTTGGTGACCCCGGCACCGAAGTGATAGGCCCCCCCGAGGTTGTACTGGGCATCCGTGTGGCCCCGGTCGGCGGCTTTCCGATACCACCTGGCCGCTTGCCGAAAGTCTTTGACGACTCCCTCGCCCTTGTCATAAGAGACGGCCAGGTTGAACTGGGCCGGGACAACTCCCTGCTCCGCGGCTCTGCGGTACCACTTGACCGCTTCCCCGTCATTTTTGGCGACACCTTCGCCGAAGTGGTACGACCCTCCGAGACTGATCTGGGCATCCGGATGGCCCTGTTCCGCGGCTTTGCGACACCACTTGACCGATTCCGGCTCGTCTTTTTCGATCCCCTCGCCAAAACGGTACGACTCAGCAAGGTGAAACTGGCCGCTGGACAGTCCCTGGTCGGCAGCCTGCCGGTACCACTTGACCGCTTCGGCGTCGTCTTTTGGTACACCATCACCGAAGCGGTACGACTCTCCGAGCTGGAACTGCGCCTGCGAGACACCCTGGTCGGCGGCCTTTCGGTACCACTTGACCGCTTCCGTGTCGTTCTTCGGGATTCCGATCCCGATTGCGTAGGTTTGCCCCAGGGTGAACTGTGCCCGGGCGTCCCCCTTCTCCGCTTTCCCGCGAAGCGCGGTCACCCATTTTCTTTCCGGTTCATCCGCCGCATCACACGTCAGCGAACCCAGGAGCGCACAAAACGCGGCGATCGACAGGCAGCAGAAACGGCGGGCGATGACACGGGGCACGATGGAGACTTCCGAACGACCTGGAGGGCGACAGCCAGACCGATTCAGCCTATCAACG
>DLVV01000416.1:3046-4478 GCA_003445035.1 Planctomycetaceae bacterium | reverse complement strand
AAGTAATTCCGGATCAGGTACCCGGTGGCCGGCCAGGTCGCATCGTCGGTGGCCGACAGTTCGTCGGCCGCCAACATCTCACGCACCATCTTCGCGTAGCTCTTGTCGGCGTTAAGCGAATCGATGATCCAATCCCGCCAACGCCAGATCTGCGGGGCACTGTTGCGGACATCGTTGACCTTGCGACGGCCATACCAGTCGGAATATCTCCAGACATCCATCCAGTGCCGCCCCCACCGTTCCCCGTAGCGGGGCGAGGCCAGCAACCGATCCACCACACGGCGGTAGTGGGCCTGCGAGGGATCGGCCAGAAAAGCCTGCAATTGTTCAACTGACGGGGGCAGACCGATCAGGTCCAGGTGAACGCGCCGCAGCAGGACTGCAGGATCAGCGTCCGCCACCGGGGTCAATTTCTGTTGGTCGTACCGGGCATGCACAAAACGGTCTACGGCATTGAATGCCCAACCGGGATCGCTGATCGTCGGCAGTTCAGGTCGGACCGGCGGCCGAAACGACCAGTGATCTCGCGGATCCGCTTCCGATTTCTCGTCGGCCGGCGACGGGCTGCCGGCAGCAATCCAGTTCCGGATCGCGGCAATTTCCCCCGGTTCCAACGGCTTACCAATCGGCGGCATCCGCTCGGCGGGATCCTTGGAGGTCACCCGTTTCCACAACGCCGACATCTCCACGTCGGCCTTCTGCACAACCACACCGTTCTCGCTCCCTTGACGCACCGACCGGCCCGTATCCAGCCGCAGCCCGGCCTCCTGCTTCAACGAGCCGTGACACGCGTAGCAGCGATGCTTGAACACGCTCTTGATCTGCGACACGTAGTCCACGTCGGCGGCTGGCGACGTTGTCGCAGCCGCACACAGCACCAGCAGTGTCATTTGTATCGGGAGTCTCAAGGTGTCTCGCTCCGGCTTCAATCAGGAGAGAATGTCTTTGACCACGCGGGCCGGTCGGCCGTTGGTCAATTGCTGTTGCTGCCCGTTGTGGAAGAAGAACAGTTTCTGGTAATCGATCCCGAACTGGTGAAGCAGCGTGGCCTGGAAGTCATTGGGCGTCACCTTGTCGACAACCGCCCGGTGCCCCACCTCGTCGGTCTCGCCGTAGGCCATTCCGCCCTTGAAGCCTCCGCCAGCCAGCCAGTTGGTGAACCCCTGCCCGTTGTGATCGCGTCCACCACCATTCGGATCTCCCTCGGTGACGGGCAATCGCCCGATCTCACCGCCCCAGTGCACGATGGTCGAATCCAGCAGGCCGCTTCGTTTCAGGTCCTTGACGAGGGCGGCAGCCGGCTTGTCGGTCCGGCGGCACGCCGCAGGCAACGCCGACTTGATGTTGTTGTGGTTGTCCCAGGGCTGGCCGTTGAGGAACAGCTGGACGAAACGGACCCCCCGTTCCACCAGTCGACGGGCGATCAGGCAAC
>DLVV01000416.1:0-2689 GCA_003445035.1 Planctomycetaceae bacterium | reverse complement strand
CCCGTACATGTTCTGGGTCGCCTTGGTCTCCTGGGAGATGTCCAGGGCCTCCTTGGCAGAGGTCTGCATCCGGGCGGCCAGTTCGTAGGAGGCGATCCTCGCCTCCAGGTCATTTTCTCCCGGATGCTTCCTGGCGTGCCGCTTGTTCAACTGGGCCAGGAACGACAGGTTGTGTTCCTGCACCTTCCCCCGCACCGTGGCCGGCGCATCGAGATTGAGGATCCGGGGGTTCTTCGGCCTCAGCACCGTCCCCTGGAACAACGTCGGCATCCAGCCGTTGGACCAGTTGTGCACCCCATCGACGGGATGTCCGCCGGGATCGGTCATCACCATGTAGGCGGGCAGGTTGTCCGTTTCGGAACCCAGTCCGTAAAGCAGCCACGACCCGAGCGTGGGGCGACCGGTGACCGAGGGAATCCCCGAGTGCATGTAGCGGATGGAGACCTCGTGGCCGTTGTAGCCGGTGTGCATCGAGCGGATGAGGCAGATGTCGTCGACGACCTCCGAGATATTGGGCAACAATTCGGAAATCTCGGTTCCGCATTCACCACGGGGACGGAATTTCCACCGTGCCCCCAGCAGACGCTTGCTGGCCCGCTTGATGAAACTGTAGGCGATGTCCCCCTGGTAGGTCTTGCCGTGCAACCGGGTCAGTTCCGGCTTGGGGTCGGTGAGCTCCATATGAGCCGGACCGCCGTGCATGAACAGGGAGATCATCGACTTCGCTCGTGGCGCGAAGTGCGGCTGCTTGGGCAGCAGATCGTAGGAGGCCGGTCCACGTGGCACGTTGGCCGGGGTGGCCAGCAGCTTGTCCTGTTGCAGCAGCGTCGCCAACGCCACCGACCCGAGGCCGAGGACGTGTCGAGAAAGAAACTCTCGACGCGAAACGGGAGGCAGCGCGAGTTGGTCGTGGTCCAGAGAATCCGTCATCTCTTCGGCATCCTCAGTCTGAATACAGGAACTCGTTGGAACTGATCAACGCCTGGCAGAAATTGGTCATCGCCTGGCGTACGGGGTTCTTGTTTTTCTGTCCGGACAACAGGGCCAGTTGCCCCTTCATGTACCCGACGGCCAACTCGGCCTCTTCACGAGTCGGCTGACGGACGTAAGCCAATCGCCAGACATGCACCACCTGGTCGGCGATCGGTGCCCGCAGGGTGTAGGTCGAAGGCTTGGGAGGCTTGGCGACGGCGTCGTGTGAGTTGAATCCCATCGTCGTGCCGGCAGCGGTGTTCGAGAGTGACAGCGTGAATTCGTTGCTGAACGAATCCGACGTGTTGGCCGACTGCTCATCGACGATCGTATCGATGATATCCCCCGTCTTGACTTCGAAATCCAACATGTACTCGACACCGCCGGCCCGGGCTTTCCACGTCCCCTGTGATCCCAGTCGACTGCTGTAAACGGTCACCGCCACACCGTCTCCATTTTTTGACGGACACCCCAGCGACCCCTTGACCAGCAACTGACCATCGGCGGGGGCGACCCAGCGACGGATCGGACGAGTTGTCTTGTTTTCCGGGTGCCCACCAACCCTGGTCAGGAACGACAATCCGGCCGGTCCCTTGCCCAGCCCTTTGCCACTTTGCCACCGGTCGCCTTCGAACACCGTGTAGCGGGTGAACTTCACCTGCGGAACCTTGCCCTTGTCGGCGGTGTCAATGTGACCGTAGCCAACCCGCCACACGCCCAGGTTCTCGGTATAGCTCTTGAAATCGAAAGGAATCTCCAGGCCCTTGACCAGTTTCGCGTCAACTCCGGGTCGGGTCTCCTTGTTGGCCCGGTCGGCCATCGCCCGGGCGTATTTCAGGACCGCCTCGCTGTTCATCATCAACAGCGACTGCAGTGCCACCGTGGACTTCACACGCTTGCTGCAATTGACCGTCATCACCGGTTGATCAAAGACCTGCAGCAGTGCCACCGGCTTCGTACGTCGATTCTGAACGTAGACACTGCGACGGTCAGGGCCACTGACCGAAATCTGCCCGGCGTCGTCAGCCGACACGCCGATCGGTGCCCCGTACATCTTGCGGTCCAGGGTCCCACTGACGACCAGGATCCGATCTCTGAGTATCTCCGCATCCAGCCGCTGGACCGTCTTGTGCCAGTACAGGGAATTGGCCCCATCCAGGGCATCTCCTTCTGAGTGCCGCAACGCGGCCTGACGATAGGTGGTCGATTTCATCATCACCCGGTGCAGTTCCTTCAGGCTCCATCCACTCTCGACGAAATACGACGCCATCCAGTCGAGCAGCCTGGGATGGGTCGGCCTGGTGCCGAGCTTCCCGAATTCATCGGGGGTGGTGACGATGCCGCGACCGAAATGGTGCAGCCACACTCGATTGACCAGCACGCGGGCCACCAGCGGGTGGCGACCATTGGTCAACCAACGCGCAAACGCCAGCCGACGACCGCTGGAGGTAACCTGGGCATCATCGCCCGCGATCGCAAACTGGGCTCCATCCGGAGCAGTCACCGTCAGGCCACCAGGAGCTACCTCCTGCTTGGGCTGACGATGGTCACCGCGGTGGAACAGGAATGTCCTGGGTTGCCCGCCGGGCTTGCCGACATTTTCGGTCAAGGCCCGGACGAATTCTTCAACCGGGATCTTCTTCTGGATCTTGGCGATCTTCGGTGCGTACGCCTTGATCTCATCAGCCCGCTTCTGGTTGTACTGGTAGAGGTTCCC
>DLVV01000300.1 GCA_003445035.1 Planctomycetaceae bacterium | reverse complement strand
ACGACCGCCGCCGGGTCGACCAGCAACTCGGTCTTGCGCTCCCGCTCGAGTTCCTCAAGCTGCCGTCCGGGCAAGGCTTGCAGGATCGCTGCGACCTCGAGACCGAACAGAATCGAAAGCCACATCAGATAGACCCAGATCATGAACAACGGGATCAGGCCCAGGGACCCGTAGAGCTGCCCGACCATGAAGCCATAGTTCAGGTAGACACCCAGGCCCCGCAGGCCCATGACCAGCAGGCACGCCGCCACCGCCGCACCAGCCGCGGCCGGCTTGATGTTGGGCTGCGTGTTGGGAACCAGCATGTAAACGGCCAGCAACAGCACCCAGGCAAAGAACAGGTTCCAGCCCAACCAGAACACATAGGCCAACCATTGCCAGGTCTCGACCGATGCGATCCACGTGTCGAATTGGCTGTTGATGAAGTACCACACGACGACGGCCAGCGGACTGACCGTCAACACAAACCAGTACAGCGGCACGCGACGGGCCCAGCTCCGGCCGACCGGCGCCCGCACGATCACGTTCAGGCAGTTCTCGATGGTGACCATCAGCGACAGCGAGGCGTAGATCGTCAGGGCGATGCCGATCCAGTGCACTGCCGCCAGGTCAACCTCGGCCGCCTGGCCGAACAGTTCCTTGAGCCAGACGCTGAGAGTCTGGGACTGCTGCCCGGGCTCGGCAGCGGGAATGACCCGGATGTTGTCCAGGCCGATCGAGGCGAGCATCTCCTCGGCCATCGCCATGAACTGGTTCATGCCGATCATGCCCTTGACCAGCAACGTTGCCACCACCAGGACGGGCAACAGGCTGAACAGCGTGCGGAACGAAAGCGATCCGGCCATGTGCTGCGCGCGGTCGTGCTTGAGTTGCCGGGCCCCGACACGGCCCAGTTCGTAGCCGAACCGGACGGCCCGTTGCCAGCGATCAAGTTCATCGAACGGCTGCGTGATGACACGGCGGACCCACGACAACAGCCTCGTAATCACTTTCGGCAGCATCATCACGCCTCGAATAGGCACTCGGTTCCCGTTGCCGATTCTAACCGCAGACAATTGATCCTCGCCGCCGACCACCGATATTCCCACGCTTTCGGACTCAATCCCCAACCAACTTCACCATCAGCCGGTGCAACCGGAAAAACCCGACTGCGGATTGCGGCTCCGGTTTTCATCAGCACTGTTCTGACAGTTCCACGACGGTCTTCACGACGAGGATCCAGTTGTCACTCCCTCGTTCGATGTGGTACTACTGGCCCCAGAGGCCCGTTCGTTCCGATGATTCGAACGGGCTACGAGCACGTCGCCGGGAGAAGCAAACATGCTGCGGGTACTCGGACGCGGTGGCAGGGCCTGCGACGGCGTGACCCGTCGCGAAGCTCTCCGCGTCGGCGGGCTGAGCCTGTTTTCGGGCGTCTCGCTGCCGACACTGCTTCATGCCGCAGCGCAGCAGGGACACGGGGACCCGACCACCTTCGAAGGCAAGGCCAAGTCGGTCATCCTGATCAATCTCTTCGGCGGACCTCCCCACCAGGACACCTTCGATCTCAAGCCCGCGGCTCCCAAGAACACCCGGGGCGAGTTCACCCCGATCGCCAGCCGCGTTCCCGGACTGCATGTCTGCGAACTGCTGCCACGCACCTCGGCGATGATGGACCGGCTGACACTGATCCGCACCTACTCTCACAAGTACAACAGCCACAACCCGTACAACGTTCTGACCGGCTTCGACGGGGGCAGCGACCGCGAGAACTACTTCGCCAAGAAGTCGGACCATCCCAGCATGATGTCGGTCGCCCGGCACTTCGGACTCGGCCGCAACGACGTTCCGCCCTACGTGATCATGCCCGCCTCACCGGGATTCTCGCAGGGCCTGCGGCGGGCCGGGCCCTATGGAGGATACCTGGGCACCAGTTACGACCCGCTGATCACCGTCTGGGACCGCAAGTTCCAGGGCAAGGGAGAGTTCTACAAGCCCGTGCCGGCTCTCGGGGAACCGGTGCTGCCCTCGCTCGAAGAACTGCCGGCAGTGACCGCCAACCGGCTCGACCGTCGTCGCAGCCTGCTGGCCCAGTTTGACGACAAGCTTCGTCGCATCGACCACAGCCGCGCCGCCGACAGCCTCTCGGAATTTCAGCAACAGGTCTTCCGCCTGTTGACCTCGCCCCGCACCCGCGCTGCCTTCGACCTCTCCAAGGAATCCTCGGAAACCCGTACTCGCTACGGCAACACCGTCTGGGCCAACAGTTGCCTGGTCGCCCGCCGCCTGGTCGAAGCCGGATCGACGTTCATCAGCGTCAACTGGGAGGAGGCCGACAGCGGGAATCACTGGGACCTGCACGCCAACAACTTCAACATGTGCCGGCACCACCTGCCGATCCTCGACCAGATGTTCACCGCCCTGGTCGATGACCTCGACCAGCGGGGACTGCTCGACACAACGCTGGTCGTGTTGATGGGCGAGATGGGTCGCACGCCGCGGATCAACGGCAAGGCCGGCCGCGATCACTGGCCCCAATGCGGTTTTGTCGTACTGGCCGGCGGCGGCACCAGGCGGGGACTGGTACTGGGCAAGACCGACAAGCAGGCCGCCTACCCCGTCGACCGTCCTGTCTCGGCCGGTGACATGGCGGCGACGATCTACCAGCAACTGGGCGTCGACCCCACCCTGACGGTCAACGACCTGCAGGGACGGCCGATCCACATCGCCCACGGCGGACAGCCCGTCTGGGAAGTGATCGGGTAGCCGGGACGGCAACCCCTCCCGAACTCAAACGCCGTCGCGCTTGAGTGTACGACCCAACAGGCGTACAAACAGGCCTGAGTTTTCTGCTCCGAAGGCCTCCCGGGAGCCACCACCGTGGACCTCGATCGCGACAAGCTGCTGTGGATCTATCGACGGATGCGACAGATCCGCGAATTCGAGAACCGGTTGCACGAGGATTTCGCCGCCGGCCTGATCCCCGGCTTCGTTCATCTCTACGCCGGAGAAGAAGCGATCGCCGTCGGGGTGTGTGCCCACCTGGACGACGACGACTTCATCACCAGCACCCATCGCGGCCACGGCCACTGCATTGCCAAGGGCGTGGAGATCAACGGGATGATGGCCGAGATCCGCGGCAAGGCGTCCGGTTGCTGCAAGGGCAAGGGCGGTTCGATGCACATCGCCGATGTCGATCGCGGCATGCTCGGTGCCAACGGTATTGTCGGTGGCGGTCCGCCATTGGCCTGCGGTGCGGGGCTCTCGGGCCGTATCCGTGGATCGCGTCAGGCCACCGCCTGTTTCTTCGGTGACGGGGGTTCCAACCAGGGCACCACCGCCGAGTCCCTGAACCTGGCGGCCGTCTGGAAACTGCCGGTGGTGTTCATCTGCGAGAACAACCGTTACGCCGAGACCACTTCGACCGACTACTCGATCGGCGGACCCGATATTGCCGGCCGCGGCACCGCCTTCGGCATGCCCGGCATCGTCGTCGACGGCCAGGACGTGTTCGCCGTCTACGAAGCGGCCGGCGAGGCCTTCCGTCGGGCGCGTGACGGCGAAGGGCCCACCCTGCTGGAATGCCAGACTTACCGCTACTTCGGGCACTTTGAAGGTGATGAGATCAAGTACCGCACTCGTGACGAAGAAGCTCACTACCGCGAGCGGGACTGCCTCGAAAACTTCCGCTCGGTCGTCCTCGACGGCGAACTGCTCGAAGCCGAGGAACTCGACGCGATCGACCGTGAGGCCGAGACGGCCATCGTCGATGCGGTGGCGTTTGCCGAATCGAGCCCGCTGCCCGATCCGGCCGAATGCCTCAACGACGTCTACGTCGCCTACTAGACCCACCCACGACACCCAACCGGGACACTCAACGTGGCCGAACGTGAACTGACCTACCGCGGGGCGATCAACGAGGCGTTGCGACTGGAGATGCGTCGCGACGAATCGGTGTTCATCATGGGCGAGGACATCGCCGGGGCCCCCGGCCGTGACGACCCCGAAATGGTCGATGCCTGGGGCGGTGTGCTGAAGGTCACCGAAGGATTGATCAACGAGTTCGGGCCCGAACGGGTTCGTGACACACCGATCACCGAGAGTGCGTTCATCGGGGCCGGTGTCGGTGCAGCGGCGACGGGGATGCGGCCGGTCGTGGAATTGATGTTCATCGGGTTCATGGGTGTCACGCTCGACCAGATCATCAACCAGGCCGCCAAGATGCGGTACATGTTCGGCGGCAAGGCAAAAATCCCTCTGGTGATTCGAACCACCATCGGGGCCGGGTTCCGGGCCGCCGCACAACACTCCGACGCCACCTATTCGACTTTCGTCCACTTTCCCGGCCTGAAGGTCGTGGCCCCGGCCACTCCCTACGACGCCAAGGGCCTTCTGATCTCGGCGATCCGCGATGACGACCCGGTGATCTTCTGCGAGAACAAGGTGCTCTACGACACCACCGGCCCTGTCCCCGAAGAGGACTACACGGTGCCGCTGGGACCTGCCGGCCACCCCCGCGACGGCGCCGACGTGACGATCGTCGCCATCAGTCGCATGGTCTCGATCAGCCTCGAAGCGGCCGACCGCCTGGCGGCCGACGGAATCGAGGCCGACGTGGTCGATCTCAGGTGCCTCTCCCCCTGGGATGAGGACGCGATCATCGGGTCGATCGAGAAGACCGGCCGACTGGTGGTCGTCGACGAGGACAACCCCAGGTGCAGCATGGCCAGTGACGTGGCCGCGCTGGCCGCCAGCCGGGCGCTCGGATACCTGGACGCCCCGGTACAGATGATCACCGCTCCCCACACCCCGGTCCCCTTCAGCCCGCCGCTGGAGGACTACTACGTGCCCAAGGCCGACGCGATCGTCGAGGCGGTCCGGGCCATCACGTGAGAGCCCCCCGCGGCTCCAAAGGCGTCGCTGGGTATGCACGGTCCCGATCCACTGGTCCCGGTCTCATGCCGCTGATCGGCATCATCCCCAACCCCTCATCGGGCAAGGACATCCGCCGACTGGTGGTCGATGCCGACGGGATCGACAACCAGCACAAGGCGAAGATTGTCCGCCGCGTGCTCAGGGGCATCGCCGCGACGGCCGATGTCGCGGCCACCACGGTGGCGGTGATGCCCGAGATGGCCGACATCCGCCGTCGTGCCCTGGACGGGCTCGAACTCCCCTTCCCCGTCGACGTGCTCGACACACCCTGTCACGGGCTGGCCGAGGACTCGCTGGCCGCGGCGCGGGCACTGGCCGACCGGGGCGCCGCGGCCATCGTCGTCCTGGGAGGCGATGGCACCCACCGCATGGTCGCCAAGGGCTCCCGTGACGTGCCCCTGGTCCCGATCTCCACCGGCACCAATAATGTCTGGCCCCGAAGAAACGAGGGCACCCTCGCGGGCATGGCTGCAGCCCTGGTTGCCGACGTGCGGGTTCCGCTCGAGGTCGCCTGCCGACAAACCCCTCGACTGGACGTCCTTCGCGACGGACAGCCGATCGACCTGGCGCTGGTCGACGTTGCGGCCTGTGACATCCCGGTTCCCGGAGCCCGAGCCATCTGGGACGTCACGCGCATCCACCAGTTGGTGCTTTCGATGGCTCAACCGGGCGTCCTGGGCCTCTCGGCCATCGGCGGCAGCCTGCCTCCGCCGCCCGGTGGCGACCGCCGCGGCCTGGCACTGGAAATCGGACCGGGCGGCCAGGAAGTGATGGCACCGATCGCCCCGGGACTGGTCGTGCCAGTGGCAATCCGCAACGTCCGCTGGCTCGAACCCGACGAGACCGTCTCGATCACCTTCCGTCCCGGGACACTCGCGCTCGACGGGGAACGCGAGACAGCCATCGGCAGCAACGATGACCTCGCCATCCGGCTCAACAAGAACGGCCCCACGATGGTCGATGTCGACAGGACGCTCGAGCTTGCCGCCGACTCAGGTGAGTTCATAATGCCTTGTCGGTCTCCCGCATGACCCTTTTCATTCAGAAGGACTTCAACCCATGGCCACACTGATCCCAATGCCCAAGTGGGGCATGACGATGCAGGAAGGGACCGTCGGGTCGTGGCTGAAAGCCGAAGGCGACCGGGTCGAAGCGGGTGAAGAGATCGTCGAGATCGAATCGGACAAGGCGATCCAGCTGGTCGAGTCCCCCGCCTCGGGCGTCCTCGCTCGGATCCTCGTCACTGCCGGCGAGACGGTTCCGATCACCACGCCGATCGCGGTGATTGTCGACGAGGGTGAGGAGGTGCCCGAGGAGATGATCGCCGCGGCGGCGGCAGCCGCATCTGTCGCCGACACCGACGATCCTCCAGCAACGCCAGAACCCACTCCAGCCGCGGCTCCGGCCGCACCCCGCCGACGCGGAGGCCGGGTACCCGCCTCACCTGCTGCCAAGCGACTGGCCCGCGAGCACGACATCGACCTGGGTTCGATCACCGCCACGGGCCCCGACGGCCTGATCGTGATCGAGGATGTGCAGGCAGCGATCGAAGAGGCCTCCACCCCGTCCGGCCCGGTCACCGTGGTCGCGTTCTTTTGCCGCGGAACCCGGCTCGAGGGACGGCTCTATCTTCCCGAGTATCTCTTCGAATCCGACAATCCCGTCACGGTCGAGGATCCCGGCTTGCCCGGCGTGGTCCTCTGCCTGGGATACACCTACACCCAGGACCTGCTGGTCCCCGAGATGGCCAGGCAACTGGCCCAGTCCGGTCGGGCCTGCCTGGTCTTCGATTACCGGGGCTTCGGTCGCAGCGGCGATCCGGTCGAGGCCGTCAGGCCGCTGGACCAGGTCGAGGACATCCGTGCGGCGGTGTCGTTTCTGTCCGGACGAGATGAGGTCGATGCGTCGCGGGTGGCTCTGCTGGGGATCAGCCTCGGCGGCTCACACGCGGTGACTGCCGCCGCAGTCGATCCCCGCATCGCCGCCGTCGCCACCGTCTCGGCGGCCGGTGACCTGCGACGCCTGCTGCAGGCGTCACGAGACGAAGACGCGTGGACGGCGTTCCAGGACCGGGTCGATGCCGACCGCCTGGCCCGTGCCCGTGGTCGTGACGGCGAGATCGTCGATGCCTGGGAGATCATTCAACCCGACCCGGACTCCAGGACCTTTCTCGACCAGCTCTACGCCGAGTTTCCCGGACTGGCCTGCCGCCTGTCACTGGAGACCGCCGACGCGCTGCTGAGCTACACACCCGAGGTGTCGGCCCCCGGGATCGCTCCGCGACCGGTGTTGTTGATCCATGGAGAAAACGACCGGTTGGTGCAACCGGACGAATCCGAATCGCTGGCGACGGCGATCGGCGAGTCCGCCCGCTCGGTCGTAATCCCCGACATGGCCCACTTCGATTGGGCCAGGCCCGGAGATGCCCGTTACGAGAAGGTGCTCGAGACAATCGACGGATGGCTGAATGACATCTGGGGATGAAACAACCGATCACTCTCCCTCGGCCTCGCGCAGGAAATCCCGCACGACACGGCCATAGCCTTCGGCGTAGTCCATCTCGAGGAAACGTGCTCCCAGGTACTCACGCGGAGTGAAATCCGAGAGGTCGAAAGTCGAATCCGGACGGAACTCGACCACTCCCTCGCCCTTGCGGCGAGCGTGCACGGTGACGTCCTGCATGACCGGCGCCCCGTCGATCAACTGGCAGATATCGGCCCCCGGCCCGTCGGCACGCGGGATGACCTTCAGCCGCCACGACGGCGAGAGATCGGGAAAATCGTCTTCGGTCGCTTCCTGCAGCGTCGTCGTGCGGATGCTGAAAATCGACGTGCCGCCACGTTGCGTGTCGGTCACCATCTGCTGATCGTCCATCGAGACGGTGATGTCCGCCGAGACCTTCGGCGTGCCATAGATCTCGCGGCCGGCCGGAATGCTGTTGGTCGAATTGAGGAACGCGATCGGCGCGAAGAACCCCGGTTGCCCCTCAAACCGACAACCGACCACCAGCACGCTCTCCTCAAACGGGCCGTAGTTGTCCGACCAGGGCACAGTCAGTCCGATGGCAACACAGTACCCATCCTCATCCGGTTCGAAACACTCGGGCAACACGCGTTCTACGGCCGAAACGTCGGCACGGAAATCGACGAACTGGAACTTCACGTTCCGGTACCGTGCCGGCGGATTCGCGTAGTAGGGCGAGAAGGCGGGCATGTTGACGATCTGGTCCAGCCGAATGCTCATATGTCCGCCTCCCCGGTCTCCTCGACCCCCAGGCTGCACAGCAGATTGGCCATGTGCATCACGAACTCGGCGGTGATCTCGATATTGTCCGCCTCGGTCGGATCGGGGGTCCAGTGCCTGGTGTTCTCCCAGTGTCCATCGGCCAACTGGTGCTCACAGAACCACTCACCCATCCGCAGCGTCCAGTCCCGATAGACCGGATCCCGAGTGGTGACCCACAACAGTCCCGACCCCCACCCGGACTTGCAGGTCTGCATCGACTCGAACTGGCACTCGTCTGTCGTCATCGAGAAGGCCTGGCAGGTCCGTGCCATCTCCAGCCAGCGTGTTTCGCCGGTGACCTGGAACAACTGGACCAACGCCGCCGCGGAGATTCCGCCGTTGAAGTGGTGCTGCCAGGGCCGGGATTTTTCGGTGACATACATTTCGTCCTGCCCGGCAGGAAACTCTGTCACCAGTTGTCCGTCGCCTCGCGAGACATGGAACAGCCGCTCCTGGAGCTGCGGCTGCTGGTCCCAGAGTCGGACGATCCACTCTCCGGCCCGCACCGCCTCCTCGACCCGACCGATCGCCAGCAACGTCATCGCCGCCTGGCAGGCGGGGAAGAGCTCCTGCTCACACCGCAGCGACCGATCGTCCCATTTCGCAAAAAATCCACCGGTCCTGGAATCCTGCCACTCGAGCAGCCGTGGAATCCCACGGCGGGACAGGTCGGTCCGACCGACCAGCTGGGCTCCGAAGAGCAGGCAGGACAACGGATAGGACCCATACCGCTCGTCGAACAGTCCTCGCGGACTGACCCCCTCGAACTCGCCCTCCGTGCTGATCATGTTCCGACCGACCCAGTCGAGACATGCCGCCGCGGCGGGCAATTCGCCCACCAGGGCCAGCGCCCACGGCACGCGGTAGTAGAACAACCGGTCGGGAACCGGCCCCAGCGAGCCGTTGTCGTTGACTCGGGTCAACAGCCAGCCGGTCCCGTTGCGACACGCGTCGCGAATCCGGTCGAGGCGTGCTGTCCAGCCGGCGGTGACCATCGGTCGATTCCCTGCTGACTTTGAATCCGAACGATCACTCTGTTCTTATTGACGCTCAAGTCAAGTAACCAGAGACATCCAACCAAGACTCACATTCCGAGGAACACCCCGTGGCCCTGAGACTCAATCAAGCCAAACAGAAGCTCGCCGCCGGCGAGACCGTCTGCTGCGTATCGGGACTGACCGATCCCGAGGACATCGACCGCTTCGGACCCGCCGGCTTCGATGCCGTCTGGCTCGAGGGGGAACACGGGCCGGTCGACTTCCG
>DLVV01000466.1:18579-23513 GCA_003445035.1 Planctomycetaceae bacterium | reverse complement strand
GACTGGTTGCCTCGGAAAATGGAACGAAGACAGGAGATTAAAATGAAGACAAACAGAACGAGGGGTTTTCCGTTGATCGAGTTGCTGGTGGTGATTGCGATCATTGCCATTTTGATCGCGCTGCTGTTGCCTGCTGTTCAGCAGGCCCGCGAAGCCGCTCGTCGAGCCCAGTGCAAGAACAACCTGAAGCAACTGGGCGTTGCAATGCACAACTACCACGATACGTACGGCATGTTTCCGCCGTCGATCTGGGCCCTTCACTGGAGCCAGGGCCATACCTGGTGGTCCCAGGAAAAGGGATCTCACTTGGTCCACCTGTTGCCCTTCGTGGACCAGCAGCCGCTGTACAGCCGGATCGACTTCCGGAACCGCCGCGCTGACTGGTGGTGGATGCCGAAGATCGATGACCAGCCGCGGTGGGGCAAGAAGTTCCGCTCGTATGTGATCCCGACTTACATGTGCCCGAGTGACGGTTCGCCGAAGATGAGTAACAGTGGCGACCGAGCCCGAACCAACTACATGGGCAGCATGGGCAACCAGCGAATGAACTCGCTGGGAGGCTGGTGCCGCAGCTATCCGGGTAACAACTTCCTGACCGGTCGCGGCGGACACGGAAACACCGCCCTTCCCAACTTCATCTCCGGCATCATGGCCCGCCACAACTGGGCCGCTCGAGTCGGAGCCATCAACTCCGCCGATGGCACATCCCAGACGATTCTGATGGGTGAAGCTCTCCCGCAGTGCGGCGACCACGCTCGCAACGGGTGGTACCACTGGAACGCGCCGTGGATGGCCACGACCGCTCCGATCAACTTCCCGATCAAGTGCGTCTACGAGCCGGGCTGGGACTATGTTCCCGCCGGTTGTAACCACTGGCGAAACTGGCAGACGAGCCAGGGCTTCAAGAGCAAGCACGAGAACGGCGCACACTTCCTGTTCGTCGACGGTCGTGTGCGGATGCTCAACGACTCGATCAACTACCGGACCTATCAGAGGCTCGGAGATCGCGCCGACAAGGGCATTCCCTGGTACCTGAACGGTCACCCCAGCACACCGGATCCCTTGGAGAACCCGGCGGTTGGTGGAATGCCTGGAGTGGTTGGCGACTTCTAGGCCACCACACGCCCCCTTGGGGCAGACACCTTTGAATTCGAATGACAACCCCGTCCATTGCGGCGGGGTTGTCTTTTAGGTAAATATCACCGCTGACGAGCGTGTCGGAACGATGCCCCGATGACCGGGATTCCAGAGGATGCGCGGGAATACTTCGGTCAACTCGGGTATCCTTGTATTCGACTAAACCCACCCACGCAGGAAACAGACAGACCATGCGATATTCCGTCCTCTCCGCACTGTGCGCCTCGATGACCATTGCGTTGCTGGCAACCGGTTGTGGTGGCCCCGACCCGAGTTCCGGGTGCATTCCGGTCTCGTTGACCGTCACCATGAAGGGCCAACCCGTCGAGGGGGCGCAGATTACCTTTTCTGCGAATGGCGAAGGCGCTCGCAACTGCCAGGGCACGACCGACAAGGAAGGCAAGGCGGTCATCGGGACCTTCTCGACTGACGATGGAGCCTTGCCCGGCAAGTACAAGGTCTCGGTCTCCAAGGCCACCGAAAAGGGCGGCCTGTCCGGTATGGCAGACCCCTCGCTGGCCGGTGTCGACAACACAACCGGCGACCAGACCAAAGGCAACATGCCGTCGATGGGAGCCGCCGACCCCACCAAGAATTACCTCAGCCAGATGGAGGGTGACAACTTCAAGGATGCCGACAGCGCGTTGCCGAAAAAGTACGCCAACGTCGATACGTCCGGCTTGCAGTACACCGTGCAGGGACCCGGCCCCAACGACTTCACCGTCGATCTGAAAGAGTAACAGTCCACGAGAAGGACCGGTTTTCTCCGTCCGGATGTCACTTCGTCCACAAAGCTCCGCTCGGACCGCTCTCGCGTCCGAGCGGAGCTTTTTTTAGGATCGAACCAGCAGCCTGCTATCCGGCGACGTCTGAAAGTGTAGCGATCCCTGCCGCCCGAACGGGCAGACAACCGTTTCTCACCGAATCGCCCCGAACATGAACGATCCCGTGGACTCGTCGACCAGCCGGCAGTCATCGGGCAGGCTTCCAATCGTCGGACTGATTGCCGTCGCTTGTATCGGCCTGACCCTGGCCGCCTGGAAACTGTTCACTCCGCCCTCCGCTTCCAGCCCGGATCCCATTCGCCCCTCCTCCGCACGCACCCCCGTCACCACCCTGACAGTCAAGACGCTCTGCCGCCAATGCCACGCGTTCCCCGACCCGTCGATTCTCCCGAAATCCGAATGGCCGTCGCGGATCGGACAGATGGCCAAGTTCAAGGGATACGGGTCCAAGATCCGCGGCATCGTCAACACACAAGAGGTGATCAAGTGGTACGTCGCGCGTGCCCCTGAAGTTCTGGATCGTCCGACACTTGACGACCAGATCACCGATGCGCCACAGAAGTTCACGGTCCAGGCCCTGGCCTGCTCGGAGAAAACCGACGACCCGATCGTCATCTCCAACGTTCAGTTGGTCGACCTGTTGGGCCAGGAACGCGAGGGAAAAAAAGAACTGCTCGCCTGCGACATGGCCAACGGCCTGATCCTGCTCAGCCGGGCCACACCGCAACGCATCCTCGACCTTACCGTGATTGCAAAAACTGGTCATCCCGCTCGGTGCCAGGTCGTCGATCTGGACGGAGACGGCCTGAGAGACCTCCTTGTCGCCGACCTGGGCTCCTTTGGTGCCTTTGACCACGACCTCGGCAAGGTCACATGGCTCAGACAACAACCGCCCGGCACGTTCACTCCGGTCCACCTGGCAGAAAGTCTCAGCCGGGTGGCCGAGGTCCGGGCGGCGGACTTCGACCAAGACGGAGACCTGGACCTTGTGGTCGGAGAATTCGGCTGGCGGACAACGGGCCGTGTGTTAGTCCTGGAGCACAATGGTCGCCGCGGTCCGCCCACCTCCCGGAGCTACACGCTGAAGGCTCTCGATCAACGCCATGGAACCATTCACGCCCCACCCGTCGACCTCGACGGAGACGGCCGACTCGACTTCGTGGCACTGATTGCCCAGGAACACGAAGCCGTCGTCGCCTTCCTCGGCCAGGGAAACCTCGGTTTCACAGCCAAGACACTCTACCAGGCCCCTCATCCATGCTGGGGCTCATCGGGGCTGCAACTGGTCGATCTCGATGGTGATGGTGACACCGACGTGCTGGTGACCAACGGCGACACAATGGACGACGCCGTCCTCAAGCCCGATCATGGTGTTCGCTGGCTGGAAAACACCGGAAATCTGGCGTTCACCGAACACCACCTCGCACGTCTGTACGGCGTTCACCGCGCCGAGGCGGCTGACATCGATTCCGACGGCGACCTGGATATCATCGCGTGCGGCTTCGTCGGGGCGCTGCAGGGTGTCTCACGAAGTGACCTGCTAGAGAGTCTGCGAGTGCCCTCGTTGTTGTGGATCGAGCAGACTGCGGCCGGCAGATTCATCCCTCGCACTCTTGAGGCCCACCTTTGCAACCATCCCACCCTGTCCGTGGGTGACATCGACGGAGATGGTGACGTCGACATCGCCGTCGGTAACAACACGCGGTCGGATTCCCAGTCGCCGGTCGATGTCTGGATCAACCACCTCGGTGACCCGAAATGACCCTCTCCTCACCCCCGTCAGCGGCCGCCACACCGGGCCGATCACCCGCTGACAGCCGTGGTCGCACCTGGAGAATCTCCCTGGCCGTGGCCTCGGTCGTGGCTGCCGGGGCTGCCGGGTGGTTCATGTACACCACCGATCCCCACCAGGTCTTTCGTGACAGCCTCGCAGCCGTCGCAATCCATGACCACGACACCGTGCTCAAGGGTATCGAAACACTCGAGAACCACCCGGAGTTTGATTCTCACGTGGCGTTGTTGCGAGGTGCCTACCAATTGCGGCGGGGACGCCCCGGCGGCGCCATGCGGTCATTCGAAATGGTGGAGCCAACCGGCGAACTCCGCAAGCCGGCTCTCGAGTTGACCGGGGAATGCCTCTTTCTGCTCGAACAACTCCCATTGGCCGCCGCTCAGTTCCAGGAACTGCTCAAGGACAACCCCAATTCCGCCGACGCACATCGCTGGCTGGGCCAGATCTTCTACAATCTCGGCGCGTTCGACACGGCCATGGCCCACCTGAACAAGCTGATCGAAATCGAACCCGGCGACTATCTGGCCCACGCGTTGATCGGCCACATGGCCTTCGACTTTGAGGATTTCCAGTTAGCCGTGGAAAACTACCGCAAGGCACTGGCACTCGATCCCTCAGAATCGATTCCAGCCGAGGTTCACCAGGAAGTCCTGCGAAACCTCGGCCGCTCGTTGATCGGCCAGAACAATCTCACCGACGCACTCAAGATCCTCGACACGGCTGACCCGGACCACGCACTCGTTCTCGCATTGAAGGCCGATTGTCACCGCGGCCTGGGCAACACCGAGAAGGCTCGGGCACTACTGAAACAGGCACTGGGCCGGGATCCCCACGAACGTGTCGCCGTACTACTGCAGGTCGACATGGCCATCGACCAACAGCAGACCGAGGCCGTGATCGTGCCGTTGACGACACTCCTCTCAAAGGACCCCCACGACACAGCCTGCCGCTACCAACTTGCCCAGGCCTGGCAACGGCTGGGACAACCCGACAAGTACAAGCAGGAAATGGCTCGACACGACACGTCACAGAAACTGAAGCAGGAGTTGACCGAGAAAAACCTCGAGGCCAACCGGGCGCCGGACAACGCCGAGGTGAGAGACCGGCTCGCGGAACTCTGCGACGCGCTCGGGAAACCTGACCTGGCCTCGATGTGGCGCCGGGCAGCGGCGGCCTGTCGTCGCTTGCCGCAAATCGATCGGCAACCCGTACCTTGACTC
>DLVV01000466.1:16560-18178 GCA_003445035.1 Planctomycetaceae bacterium | reverse complement strand
GGACGACACATGAACGACACGCCAGCCACCACGCCTGAACCAGACGAACTTCCCCAGTCGGAGCCTGTGGCAACCGAACCTGAACCGGCTCAAGCGGCCGCACCGGCCGTGGCCGACGAACACGCACCCTCCACCGCCGCCAAGCTGTCCATCACCGTGATGTTCGTCGTCCTGGGCCTGGTTGGTGCTTGGGCGGGATGGACCGTCCAGTCGGACTTCGTGCGGGAAGCCACGCCGCTGGCACCTTCAGGCATGCCCGGAGAAGGCCAACTGGACTCGGAATTCACCCTGCACGGGTTCGAAGTGATCATGGCGGTGATGGGTGTTCCTGCCAAACAGTCAACCTTCAACATTCTGCTCGGAGCCGATGATGTAATCGGTTCCGGGCCCGTGGGAACCAGCCCCGATCCCCAACAGGTGATGGCCCAGATGAAAGAGGAGGCCAAGCGGTCCCAGAAGGAGATCTCGCCTCGCAGAAACCGGGTGGCGGTCTACCTGTTGCTGCTGGGAATTCCGCTTGGTGCGGGCATCGGCTTGGCCGAGGGAATTCGCCGCCGATCCATCCTGCACCTGCTGGCCGCCCCGGTTGCTTGTGCCATTTTGACCGGAGCCGCCGGATTTCTGGCCGGAGGCCTCCACGCCCGTGTCGCCATGGCGGTGCAACCCATCGACCTGAGAGACGACTTCAAGCTGATGATCCCCAATTTTGTGGCCTGGCTTGTCATCGGGCTCGGCGCGGCTGTCTGGCCACTGGCAATGAGTCCCACCGCCAAGGCCCTCAAAGGCATCGGATCCGCTGTCATTGCCAGCGCGCTGCTAAACAGCCTGATCTACGGCCTCATCGCCCAGGCCATTTTCATTGATGACGAGTTCAAGTTCGCTATCCCCGGGCACGTTTACAGCTTCATGTTCTGGTTCTTGTTCGGCAGCGGGTGCCTCTGCCTGCTGTTGGGACTGACATGTGCCAACATGGGTCGCCAGCGTCCGCAACCGGCCGCCTAAAGAATTACTGGGCCGGCCGTGACCGTACCAAGAGCGTCTGCACTTGATCGCGGCCCTCGGTGATCCGCAGGTGTCGGTCAGCCGCCACCTGTTCGAACCGCTGCACCTCTCCGGAGGGCCAGTGGATCGTCAGCCGATCCACCACGGCCGCTTCGCCCAGGCCCAGGTGCAACAGTGCCGGTGACTGCGACAGGAAATTGACCACCGGAAACAGCGATCGGCGGATCACCATGCCGCCAACCTCGCACTCGACACGAGCCCCCACACCCAGGCTATTGCTCCGCGTGCCGCGGAGACTCAACTGAAGGTAGTGAGCCCGGGGAAAACGGTTGCGGTAAACCACCAGCGCACCGCCACCGGCCTGCCGAATGAACAGTTCGGGCATGCCGTCACCGGTGATATCCCACGAGACCGCGCTGCGGCCGTCGCCGGGATTGTCAGCACCACTGGCATGAGAGATGTTGTGGAATCCGCCCTGGCGGTCATTCAGGAAAACACCGTTTCGCTCGTAGGCACTCAGATTCTCCCCACTGGCCGAAAAACTCCAGGGATTCGAGACCCAGAATTCTCCATTGGCTTTGTCCAGATCGCGGAGGCACGGCACCTGGGCACTGCT
>DLVV01000466.1:13593-16212 GCA_003445035.1 Planctomycetaceae bacterium | reverse complement strand
GACACGACAGCCAGCCAGACGCACCGTCACCCATCGGGCCTTTCGGGTGTCACGCTCTGGAACCCGACCGGCGCATAGAGATCGAGCCAGCCGTCGTTGTCGAGATCGACGAAGCCGGGGCCGTAGGCCCACCCGACATCGGCCACCCCGGTCGACTGCCCGATCCGTTCGAACTTCCCCTCGCCGAGGCTACGATACAATTCGTTGCCGGACACGAAGTCCCGCATCTGGGCGTCGACATCCTCGGGATAAACCCCCTGCCGAAGATTGTCGACGATCCGCTCCCCCGCCTTCGAATACATGTTGGCAACATAGACATCGGAGCGACCGTCGTTGTCGATATCCCCGGCGGTGATGCCCATCGAGAAACCACCGTAAATGTCGGGCAACTGCCCCTCTCGGAATGTTCCGTCTTTCTGATTGATGAGATAGTCGTTCTTACCAGTCTCACACGACGTCATCAGGTCCGGCCAGCCATCACCGTTGGCGTCCAGCCAGGTGGCGGCAAACGTTGGCCCCCCCCGCCCCCGTGTCCCGCTCGCTTCGGCCACCTCGTCGAACTGCCAGCCCCCCTTGTTCTTCCACAGTTGGTGATAACTGCCCCGTGCCTGACCAATCCACGGCTGGCCCTCCGGCGACCCCTCGGACAACCCGACCACGTACAGATCGATGTTGCCGTCACGATCGTAATCGGCCACCGAAAACTGCGAGGCGTCTCGAGGCAGTTTCAACGACGTGTCACGGCCGAAGGCAAGCAGGTCAAACCGTGTCCCGGCGACGTTGTGATACAATCGCGACCCCAACACCAGGTCGGGGAACCCGTCATTGTCGAAGTCGGCAAAGACGGCGCCCAGCGGAGGCGGCTCACCGGGTGGTGACAGTGGTGGCAACCCGGCGGCCAACGTCACATTCACGAACCGGCCGCCATCCCGCCCGTTGTAAAGAGTCAGTCCCTTCAGGTCGGTGACCAGAATGTCGACACGGCCGTCACGGTCGTAGTCGACCAGGTACGTCCCTCCGGTCAGGAACGGAAGGTTGGTCTTGTCCGTCCGCTTCCAGTTGTCGTGCAGCGACGAGACGTCGATCCCCGTCTCCGCCTGCATCTCCTCAAGCAGATGCTCACGGGCCTGGCTGAGACGGGCCTCGTAGGCCACGCATCCGGCCAACCACCCGCTGCGATCAGGCTGATCCTCGGTCAAAAATTTCAGCCGACACCGAAACCTCACCTCGCGTTCAACAATCTGGCCATCGGAGTGTGCCCCGGTCAGTCGCAACTTCAACGTACCCACCCAGGGACCGTCAAATTTCCCGTGAGATTCGGGCCTCATCAGCATCACCTTCATCGATGCCGAATCGAGCCTGGTGAACTCGCTCCGCCAGGCCATCACCTGTGTGACAAATTCCCGACTGTCGACCTCCCTTGTCTTGTCACGAGGCGTCCGCCATGTCCGCACGTCGGCCACCTCGAGCAACGCCGCCGTCCCCGACTCCGACGGGAACACTTCACCCACGAAGTCCGTCGACAGGAAACTCGCCAGACGCTCGTCGTCGCCGTCACTGATAGCGGCCCCCATTTGCGGCAACGTGAGATCTCCCAGCACGAAGCCGCCGAGATGTTCCGCGTCCTGCAGGTACTTGGCCTCAGAATCCGACAGTGCCAGTTTTCCGTTGTCGATCGGCGGATCCTCGACAGCCACGTCACCACCGCTCGAGTGGCCGCCTTGTCCAACGCTTCTTCCAGCAGTGGTCCACACCGCGACACCCCCGGCGATTGCCAGCACCATCACCACGCCGATGACAGCCAGCGGCCGCCGCCGCCCGCCATTGTTCGATCTGAAGTCGTTCACGCTCGTTCTCAAAGCCCGTCCATTCCACAACGGAGCATCCGGCTTCCGTCCCCCCACAATCATACGTCGCCTGCATCACGGTCACCAAGGGGAATCAACACACGAAACACCTCGCTTGAATCCGTCCGTCAAGTGACATAAAACGGGGGTTTCGCCCGTCCACGGCGAGCGATGGATTGCGACCCAGCGGGAGAGATCGGTGAGCCTGTCCGAGTACTTCAAGGACCGGTTCCGCGGCGACATCCGTTTCCGTGGTTCCGAGTTTTTGAAAGCCGAATTGATCACGGTGACTGAGGTCACTCCGACGACTTTGACGGCGGTGATCCAGGACGACACAGAGTTCGAAGCCGAATTGTCTCATTCCGACGACGGGCTTCAACTCTGCTGCAGTTGCTCACGAAAAGACGACCGCACGGCAACTTGCCGCCATATCTGGGCCGCCATCCTGGTCGTAGATCGAGACGGTTACCTCGCCGGAACCACGACCCCCGACTACGTCCCCCCGTTCACCAGTGACGCCGCTCGCGGCACCGGTAACCATCGAGGACCGTTGCTGGAAGACATGGCCGACGACGACGACGACTTCGCAGATTTTCTCTCCCGAACCAGTGGCCGACGGACCTGGGAGACCCGCCTGAGTAACCTGGGAGACGCCCTCGAACGCGGATCAGTCGAACAGGAATCCGAACGAGATATCGTCTACGAAATCGACATGGCCCAGAGCCGGGCCGAGAACCAGATCATCCTGCAGACCTCCCAGCGACAGCGACGA
>DLVV01000466.1:0-13307 GCA_003445035.1 Planctomycetaceae bacterium | reverse complement strand
CACCCTGCAGCCCCCCCAGCGACAGCGAGGAGCCAATGGCCAGTGGGGCAAATGGAAACCTCTGAGAATTCGAGGCGGGCGGGTGGACGCCATCGCTGAATCGGATGACCGTGAGTTTCTGACCCTCTTGTCGGGTGGAATCCCCACCGAATCATCCAACGGAACCCGCGCCACTGCGGCTGGCCCGTCGACATTTCGATACCGAGTTCCCGACGCTCTGGCCGCAATGCTGATTCCCCGCCTGTGTGAGACGCAACGGCTCGTATTTCTTGACCCCGATGGTCCCGATGAACTTCGCCTTCACTGGGATGACGGACCGGCCTGGGACTTTCGACTCGCATTGGACCACGATTCCGATGCGTCTCTTTGGAGGTTGACCGGTCGGTTTCACCGGGCCGAGGAGGAGTGTGACCTGGCCGACACTCGGCTGGTGCTGGCCGGCGGGTTCTATTTCACCAATTCCACCGCCCATCGCCACAACGGCGAGGTGGCGGCCGCCTGGAGCCGCCTGCTGATCGGCGACCTGCCATTTTCCGTGCCCGATGGCGACGAGAAGGAACTGATCGGAAAGTTGCTCGAACTTCCGGACTTGCCCGATCTCGACCTGCCCGAACCTCTCGCGTTGGAAACCATCGACGTCACGCCCGACCCCGTACTGTCGCTGACCGTTCCGAGAGGTCGGCGGTGGAACCGTGAACGGCTCGCCGCAACGCTCCATTTCAATTACGCCGGCACACTGTTGTCGGCTCACAACAGCCAATCCGCCATCGTGCTCAAGGACCAGCACCGCTGTGCCCGTCGCGACACGACGCGAGAATCGGCCGCCTGGAAAGAACTCGCCGATGCCGGATTCGAACGCATCGACGAACACCGGCGAGGACAGCGACAACTCGACATCTCGATCGCTCAACTCACGCCCGCAATCCGGCTGCTGATGACCGCAGGCTGGCAGGTCCAGTCCGACGGCATGCCTGTTCGGCAAGCCGGCGAGTTCCAGATGAGCGTCCGTTCACACATCGACTGGTTTGAACTGCACGGTGACATCGAGTTCTCCGGCCAACGCGTCCGGTTCCCGGAACTGCTCGCCGCGCTGTCGCGAGGCGAGTCGGCAATCCGCCTCGAAGACGGTTCACTGGGACTCGTACCCGACGAGTGGGCCGATCAGTATTCGATGATCAGCCAACTGGGAGTCGTCGAGGACGATCACGTCCGCTTCGCGCCAGCCCAGGTCGCCCTGCTCGATGCACTACTCGCTTCACGACCCACCGTCGACGTCGACGAGAAATTCGAGGAGATCCGCAAGAAGCTGGATTCCTTCGAAGGGATTGCCGAAGCGGAGGAACCGACGGATTTCGAAGGGTCACTGCGAACTTATCAGCGAGAAGGATTGGGGTGGCTGCACTTTCTGGAAGAATTCCAATTCGGAGGCTGCCTGGCCGACGACATGGGCCTGGGAAAAACCGTTCAGGTGATCGCCGCGCTCTCCGAACGCGTCATGGGCAATGGCTCCGTGTCCCCCTCACTCGTCGTCGTCCCCCGCTCGTTGATGTTCAACTGGAAGGAAGAATGCGAACGCTTCTGCCCGTCGTTGAAGGTCCTCCAATACGCGGGACTTGATCGCGCCAGCCTGAGAGCCGACTTCAACAAGTTCAACGTGATCCTCACCACCTACGGCACACTCCGCAGGGATATCCTCGAACTCAAGGACCAACGCTTCGATTACGTCATTCTGGACGAAGCCCAGACCATCAAGAACGCCGGATCCCAGGTCGCCAAGGCGTCACGACTACTCGATGCCAACCACCGACTGGCACTCTCCGGGACTCCCATCGAAAACCACCTTGGAGACCTTTGGTCGATTTTCGAGTTCCTCAATCCCGGCATGCTCGGACGCAGTTCAGTCTTTCGCCGATTCACCGACGACAACGACAACCGGAGCCTGCTCACCCAGGGGCTCGCCCCGTTCATTCTGCGAAGAACCAAGTCGGAAGTTGCAGCCGAGTTGCCCGCACGGTTCGAACAGACCATTCAGTGCCAGATGGGAGAGGAACAACAACGGCTCTACGACGAAATGCGAGACCACTATCGCCAGAGTCTCCTGGGAATGCTGCAGGAGCAGGGCCTGAACAAATCGCGGATGCACGTCCTGGAAGCCCTCCTGAGACTCCGGCAAATCGCCTGCCACCCCGGATTGCTCAACCCGGACCTTGTCGACGGCAACTCGGCCAAGCTCGACACTCTCGCGCCGCTCCTGGAGGAACTCCTCGGCGAGGGCCACAAGGCACTCGTGTTCTCCCAGTTCACGAGCATGCTGGCCATTGTCCGCACGGTTCTCGATCGCGCTGGCATCACGTACGAATATCTCGACGGACAAACTCGCGACCGCAAGGCACACATCGACCGCTTCCAACAGGATTCCGAATGTGGTGTCTTTCTGATCAGTCTCAAGGCCGGTGGCCTGGGCCTGAACCTCACCGCAGCCGACTACGTCTTCCTGCTTGACCCCTGGTGGAATCCGGCCGTCGAGATGCAGGCGATCGACCGGGCCCACCGCGTCGGACAAACGCGACCGGTGTTTGCTTACCGACTGATCTGTGCAGGAACCGTCGAAGAAAAAATCGCCGAACTCCAGCAGCAAAAGCGGGAGCTCGCCGACGCCATTCTTCTCGAAAACCGCAGCGTGCTCAGCAATCTCACTCGAGATGATCTCGAGTTGCTGCTCTCCTGAGCCCACCACCGCGATTCCATCCGTCAGTTCACTTCGAACGAGGTTTTCGAAGACGGAACACCCAGACGCGGTCGAATTGCCCCTCGTAGGCGCCGCCGACGGTTTCCAACGGAGTCCACAAGATCGGGTCCTCGCCAAATTTCCCCACCACCCAGTGGCGGTCTCGACGGTCACGAATCCGCATCGCGTGGGGATAGTCCGGGCCACGACTGCCCACCAGGCAAACCACGTCGTTATCTCGGATCAAATGGGATGTCTCGAACGCCTCGATCGCCTCGGAAGTGAACGGAGGTGCGAAGTCGGCCACCTGCTCGTAGAAACTCTCGAGCAGCACCTGCATCGGATTTGTGCCGTCAGTCAGCGGGTTGACCTCTCCACACAGCCAGTCCCCCGGTCCCAGGGCAACGACGTCCCCCGCGGCGTAGGCGCAGCAGTTGAACTGGGCCAACTGGGCGGGCTCATCGACGTGCCAACGCGTGCCCTGCTCTGCCACAACCTCACCGTCATCGGCGTCGCTTCCCGGACGCCCTTCCAGCAGGTCGTCCATCGAACTGGGCTGATAGTCTTCGCGTATCGGAAAGTGCAACAGGATGCACTCGCCGCCGGGACAATCCAGGCATGTCCGCGGTACCTCGAGGCGATGGCGACGGCTGTAGGCCGGCTTCAGAGATCTCTCGGGCGGCCGCCGCCGACCACCGTCGCCGGCCGACGAGAACGGCTCCCCGGATGGGCCGCACCCGGCCAGACCGATCAGTCCTCCCAGGCCCGCCAGAGCCCGTCGCCGGGTCCATTGCAGCCCAGTCAACTCACCCCTGCCGGCCATCGCCCGTTTCCTCACGGCTCTCTTGAGACTAGGAGTCTAGGCGGTGTCGCGAGGGTCGCACACCCCGAACGCTGATCTTGCTGCTCGCGCCAGCCGGTCCTATGATCCCACCCATGACTCCCCTGCTGACCATTCACCTCCTTCCGACCTCCGTCGTTTCGGCTCGACTGGCCGGTACGGTCGCTGTGATGATAGACGTCCTGCGGGCTTCCACGACAGTGACCCACGCACTCGCAGCCGGGTGCGAGTCCATCCGTCCCTGCCGGGACGTCGAACAGGCTCGCGAACTGGCCACGCGGTCATCCCCTTGCCAAGACAACCCCACTCCGCTGCTGGCCGGGGAACGGGGTGGCACACGGATCGACGGCTTTGATCTCGACAATTCCCCTTCCGGTTACACGCCCACAACCGTCGGCGGACGAACGATCATCTTCACCACCACCAACGGCACATCCGCATTGGAGAACTGCCGGCCGGCTGACATGGTCCTGGTGGCCGCCTTCTGTAATATCCGAGCAGTAGCCGACACGCTGGTTCAACGCGGCCAACCGGTGCACCTGGTCTGCGCCGGGACCGATGGGGAAATCACGGCTGAGGATTGCCTGTGTGCTGGAGCGATCGGACTGGAACTCCAGAACCGCGGCGGCTTCGATACCCATTCGCACGACGCCACCCGGTTCGCCATCTCACACTACCAACGAGTGGCCCAAGACTCCGGACAGTTGCTGGCCGAACTCCGTAACAGTCACGGCGGCCGCAATCTTCGGAAACTCGGATTCGACGACGACATCGCCTTGGCCGCCCGGCACGACACCGTCGATCTCGTCCCCGCTTTTGACACTCACAGCAGCACGATCAGGGCACTCGCCTGACCACCCCCGAGGACACAATGAAGAAATCCATGGATACCATAGTCTCGCTGTGCAAACGGCGAGGATTTGTCTTTCCGTCGTCGGAAATCTACGGCGGATCGAACGGATTCTGGGATTACGGCCCCCTGGGTGCTCAGTTGAAACGGAATGTCCGGGAGGCGTGGTGGAGTGACATGGTCACCAACCACAACGAACTTGGTGTCCCCGACGGAGCCGCCAGCACCTTCCACATGGTCGGAGTCGAGACGTCGATCATCATGCATCCACAGGTCTGGAAGGCCTCGGGACACTACGACCTGTTTCACGACATGATGATCGACTGCCGCGAGTGCCAGGCCCGATTCCGTGCCGACCACGTGAGCACCAGTGAATGTCCTCGAAAGCCCAGCAAGGCACCCGGAGACCACGAGGCTTGCCAGTTGACGGAACCTCGGGAGTTCAACCTGATGTTCAAGACGATCATCGGAGCCCTCTCGGGCGAGGAGAATGCCGCGTTCCTGAGGCCCGAAACGGCCCAGGGAATGTTCGTCAACTTCAAGAATGTCGTCGACAGTTCACGCGTCAAGATCCCCTTCGGGATCGCTCAGGTCGGAAAGAGTTTTCGGAACGAGATCACTCCCAGGAACTTCACCTTCCGTTCCCGGGAATTCGAACAGATGGAGATGGAGTTCTTCTGTCATCCCGATCAATCACGGCAGTGGTACGAGTACTGGCGGAACCGCCGGTTCCAGTGGTACATCGACCTGGGGATCACCAGTGACAACCTGATTTTGCGGGACCATGACGCTGACGAACTCTCTCACTATTCGGTCGGCACCGCCGACGTGGAATATGCCTTCCCGTTCCTGCCCGACGGGGAATACGGAGAACTCGAGGGAATCGCACATCGTGGAGACTTTGACCTGCGGAGCCACATGGAGGGGAAACTGGTTCGGCAGGGCGACGACCTGGTGGTCGAGACGGACGAACATGGCCAGCCGCGGCACAAGGGCAGTGGCAAAGACCTGACCTATTTCGACGACCAGTCCCGTGAACGATTCGCCCCTCATGTCATCGAACCCGCCGCCGGCGCCGACCGGGCGACACTGGCCTTCCTGTGCGAGGCCTACCACGAAGACGAGCAACCCGACGACAAGGGGGACATGAAGAGCCGGGTGCTGATGCGGTTCCACCCTCGGCTGGCACCGATCAAGGTGGCGGTGTTCCCCCTGATCAAGAAGGAAGGCATGCCGGAAACCGCCGGCCGCCTCTACCAGGATCTCAAAGCCGCCGGCATCGCCTCCGTCTATGACCAACAGGGTGCCATCGGTCGCCGCTATCGCCGACAAGACGAAATCGGCACTCCCTTCTGCATCACCATCGACGGCGACACTGCCAGCGACGGCACCGTCACCATCCGAGATCGCGACTCACTGGAGCAACAGCGCATCCCACTCGACAGCGTGGTCGACGACATCCACGGTCGTCTGCGAAGCTGACCATGGCCTCACCTCACAGAGCGATCCCATGACACTCGATGAACTCAAAGCGACACTCGGCCAGGATGCCCCTCCGCAGGGACTCACCGACGAAGTCCGCGCGATGTGGCTCTCTTCACGCAAAGGCTGGGAGGCCGGCCACGTGATCGTCCAGGAGATCGAATCTCCCCAGGCCGCGTGGGTCCACGCTCACCTGCACCGTATCGAAGGTGATCTCTCCAATGCCGCCTACTGGTACCAGCGTGCGGGCCGGCCGACCTGCGAGACCTCGCTCGAGGCCGAATGGGACGACATCGCCGGCTCGCTATTGGAATCGTGATGCCAGAATCCGTTCCCACACCAGACGCAGCGCCGACGGCAGCCCCCCGGCTGTTGATCACCCTCTGTACGTACAACGAACGGGAGAACATCGAGCGGCTGCTTCCGGAACTGCACCAGGTCGCCCCGGACGCTGACATCCTGATCATCGACGACAACTCCCCGGACGGCACCGGCACTTTGGCCGACAACATGGCCGAGTCCGACTCGCGAATCACGGTGCTGCATCGCGCCGGCAAGCAGGGATTGGGAACGGCCATCCTGGCGGGATTTCGCGAGGGCATCGCCCGAGGATACGACCAACTGATCAATCTCGACGCGGACTTCAGCCACCACCCCCGTCACATCCCGGCCCTGCGAGACCTGATGACGACCGCCGATGTGGCCATCGGCTCGAGATACGTCGAGGGCGGTGGTGTCGTGGGATGGAACTGGCGACGCCATGTCATGAGCCGCGGCATCAACCTCTACGCCCGCCTGATGCTCGGGCTTCCTTCACGAGACAACAGCGGCAGCTTTCGCTGCTACACCATCGCACAACTCGCCGAACTGGACCTCGACCTCTTCCGGGCTCGAGGGTACGCGTTCCAGGAGGAAATCCTCTATCGGCTCCGACGACTGGGCAGTCGTTTTGCCGAAACGCCGATCGTTTTCGAGGACCGGCGTTTCGGGGAATCAAAGATCAGTTGGAAGGAAAGTGTGGCGGCCCTGTGGATCCTATTTCGACTGGCTATAGACCGAGCCGTGGGGGCCCGCGTCCGCCACCGGGACGGACTCGCCCACACCGCAGCGGAATGATAGGCTGAAGACCGTTTCGGACTGCCCGAACCGACAGGGGGCCGGTCGTTGGCCGACTACATCCGCAAGCGCCGCACGCTGCACTGGCCCATCACGCTCTCCGCAGCGCTGATGGCGCTCAATGTCACGCTGATGGTCTGCTGGATCGTCCTGTTCGCCCAACTCGACTCCATCGGAGCCCTGACCGTCGGCACCATCGCTTTCGCACTGGTCCTGATCGGACTCTCCTTCTACCTCTTCCTGACCATCAAGGAAATCCAGCTCAACCGGCGGCAAGCCAATTTCGTCGACAGCGTCACCCACGAACTCAAGACCCCTCTCGCTTCGATCCGCCTCTACCTGGAAACCCTCCAACTCAGAGAACTCGACGACACCCGGCGAGACGAGTTCTACGGAACGATGGAGCAGGAAGTGCAGCGGCTCGATACGCTGATCAGCCACCTTTTGGAGGTTGGACGACTGGATGCGATCGGCCAGGAATCCGAGTCCGAAGACATTCAGCTCGAACCGCTTCTGAAAAGCTGTGCGAGAGCCGCCTGCACACGCCACGCGTTGACCGACCGGGATGTCTTCGCGTTCGACATCCAACCGTCGGTGATCCACGCCCGGCCAATCGTACTCGAGATGATTTTCGGCAACCTGCTCGACAACGCGATCAAGTACGGCTCAACACAGCCGGAGGTCCAGGTGGAGGTCACCGTGAACGGCCGTGGCCGAATTGTCACCCGGATCACCGACAACGGCGCCGGAGTGGATCCCGAACTGAAACAGAAGATCTTCCGCATCTTCTTCCGCGGTGGAGAGGAGTTGAAACGCCGTCAGACAGGAACTGGCCTGGGACTCTACATCGTCCGCACGCTCGTCCACACGCTCAAGGGGCGGATCCGCGTCCACCCACGAGACGATCAACCGGGCAGCGTGTTTGAGGTCGAATTGCCGGGGCGGGTGGCAGCATGAGAATCCTGGTCGTC
Source organism: Planctomycetaceae bacterium (assembly GCA_003445035.1). GTDB lineage: Bacteria > Planctomycetota > Planctomycetia > Planctomycetales > Planctomycetaceae > UBA8437. The sequence continues at coordinate 5,319 of DLVV01000466.1, read as the reverse complement.
GAAGACGAAAAGGCCCTGGCAGAAGGACTCGAGTTCAACTTTCAGCAGGAGGGTTATCATGTCGACCTCGCCGGAGACGGTTCCGCCGCATTCCAAACACTTGACGACGCGGACCCTCCCATCGACCTGGTGATCCTCGACTTGATGTTGCCCGGAATGAGCGGGTACGAGATCTGCCGTCAAATCCGAGAGAACGACGTGGAACTGCCAATTCTGGTCCTCAGTTCCCGCACGCTCAGCGAGGACAAGGCCCAGGCCTTCGATGCGGGCACCGATCAATACATGACCAAACCGTTCGCCTTGCCGGAACTGCTCAGTCGCGTCCGCAACCTGCTGGAACGTCGCGGCCACCGCAACCAGGCACCCGTCGAGCAGGGCTTTACATTCGGCAATGTCTCGATCGACTTCCTCAGTTTCCAGTTGACCGTCGACGACAACACGCACGATCTGACCAAGACAGAGATGGAATTGCTGCGGTACTTCATCGACCACGAGGGGATGGTCCTGACCCGCCAGCAGCTTCTCAGGGACGTCTGGAGTGAACCCGACACGATCACCACCCGGTCGACCGACAACTTCGTCATGAGGTTGAGGCGGATGATTGAACCCGACGCCTCTCACCCCCGGCACATCCTTTCCGTCCGTGGCACCGGCTACCGCTTCGTGGCCAATCCCGACGCCGAGCCAGCGGCCGTCAGAATCGATTAGCGGCCGCTGCCCACCGGACTCGGCATTTTTGGCAAATCCGGCTGCTGGCGTTGCTGGTAATTTCGCTTTTGCGAGACCAGCCTCCGACGCACGTCCGGTCGAGTCGCGTTGGCCGCATCCAGGGCTCTCTCCACAGCCGAGATCGCTTTGGGCCAGTTGCCAGCCGCGGCATGAGCCAGGCCCAGGAGTTCTCTCCCCGCCGGGTCCGACCGCTCCGACCTTTCAACCAGTTCCTCGGCCCAGTCCACCGCCTGCTCAGTCCTCTGGCCTGAGAGTCCCGACCCCGCCCGGACCTCCAACAGCGCGTGGTGCACCGCCAGGGCCAACGCCCGGTTCGCATCGCCAAACTCGCCGGTCTCTCTCAGGGCCAGTGACAGGCCGTGGTGGGCCTCCGGCGACGACCCGTCCAACGACAAGCTGCGTCGAAACATCTCGATCGCCTGTTCGGATCGCCCCAGTTGCCGCTCCACTTCCCCCAGCATGCAGACCGCGTGAGCATGCGAGCGATCTCGCTCGATCGCCTTCCGGAAATGTCCGCCGGCGTCAACAAGCGCCTTCCGGTCCGAACCTCTCATCGCCTGCTGCAGTCGCAGGACACCAAGATTGTAGTGCACATCCGGATTCCCCGGCCGGATAGTCCGTGACGCCTCCAGGTGCTCGACCGCCTCGTCCATACGGCCCAGTTCGAGTTTTGCCATCGCGAGGTGGTACTGGAGGTAGGCATCGCCGGAATGCCGGCGTTCGGCCGCCAGGAGGTCCGAGAGTCCCTGCTCATGACGGCCGGACTCAATGCCAGCCACACCTCGGTAGACGTATGACTTGTAAACGTCCGGCTCCAGTCGGATTGCCGTGTCGGCCTGTGCCATGGCCTCAGCGAAGAGATTGGCATTGATCAACGTGCGGGCCAATTCGTTCCGAGCCGCGACCGAACCTGGCACATGGGCAACGACCGCGCGAGCCATTTCCAGATCACCGACCTGACCACGGCCGACCCGCCGCCCTTCGGTGACGAACAGCCCCCCCGCCAACCCGGCCAGTCCGGCCAGGGCCAGCCAATGTCGCCAGGCAAACGGAGAACCCCCGTGCTCCGTTTGTGCCACACCGACAGGGCCGGTCTCCACACCCAGCGACTGTCGCGTCGGTGCTTCACGGACTTTCCAGATGAAACCGTCGTAATAGAAATGCAGCAGATTCGACGTGGCAATAATCCCGTACAACAGGTTTCGCCACTGCTCGGACGACACCCGGTCAACAACGACGCTGAGACTGCCGTAGGCCAGCACCAGGCCGACATACAACCCGATCCACAACCCGACCAGCGAACCGCTGTTGCGGAACAGAAAACGAGTCAGGGCTCCAACACCAGCCCCCGAATCGACCCGACGTCGATTGAACGACCAGACGATCGACAGGTACTGGATGTCGTGAAACACCTCGAACATCGCGATGCCCAGCACCAGGTTCGTCAACGTGACGTTGCAGTACCAGAAGAACGTGAAGGACATGACAAACAACAGCAGTTTTCCACCACTGACGGTTTGTCCAGACAGGCCTCGCCACCCAAGTTGCCCCAACGCCGCGGCCGTGACCAACAGTGTCACCGCGGTCCAGCCGATCCGAATTGACTCCAGCGGAAGACTCCAGTCGACCGGAAGACCGGCCTGGTAAGCCATCCCGAGGAACTCCCCAACCCGCCGGGGCGAATGCAGCACCGCGGCCCCAAACCATCCGACACACATCCCCCAGTCCAGCCACCTCGACGCCCAGCCACCGCCGCCACTCTTGGCGTCATAGATCCTGGCAAAACCGTAAGTCTGCATCAGGAAGTGCCAGATTCCCCACGCCAGCACAATCAATTTCATGCCGACCAGTTGATCAACAAAAAACATTCCGCAGACCGGCAGCAAAATCAGCGGGACGACGACGAACCGCCATCGGAACCGCCGAAACAACTCGCGATCTCCGTAGGCTCTCAGCAAGCCGGGGAGATGATGCCCCAACGCACCAAACGCCACGACCCAGAACAGGATTCGCTCACCGCTGGCCTGCCGGGCCGTCAACAGGCCAAGCGGCAAGACCACCAGCGGGGTGGCAACAAACAGCAGCAGGTCCCACCACGGTCCCAGGATCCAACGAGACGGCACCCGTGGCACGGCACCGGTCGACCGTACTGGAGTCGTCTCGGTCGCCATCGACGCCCTGTCTATCCCGAGGGAGATTCGGCCCTGTCCGTTTTCGGACGCGGTGCCAGTCTAGTCTGGCCAGTTGATCGACGGCAACGTCGGTCTGTGAGGCCGCAACCATCCCGTCCCGCACAACACTCGGGCCGGGAATATGACACAAGTGTGACACGGAAATGACCATCACGCGACACTTTCGGCCAACCGATTCACTATAATCCCCGCCCCACGGAGTCCCTATGGCTACGTTGATTCTGTCGACACACTTCTCCCCATTGAGTTTGCAATGACCACAACGTCCGACGCCACGAGTGCCGTCACACCAGCCCCAGATCGCGCTCACGTGACAACCTCCGGTCTTTCCTCCGTCGTGGCCCTCCCCGCCGGAAAACTGTCGGAACGGTTTCCCAACGGCGTCGACTGGACCAACGTGGTCTGGCTGGCCCTGATGCATGCTGGAGGCGTAGTCGCCATCTGGCACTTCACCTGGCCGGCGCTGTGGATGTTTATTGCTTTCTATTACCTCACCGGCTGCTTCGGCGTCACCCTGGGCTATCACCGGCAGATGACCCATGGCAGTTTTCAGACCATCGCCCCCGTTCGCTGGCTGCTGACACTCTGTGCCATGCTCTCCGGACAGGGCAGCCCCCTGTTCTGGATCGCCACGCACCGAAAACACCACGCGCATTCGGACGGCGAGCATGACCCACACACACCCAACCACGGGTTCTGGTGGTCTCACGTCCTCTGGCTCCAGCCACGTGACAACTCGGAGAATTCCCGCGAGCATTTCGAGCGGTGGGCTCCGGACTTCTACGGCAACCGTGTCCATCGCTTCCTCCACGCCACCTACGGCCCCTTCCTGTTTCTCTCTGCCGGCGCCTTCTACGCCGTCGGAGAACTGGCCTGGGGCGAAGGGCTCTCGGTCTTCCTCTGGGCGATGTGCCTGAGGATCGCGGTTGTCTACCACGTGACCTGGTTCGTCAACTCCGCCACACACGTGTGGGGCTACCGCAACTACCAGACCAGCGACCGTTCCCGGAACCTCTGGTGGGTCGGGCTGGTGGCCTTCGGCGAGGGCTGGCACAACAACCACCACGCTTACCAGCGAATGGCCCGCCATGGGCACCGGTTCTGGGAATTCGACCTGACGTACAACATCATCCGGGTGATGAAGCTCTTCGGGCTGGCCACTTCGGTGGTCGACGAACTGCCGGAAGCCGCCAAGGCGACACTCAAGGAGGATACCACCTCCAGCCAGATCTCCCACGCGGCGTAGCGGCCCTCGTTGGCCTCAGGCGTGGCTGTGTTCGTCGCCCGGGTAATCTCCGGCCCGCACGTCCTCGGCGTAGCGAGAGACCGCCTCCAACACCTCTCCCCTCAGGTCGGCGTATCGCTTCAGGAACTTCGGGTTGAACCCGTTGCCCAGGCCGAGCATATCCTGGTTGACCAGCACCTGGCCGTCACATCCCGGCCCGGCTCCGATCCCGATCGTCGGGATCGACAACTCGGCCGTGATCGACTCGGCGATGTCCCGAGGGATCAACTCCAGCACCACTGCGAAGGCACCGGCTTCCTCTGCCGACCTCGCGTCGGTACGCAGGCGATCTTCATCACGCTGGATCCTCGACATCCCGCCCAACATGCGAACCGATTGGGGCTTCATGCCCACGTGTGCCATCACCGGAATGTCCGCACGGCTCAAAGCAAGAATCGTCTCGGCCTGGTATTCACCACCCTCCAGTTTCACCGCCGACGCGCCTGTCTCCTTCAGGATGCGGCCGGCATTGGCAATCGCCTGCTCGGGTCCCACCTGGAACGTCATGAACGGCATGTCCACCACCACCAGCGCGTGGCGGTTGCCACGGACAACCATTCGTGCGTGGTAAATCATCTCGTCGAGAGTCACTGGCAACGTGGTGTCGTGACCCTGGACCACCATGCTCAGGCTGTCACCCACCAACAACGCGTCCACGCCCGCCTGGTCGAACAGGCCTGACCACAACGCATCGTAGGCCGTCAACATCACCAACCGACGGCCTTCCGCCTTGGCCGCCACGAAACGGGGCACCGTCATCACGCTGCGATCACTCGCCGCTTCGCCCATCGGGACTTACCTCACCACCAACCGCACCCGGTTCTCGATCTCACCTCCGAGTATCCCGTTCGGCACCCAACTATCAAGTGCGGCAGGATTGACCGTATCGAGACGATACACGTGTTGCAGAATAGCCCACCCTGTTCCCGTCGTAAGTCACTGGCTGTCGACAGGGACATTTTCATTAACTATCGGTGACATCGACAGTTACGATCAATCGGCTCACTATTCCGAACAATTGGCACACCGAGTGCATTAGTCATAGATAGTCGGGGTGGAAAAGCGTTGGCCCGCACTAATCCACCCCGCATACGAAGCGTTCCGGGTGACTTG
>DLVV01000162.1:6384-9211 GCA_003445035.1 Planctomycetaceae bacterium | reverse complement strand
GGCCGAACCCGATGAGAAACCGGCTAAATCGGTACTCGAAATGGCTCGCGAGCAGACGGGGGCCCCGTCCAAGAAGCCGGCCAAGACATCGAAATCGCAGGGTGGGGCGGTAAAGGCCGCAAGACCGGTCACCCAGAAATCCTTGCCCAAGGAGAAACGTCCCGCACCCAAGCCGGCGTCCGAGGAGCGAAAGGTGATACGGACCGATGAACTCAAAGCATTTTATTTGAAGGCGGTCCGTCCATTCCTGGGTCTTTCATCGAGTCACAATGCTCCGTTGTCTCGATCCGATAGTCGCCGGGCCGCATTCCGAAAGATGCGGGAGGACCTGCCGTCGGAGTTGCACGAACTCCTGGATCAACTCGAGCAGTTCTGTGATAAACGCGGCCAGTTGCATCGCCTGGCGACCATCCACCGATGGTTGCACGGCTGGCTGTATCTGCACGTACCTGTTTCGGCAGCACTACTGGTTCTGTTCGTTGCCCATGTGGTGATGAGCCTGAGAGTGGTTCCGTGGGAATGGTAGGTGGCGTGAATTTCGAGGGGCACGGCTGGGGCCGTGCGAGATCAACCAGATGAACAACTTGCCGTCCAGTCGTGAATTGGCCGAACAGGTCCACATCGACTTCCACCGCAAAAGTCGGCGTCCGTTGCGGCGCCGTCTGGCCTGGATTGCAGTGGTGATGGCGTTCGTGGCGGCCGCGTGGATTGGTTCGGAATGGCGAAGTGGTCACCACGAGGTTTTTGCTGCTGGTCCGGTGTCTGTCGCACACCGGATGATCGAGAACGACTGCCAGGTGTGTCACACCACGTGGGCGCCTCTGGAGAGGTTGATGAGTTGGGTCGATCCTGAGGTGATCCGTTCGATCGACAACTCCAAGTGCCTGGCCTGCCACGACGAGGCTTTGCATCACGAAAACCAGGTGCCGGGTCACGGTCACGATGGACTCTCGTGTGCCGATTGTCACCGTGAACATCGTCACCATGAACAACTGGCTCGTGTGACGGACAGCCAGTGCCTGCGGTGTCACCGGGATCTGAGGACGTCCAGCGGATCGACGAAGGCGTTTGTGCATTCGTTGACGTCGTTCGAATCTGGTGGGGAGCATCCTCATCCGGAATTTGCCTTGAAGAGGTTAGTGCAGGAAGTTGCCGATGGCACCGACCCCGGACCCGGACACGGTGTCTGGGCGGTTGCGGATGCGGACCCGAAAACCGGGAATGGGGAATTTCGTGACAGGGCCACTCTTCGGTTCAATCACGCGGCCCACCTGAAAGCCGAGCGGAATGCGAGCGGGAAACTGGTTGTCGGCCTGAGAAGCAAGGACGGGAAGACGGTCGATTTCTCCAAGAACTGCAATGCCTGTCACCAACCCGATGACTCGGGAGCCTACATGAAACCGGTGCGGTTTGATTCTCATTGTCGCGAGTGCCATCCGTTGTTGTTCGACAATCGCAACGATCCCGGTCGCCAGGCTCCCCATGTCACAGCGGATCTCGTCCGTGGGTGGTTCACTGAACGGTTCACGCTGGCTGCTCTGGAGGAGAACGGCGGTGGGTTGCGGTCCGGAGGCAACCGGGGCGAAGAAACCGGTCGGTTGTTCCCGGGCCGAGCCGAACGTCCGCCCCTGGATCCGTCCCAGGCGAAATCCGTTGGCCAGAGGGTGCGGGCGGCGGAGGCGGTCGTGCAGAAACACGTGCACACGTTGTTTGGTCACGAGGCGAAAGGGGGCTGCCGGTACTGTCATTCGATCGATGCGTCGGGAGCCAGTTGGAAGGTGGTGTCTCCGGAGATCCCCGACCGCTGGATGTCTCACAGCCGATTCCGTCACGACAGTCATCGTTCGATGGAATGTGGCAAATGCCACGGCGACGTGGTGATCAGCCGTCGGACCTCCGACATCCTGATGCCGTCGATCGCGACGTGTCGTGATTGTCACGCTGCCCGGCCGACGACCAGGCAGTTTGCTCGTGCAACGGTCGGGGCCCGGTCGGATTGTGTCGAATGTCACGTTTATCACGATCGTGACGGCCGCAAGCGATCCAGAGGCTCGACAGCGACCACATTGCCCACAGAGGGCGGATCGGTCAGCAGGCGTTGACCCGAAACGTGACGATAGGGTGTTCAGCAGACGATGCTAATCCCTGGCAGAACCGGATAACGAGATGAGCCGTCACTCGAAACACCCACTCGACCATCTGCCAGTGACGGTGGTGATTGCGTTGGCCCTGGCCACCCCGACCGGCTCGCTGCGTGCCCAGGATGTCGCGAAGTACGTGGGAACCAACTCGTGTGCGGCCGCCAATTGCCACGGCGGCGACGGCAGTGGTCCACGTTGGGCCAGCTCGTACAGTGACTGGGTTCAGCGAGACAGGCACGCACGGGCCTACACGGTGCTGTTGGGTGAACGGTCTCGACGGATGGTGCGGGTCCTGGGGTACAAGCGTCCGGCCCACGAGGCCACCACTTGTCTCAACTGCCACGCCTTGCCGCCGGTCACGGGTGGAAAACCCGTCCCTGATCGGCGATTGACCACCGACGGTGTGTCGTGCGAATCCTGTCACGGACCCGCCAGCTTGTGGATCGCCAGGCACGTCCGTTCTGACTGGCCCGCGGTCAAGCAACGGCAGGCAGCGGAACTGGGTTTCTATGACACCGACGATGTCAGGATGAGGACGCGGGCCTGTACTGGTTGCCATGTCGGAGGCCCGGGTCGAGACGTCAACCACGACCTGATTGCTGCCGGTCACCCACGATTGAATTTCGAGATGTCGGCTTACCACGCCAACCTGCCGCGGCACTGGGACGACGCCGCCGATCGAAAGC
>DLVV01000162.1:0-6151 GCA_003445035.1 Planctomycetaceae bacterium | reverse complement strand
GCCGGTCACCCACGATTGAATTTCGAGATGTCGGCTTACCACGCCAACCTGCCGCGGCACTGGGACGACGCCGCCGATCGAAAGCGGCATGCGGGACGTCCCGACGCCGCCGACGGCACGTTGCGAGAACTGAAACTGTGGGCGGTTGGCCAGGTCGAGACGCTCAGGGCGCGAGCCGAGCTGTCTCGTTGGCGCGCGGCGTCGACCGGGGTGGCTCCGTGGCCGGAACTGGCTGAGACCCGGTGTTTTGCCTGTCACCATGACCTGAGAGATGCCCGCTGGCGGCGACGGGTGGTGAAGCGATCGGGGCGGCGTCCCGGGCAATTCTCGTGGTCCGGATGGGAAAGTTCGATGATCAGGTCGTTGCTGGTGATCGGGTCGACGGCGACGGGATCCGAGTCGATCGCGTCGTTGGAACGCGTCGACACCTTGACCCTGCCGGTGGCTCCGGATCGCGACCGGATGAAGATCGAAACCGCCGCGATGGCCGCCCAACTCGACAAGTGGTCTGTGGCGCTCAACCGGCACACCTTCAGTGTGAAGGATCTCGATGGACTGGCCCGGCGGTTGGTGGCCAAGTCGGAGATCCATCGGGGTCCCGTCGACTGGGATCAGGCCGCCCAGCTTTACCTGGCACTCTCTTCGTTCCAGGTGAGCCAGAAGGAGGCGACCGGGTTGACCGGTGAGCGACGCCGAGCGGTCGACCGGGTGCTGAGGGACGCCTTGCCCCGGATGAGAGACGTACTGCGGTTTCCGAATGGTCACGACAGCGCGGCACAACTCCGCGGTCCAATCGCCGATGTTGATGCTCCTCCCGTGGCGTTGGAGCAGTTCGACAGGGCGATGCGGATGATTCGTTCAGCCCTGAAATGACAGCGATGGAGCCGGATCGATGAACTGGGTTTCCGAAGGTTGTCACCGACGACGCAAGTGGATGTTGTCGGTGGTTTTTGCCGGGTGCGTGTTGTCAGGCATCAGCAGCGAATCGAATGCCCAGGACGATCCGGCGGCGGGGCGTGCCGTGGTCGGGTTCACCGCCTGCGTGGGGTGTCACGGTCGCAGTCGCGATACCAAGGGGGCGGATGAAGACATTCCTCTGCCGAGTCCCAGCGGTGACTGGATTCTGGACAACGAGGTGCTGACATGGGCCCGGAAGGACAAGCACCACCAGTCCTACGCGGTGCTGTTCAACCCGCGGTCGGTCGATATGGGCCGCCTGATGAACATCAAGGCCGTGCACCGTGACAAACGGTGCCTGTCGTGTCACACCGGGTATCCCCAGGCCCTGATGCCCGCCGACGACCAGAACCGGGTCGACGAGACATGGCACAGGAAGACGGATGTCAGTTTCGGGATCACCTGCGAAGGGTGTCACGGACCCGGAGGAGACCTGGCTTCAACCGACGGTGCTCGTGATGGGTGGTTTCGTCTGCATCTGCCGCCGTTGAACCCGAAACGTCCCTGGAGATTTCTCGATCCCAAGGCCAAGTGGGAACAGCACGGGTATGTCGATGTTCGTACGCCGTCGAGCAAGGCACGACTGTGCGGGACCTGTCACATCGGTGATGTCTCGCAGGGCCGCGTGGTGACACATGAAATGTACGCCGCCGGCCACCCTCCGCTGCCAGGTTTCGAGGTCGCAACCTTCGTGGCGCAAATGCCGACGCACTGGCGGGCGGTTGCCGATAAGAGTGACGCCGTGGCAAGGAAAACCCGCAGCGAGTTCCTGGCCAAGACCGCGGATCCGTTCTTTAGCCCCGACACCTATCGGCTCGATTCCCTGCACAGGACACAGTCGATGCTGGTCGGGGCGCTGGTGTCACTGGCTCAGTCGCTGGAATTGACGTCCGGTCTGAGCCAGCGGGCGACCGGTGGTGGCGGCACCTGGCCCGAGTTGGCACAGTTCGAATGCTACGCGTGCCACCATGATCTGAGAGTGCCGGCATGGCGACAGAGGCGGCCCAATCCCGTGGGGGTTCCCGGACGCCCGGTTCTCCGAGAATGGGCGTCCGTCCTGGCCCGTGTGGCACTCGAGCAACCGAAACAGCGAGCCCAGTTCGATTCGCAGTGGAAACAGGTCCGCGGGGTCCTGGCCAAGACTCCGTTCGGAAGCCGCTTGGAACTGGCTCGCACGACGTCGGCCACCGCCACGTGGTTGACGGCCCAGGCGAAACAACTCGAGCGAAGGCCTTTGACCCGCGAGGATGGTCACCGGGTGCTCCTGGAGATCGCACGAGTGGGGGCTGCCGGAGGATTCGACTACGAGTCGTCCCGCCAACTGGTCTGGGCCTGCGAAGTGGTTTTCGGCGAGTTGGGCCGGGGAGACGCCAAGGAGCTCAAGGCACTTCGAGCAGCCGGACATGTGCTGGTATTTCCACAGCGGCCGGTTCAACCTGTGGCCAAGGGGCTGTTTGAACCGCGGCAGGGGCCGTCGAAGACAGTCGAGGTCGACTTGTCGAAGCTGCTGCCTCCGATCGGCAATTTCGATCCGGCGGAGGTGACCAGGGCGTTCCGGGCTGTTGAGGCCGCGGTCAAGGCCTGGCCCACCAGGTCCTCCTCCGCCAGGTGAGGATTGTCATTTCCTCGGGGGGATGTAGGCCGGGAGGGCCCGCTGGAGGTCCCGCTGCAGTTTCTGTTCACGGGCGCGGGCGTCCCTGATTTCCGGATCGCGTGTGGTCGACGGTACGGTCCATGGGCGTCCGTTGCGGAGATAGAACTTCTGTTGCTCCTGGAGTGTCAGCGGCCGGGCACCGACTCGTCCGAAGACCGACAACTGGTTGCCCGCTTCGTCGACGGCCCGGTCGCGGTCGACACCCTTGGAGAGAGCCAGTGCGTGTCCGCCCTTGTGCATCGGCATGGTGGCCACCAGCCGTGGTTGCGGTCTCGGCCGGAATCCTCCGTTGCCGGGAGTGGCCGGCGAGGTCAACTGCACGACCCTCAGGCCGTTGCGGCCGTCGGCCAGGTAGGCGAACTGGCTGCTGTAGGTCACGCCGAGTTTCACGTCGTGGAGATCATTGATTGTTCCGTCGGCGGTGAAGACCTGGTCGACCCTTGGCTTGAGCGGGTTGGCGACATCGACGATCACCATTCCGTGCTCACCGGCGGCCAGGTACGCGTAGGTGCGGGCGACGTACAGGCTGTGAGCGCGGTGAGTTTTCAGGCGGGCGGCCGGTCGCGGCTGGGTCATGTCAGTCACGTCAAGCACCGCCAGGCCCTGCTCGTCGCAGACGAACGCGTAACGGAACTGGATCTGTACCGACGTGGGATGTTCGAGCACGTCGGGGCCCAGCAGAGCGGTGACCCGGGGTGCGAGCGGGTTGTCGATCGAGACCACGGCCAGGCCGGCGTCACAGCAGATGTAGGCGCAGGTGCCGGCGATGGTGATCGAGCGAGCTCCGTCGAGGATCCCGTCGGGATTGAACGTCACAGTCCGCTCGAGGAAGTTGTTGGTCGGGTCGCCGTCCAGTAGAGTTCCGGCCTCGACCAGGATCAGGCCCTCGTGGCGGTCGGTCACGTAGAGGAACCCGTACATCAGGTGCACCAGCCGCTTGTCGGCCGAGGTCCCCTCCTGGTTGGCTGCACGGCGACTCGGTTCACGTGTCGGGTCGGGTGCGGTCGTCGCGGGAGCGGCGACCGCGGTGGCGTAGCGGGTCTTGACGTAGAGTTTCTGGCCCAGGGGTGAGACCGGCGCGGTGACGATCCGCTCGGAGAACCCCTTGTTGTCGATGTTGGCGATGTCGAAGACGCGGAATCCCGCGGCTCCACAGGCCGCGTAGAGGTATTCGCCGCGGTGCTGGATGCTGAGGATCTCGGTGCGGTGAGGTCGGATCCGGTCCAGCAACTGGTCGAGGACATCGTATCCGTGATGTTCGTGTTCGACGTGCAATTCGCGGTGGCCCGTCACGTGTCGCTTGAAATGCCTGGGGAACGCCAGTTCGTGAAGCGAACTTCCGATGACCGCCTGCGGTTCTTCCCGCTCGGTCACCTCGGCCGCATGCAGCCCGTGTTTCCCGGCGGCGATCCACGTCCAGCGGCCCATGAAATTCATGGCGTTGGTGCCGTGCATCAGCAGCTGTGCCATTTTCGCATTGTTGTCGCCGGTGTCGGCCAGGTGGCAGTCCCGGCACTGGCGGGTCCCGTCACGGCCGCGGACGGTGTGTGGCACGTTGGTCGAAAAGGCGATCCCGCTGAAGCCCTCGGCCGAGATCGTCTGTTGCTGGAAGTAGATCGATTCCCGGTTCTGGTTGTACGATCCCACGTGGATCGCGCAGGCCGAACGGACCGGGTTGATCCGGCTGCCGGTGACGGTGCCGTCCCTGGCGAGCATGAAGACGTCGTCTCGGAGCGTTTGGAAGTTGTAGGAGACGTGGTTGCGGGACACCTCGCCCTCGTTGTGCAACGAGGGCATCTTCTGGTTGGCTCGCTGCGAAAGGTGGCAGCCGAAGCAACTGGGATTCCACGAGGTGTGGCAGGAGGTGCAACTGACGACTCGTGAATCGTGTGCGCAGCGGCCGGAGTTGGGCTTGAATTGGCCCCGGTTGGGCAGGTCCCTCGGCAGGTGACCCCAAACCATGCGGTCCCGGTCATCGAAACGGACGGTTTTGGCGACCGCCGAGAGCGCGTTGTAGTCACCGTGTTCGGGGTCAATCGTGTCGGCCACCTGGGTGACCGGCCAACTGAGGTCCTTTTCGACCATCGATCTCTGGATCAGCCGCCCGTCGCGCCACTCGAACCGTCGCTTTCCGTAGGGGGTCCGCATTGTCAGCAGGTTACTGCCACCGCGGCGGCGTGCTGTCGGTTCGGCGGCCGCCGGCCCCGATGTTCTCATGTGCAATCCGTCGCGATCCCGGACGATCGCCCGGCCGTCGATGTCGCCGTGGCAGTCCTGGCAGGTGATCTCGATGGCAGCCCGGACCTCACCGTAGAGCTTGGTGTTGCCGTGGACGTCCTGAAGAAAGTGGCAGTCGACACAGTGCATGCCCTTCTCGAGATGCACGTCCATCAGGTGCACCGGCATGTGGTTGCGGACCCGTTCGAGATCCTGGACCGCCTTGTCGAAGGATCGCTGGTCGCGAGAGGTCCAGGTGCGGCCGCGGTAGAGTTCCCGGACCATGCCCGGGAACTGGATGGCCGCCTTCAGGTCCTGGTTGGTGGGGTGCTCGATCACGCGGCCCTGGTGGTCGAGCATCCGTCCGGTGGTGTCCTTGCGGAATACGGCTCGGAACAGCCAGCCGTGGCCGTGAAAGTCGGCGAACTGGGTGCGGGTGGCCTTGTCATTGATCTTCGGGATATGGGTCTTGTGGTTCTGGGAGGGGTCATATCGTTTGGTGGCTGCGAGGTTGGGGTTGGCCATCTGCGAGGCAAGGAAGTCCTCGGCCGACAGGGGTTTGCCCGACTTGTTGTAGATCAGGTCCCCGTCGGTTTCCTGGTCCCACCACATGTAGCCGATGTAACTGTTCATCACCGTCGTGCCGGGATGGATGTGACAGATCATGCACTGGCTGGTCGGTATCGAACGTGTGAAGCGGTGAGCGATCGGGTGCCCGGGTTCGTTCTTGGGGATTGTTGGATCGACGGAAGTCACGAATTCGTCGGTCTCGGCTGCGGCACGACCACCGTTTCCATAGCGGGCAAACGGTCCCGAATGGATCGGCGAGCGGTCGTTGGCGTAGACGACGTGGCAGGCGGTGCAGCCGCTGGACCGGTAATCCCCCGGTTGCTCGTTGGTGCCCAGGAAGTTCAGCGTTGGATCCAGCAGCCGGGTTTTTTGCAGGCCGATAAAGACGGGGTCGGTGCGGTTGAGTGTCCCCAGGCCACGATTGCTGAGACGTTCTCGAGGACGTCCGGGCTCCTCGAGCCGCTCGGGGATTCCCGTTTCGGTTCGAAACCGGCCACCGCGCTCGAAGACTCTCAGGATGTTGCCCGGGTGGGTGGTCTGGAATCGGGGCAGGGGGTTCAGGAACGGGAGGACACCCTTGCGAGCGGTTTCTGTGGGGGTCGGTGGCGGAACCGTCTGCAGTCGCTGCGGGGTTCCGTTCATCGAGTAACTCTCGCCGTAGGTCGGCCACTTTTCGTGGACCGACCCGTTGTTGTAGAGCGCCGAACCCCACAGCATGCAGCCGTGGGTCATCATGCTCTTTTTGACCTCGAG
>DLVV01000107.1 GCA_003445035.1 Planctomycetaceae bacterium | reverse complement strand
ATGATCTCGGTGCTCCATAGCCCCCACACACGAGTCGAACTATGAGCAAAAACGAAAATATTGCGCACGATCGAACTGCGAGGATTCGACCTTTCATCCTGCTCACGATGTCATTTGCCTTTTGCATCATCCTCTCGAATCGTGAGCCCGTAGTTTTTGCGGCAGAACGTGGGGCTGGCACGGCGAGACTGAGCCGCGACGACACCAATCGGTTGACGGGGCTGTGCGTACAAATTGGCGGAAGCTTGGAATTGACCAGGCAATTGGCTGGCAACCCACAACTCCTCCTGCATCGGCTCGATGTCGACCTCGATTTGGTGAAACAGGCACAGGGCTTCCTTACGGAACACCGCAAAGGAGCCACGTTTCTGACCGAGCACTGGACGCGCACCGAGCTTCCTCATGCCAACAACCTGGTCAACGTTGTCATTGCCTCGAAAGACACAGAGGTTCCCCGAACCGAAATCCTGCGAGTGCTGTGTCCCGGAGGGGTTGCCTTCTTCGCAGACGACACTGGTTACACGCGGATTGAAAAGCCGACACCGGAAGGACTCGACGCGTGGACGCACCAATGGCACGGTGCCGATGGCGGACTCGTCACCGAAGACAAGCATGTCGGTGTTCCTCAGGGCTTGCAGTGGGTGACCGGGCCGTTGTTCGCCATGGCTGGCCGCAAGTCGAGTACTCAAAGTCTCGTCTCCGCCGGAGGTCGTAATTTCTACGTCACGCAGAATGTCGTGAAGAACGTTGGCCGTGGCAAGATGCACCAATTCCTGGTGGCGCGCGATGCCTTCAATGGCCTGCTGCTGTGGCAACGACAGTGGATGGGACCCTTTGTCACCGGCAATGGGGAAACCAATCCGCGGCTGGTCGCCTCAGGCCAGTACGTGTATATCGTCGACGATGGTCACGTTCTGGCACTCGACGCACAAACGGGCAAGACACGATTTCGCTGGGAGACAGCCGAAGATCCTGACAAGCTGATCCATGTGGGTCACACGATATTGGTGCAATCGCCTGGCGGAATTACGGCTTTGGACGATCGTCTGGCCAAGGTGATGTGGAAGTTTCGTGACAAGAAGACGCATGGTACGGCTAGCTCCGATAACCAGGTCCTTTGCCTGGTTTCCGGTCGTTCGAAGGATGGCAACTTCAAGCACGAACTCGTGGGCATCAATCTTTCCGACGGCAAGATCGCCTGGCGCGTCAATACGCAACCACAAACGACTGCCAGGTGGGTGCGCATCAACTTCGCTCGTGATGGGTTCGTCGCCTTGCAAGCACATGGTTCACTCCACCTGTTTTCCGCCAAGTCCGGCGATCATTTGTGGACTCGCAAGACCGACGCAAGGCCTGGCAAGTCGTACGTCGATGCACGGTATGTGGGTCACTTTCTCCGGCATGGGCTTGTGTGGATGCTGAAGCAAAACACGGGACGCAAGTTGTCGGGGCAGAACGAGTGGCTGGGACTGGATCCGCTGACCGGTGAGCAACGGCGGGTGTTGCAGACAACCGGAGATTGGCCGAAGACGGCCGCACCCGGCAAGTTGGGTTGTCAACTACTCGTCGCTTCGGACCGCTTCATCATGATCCCCCGGCAAGCCACGTTCATCGACTTCGAAACCGGCAAAAAGCGGCCCTTCAAATTCACTCGCGGGGGCTGCGGTCTGGGATTCGTTCCGGCCAACGGTCTGGTCTATTCCCATCCACATGCTTGTGGCTGCTTCTCCGAGGCTGTCCGTGGATTTATGGGAATGCATTCACAGAAAGCCGTTCGCTTTGAGTCGTCCGGAACGGACCGCGTCGAACGGGGTGCGGCATTCAAGGAGGTGAAGGGGCCGCCCACGGTACCTGAAGACTGGCCGGTCTACCGCTACGACGGCAGTCGCGGGGCAAGTTCACCAACGCAACTGGACGACAGCCTGTCGCTGCTTTGGTCGAAACAGATCGTGCCTCATCGCGAGACCCGTTCCAGCCGCGCCTGGACTCTGCGAACAGGCAATCGGCTGACGGCACCGACCATCTATGACCGGTCGGTGTTCGTGGCGGATGTCGACTCTGGACAACTACATGCGTTGGATGTCGCCTCGGGACATCCGCGTTGGACGTTCTCGGCCGCGGGTCGAATCGATAGCCCCCCCACGCTTCACAACGGTCTGTGCCTCTTCGGCAGCCACAATGGATATGTCTATTGCGTGAGTGCCGCCGACGGCCGATTGGTATGGCGGTTTCGGGCGGCACCGATGCACCACCGGATTGTGGCGTTTGGCAATGTCGAATCGCGGTGGCCGGTTAGCGGCACGGTCTTGGTTCAGAATGACACGGCGTTTGTCGCTGCTGGTCGTGCACCAGATGCCGATGGCGGCATCCAAGTGCATGCTCTCGATCTCCAATCCGGAAACCCACGCTGGTCTGCTCAACTCAACAGCCCCGAATCGGTTGGACTGTGCGATTTTCTGGTCTCGGGAGAAGAAGCCGTGTTCCTTTCCAACTGGCGGTTCGACCCGCAAACCGGAGAACATGCTAGAGCCAGTAGCAACTCGCATTTACGGGGAGGAAAGGTCGGGTTGTTAGAATCATCCTGGTTGAAGCACGATCTTGCCCTGCGGAAGAACATCCAAACCTGGACGGCGAAGGATGTCGCGGGCCAATTATTGGCATTCTCAAAAGACGAAACGGTCCGTTACGAAGCCGAGTCGCGCACTTTGACCTTTAAGGGCCAAACGACATGGAATCACTCGGTCCCAAAGCCGGCCCAGGTCACAAGCTTGATTTTGACCAAATCGCACGTCGTTGCCGCCGGCAGCCGCGATCGCCAAGCGCAGTTGGCTGGGGGCATCCTGTGGTTGTTGGACGAACAGGACGGTACGGTCAACAAGGCCATAGAGTTGCCGGCAGAGGTCGTATTCGATGGTCTTGCGGCTTCACGAAACCAGGTGTTCGTCAGTTCCCAGAACGGCCATCTCTACTGCTTCGGTAGCAAGAAGCGTGCATCAACAACTAGCCCTGAATGAGCTCTTGCATGGAAGCCACGCCCACACCCCTCGCTCGCGGCGTGACTCCGGTTATCGCGGGGTCGGGCGGTGGGTCTTCGAGACGACGGCTACTTGGGCGTGGCCCGCGGCGCAGTGCTTGACCAGATCTTGATCGTCTTGTCGTCGCTAGCGCTGACGATCCGCTTCCCGTCGGAGCCTACCAGTTTCCCTGGGCAGCCTCGCGAAGGATCTCCATATCC
>DLVV01000344.1:498-3296 GCA_003445035.1 Planctomycetaceae bacterium | reverse complement strand
GCGATCGCATCGCTGTCGTATCCAAAGACCAAGTGACGTACGTGCTGGTCAACTACTCCCGGAACAACTCCTGGGACACACACAACAACAATTTCAAGACGCTCAAGAACACCCTGTTGCCTCCCATGGACCAGGCCGCTTCGGCGCTGCTCATTGACCTCGAACAACGAGGCATGCTGGACGAGGTGCTCGTGCTGATGATGGGGGAAATGGGACGGACACCACGAATCAACAAGAACAGCGGCCGTGACCACTGGCCCGACGTGTTTTCCCTGTTGGTCGCTGGTGGCGGTTTGACACGTGGCCAGGTCCTCGGTTCGTCATCGCGGCATTCCGAGACGCCCCTCGAACGACCCGTGCACTACCACGAGATCCTGGCAACCCTGTATCACCAATTGGGAATCGATCACCACCAGTCTCTTCACGACGACCTGAACAGGCCCGTCCGCATCATGCCCGAATCGGAACCGGTGAGTGAATTGTTGCCGTGAGCAGCGATTCCCGCACCCCGGATCCCACGGGCAAAGGCAACGGACACCTCTCAACTCTGGGAGCGTCTCGGAAGTGAACCGGCAGGTGCGTTAGGAATAGTGTGAAGTTGCGATCGATGAACTGGCAGCGTGGTGACTTTCCTCGGCAATCCATCCGAACTCAACATTCGACAGACGGGCCGCGAGCCGGTCGCACCCAGGCCAGTACCTCGCCGAGCAATTTCGCTCCACGCCACGTCACCATCACTTCGCAGCCGCCTTTCGCTCGAATCGAAACAGGCCGCGTCCGCTCGCGCTGACGATGGCGAAGTAAACTTCGCCCATTTCGTCTTCGCCAAATGAAATGACCGGCAACTTGTTGCCCGGGATCAAGTGATTGGAGATCGCCTTCTTTTTCGATTCGTCGTACCGCAGCGCCCAGATTTTTCCCGTAACGTAATCCGCATAAAGATACGCGCCGACCAGTTCGGGCAATCGTTTGCCGCGATAAACGTGGCCACCGGTAATCGACTTGCCGATCGCGTGATCGTACTCCCAAATCGGTTCGATCAGGTCGGGACTCGGCCCGCTGCCATTTTTGCCGAACTTGTGCCTGGCCTCGCGCAGGTTCCAGCCGTAGTTGCCGCCGCGGGCGATCAGGTTGATTTCTTCCCACAAGTCTTGTCCGACGTCGCCCGCCCACAGCGTGCCCGTCTTCCGGTCGAACGACATCCGCCAGACATTCCGCAGCCCGTAGGCCCAGATCTCGCCACGAGCCTTCGGCTGACCGACAAAGGGGTTGTCGCGAGGAATCGCATAGCTCAGCCCTTCGTCCTTCCGATCCACGTCGATCCGC
This sequence comes from Planctomycetaceae bacterium, assembly GCA_003445035.1. Classification (GTDB taxonomy): domain Bacteria; phylum Planctomycetota; class Planctomycetia; order Planctomycetales; family Planctomycetaceae; genus UBA8437. The sequence continues at coordinate 1,970 of DLVV01000344.1, read as the reverse complement.
AAGATCGACCCCAGCAGTGTGGCCTTGTTCTGGCCGTTGCCGTGCGGGTCTTTCGCGCTGCCGCCATCGCCCAGGCCGACGTAAAGATAGCCGTCCGGTCCGAAAGCGATCGTGCCGCCGTTGTGGTTCCAGAACGGCTGCTTGATCCGCATGACCTCTTCTTCAAACGCAGCGTCTGCTCGATTCGGATCGTCTTTCGAAACGCGAAACCGCGAAATGACCGACGTGTGCGACGCGTCTCGCGTGCTGTAATAAACGAAGAAATAGCCATTGTGCTTGTACTTCGGATGGAACGCAAAACCCAACAACCCTTCTTCGTTTTTCTTGTCGTTGTAGACAACTTTCCGTTCGAGATCCAAAAAGACCTTTGTCTTTTTCACCGATTGTCGGTTCTCGAAAATATGAATCACACCGCGCTGCGTGGCGACGCAAATCCGGTTCGACCCGTCGCCGGCATGCGTCAGCACAATCGGGCGCAATGGCTGGGCCTTGCCGCCATCGGAAACGGGTGACCAGCCGGACCATTTCAGGTCGGGAAACGCGACCTTCGCCTTGAGCGACAACGCTCCGTCGGGCACATCTGCGGCAAACGACGGCGCGGCCACCAACTGCAACCCGATCAGAAACACCAGAAGGAAAGCGATAAGCCGTGAGAATCTGAATTGAATCATGGTGGTGGTTCCCAGGTTCGTAGTTGGTAGAGTTTAGTTTTCTCACACCCAGTTCGGCACGCAGCACTTGATGTGGCCCGGCGGCAATCAGATGTCTGCCAACGGCCGCGAGGAATCGCCGAACTCGTCGAGGTCCAGGCCCATCTTGCTCATCAGCGACAGGTACAGGCTGGACATCTTGCGGTTGTCACTTTTCAGGTAGTCCAGCACGCGTCCCGTTTTCATTTGACCGCCGGCGCTACCAAAGAGCAGGACCGGAAGCTGCGTGTTGTCGTGGGCTCCGGTAAGCATGCTCGAGCAGAACAGGATCATGCTGTTGTCCAGCAAGGTGCGTTCGCCTTCCTGGACGGCGTCAAGCCCCTTGAGAATGCGGGCCAGGTGACCGAGGAAGAACTGGTTCACCCGCAGCCAGTCCGGGTTGACGTCATCGTGTGACAGCAGGTGGTGAATGATGTGGTCGATGCCCAGGTTCGGGAACCTCATACCCGAATGATCGTTGTTGAGTTTCAGGGTGCAGACACGGGTTGAGTCGGTCTGAAACGCGAGCACCACCAGGTCCGACATGAGCTTCATGTGGACATCGATGTCCTGAGGTATCTCGTCATCGGGGCGTTCCATGGTCGGCTTGTCGATGGTTGGCCGCCAGCCTTCCAGGCGTCGATCCTTGCCGGCGTCCTCGATTCGACGCTCAACTTCTCGAATCGAGTTCAGGTATTCGTCGAGCTTGCGGCGATCCGGAACGCTGACCTGGTTTCGCAGGGTCCGCGCGTCGGCCAGGACCGCGTCCAGCACGCTGGAGTC
>DLVV01000344.1:0-179 GCA_003445035.1 Planctomycetaceae bacterium | reverse complement strand
GCGCGGCGAACCCCGCCATCGCCGAAGAGACGATCGAAAGCGGCTGCCGGATAGAGTTCCAGCGGAGCCGGGGTTGTCGGAGCGGACCACGAAATGTGCGAGCTGTACAGCATCGAGTAGCCCGCATGGATGCCGGCGTATGGCCTCTCGCAACCAAGCACCAGGCTCTTGACCCGGGT
>DLVV01000156.1 GCA_003445035.1 Planctomycetaceae bacterium | reverse complement strand
CTGACCGGCAAGGTGTCGTGGTCGCACGAGTACAAGGTCCACAACGGCGTGTCGATCTCGATGCCAATCTTTCATCGAGGCATCGTGGTGGTCAGCAATTATTGGGAAGGTGTCCAGGCCCTCCGGCTTGGCGACAAACTGTCCACCGCCAGCCTGGCATGGGAAGACCGACGCAACCTCCGGAGCCTGATGTGCCAGCCTCTCCATCGCGGCGACCATGGCTACCTGCTCGACAAACGGCACGGATTGACGTGCTTTGAACTGTCGACAGGAAAAAAGGTCTGGGATGACGGCAACCGAATGACACCCAAGGGGAGAAATCCTCAAGCCACGATGGTGTGGCTCGGCGACACGGACCGCGCGGTGGTTTTGAACTCCGATGGAGAGCTTCTGATGGTGCGACTTTCGCCCAGGGGCTACCAGGAGATCTCGCGGACTCGCGTGATCGGATCCACCTGGGCGCACCCCGCGTACGCGTGGGGCTGTGTCTACGTCCGCAACGACGACACGATCGCCTGCATCGAGGTTGTGCCGGCCCGGCGATGACCGCCGGGCCCCAGCGGGCTTCCTATCCGCCGACCAGTTCGGGAAGTATTCGGCCCGAGACATCCGTCAGCCGGTGGTCGCGTCCGGCATGGAAGTAGGTCAACTTCTCGTGATCGAGCCCCATCAGGTGCAGCATGTTGGCGTGCACGTCATGAACATGCAGCTTATTCTCAACGGCCGCAAAACCAAAATCGTCCGTGGCGCCAATCGCCTGGCCTCCCCGGGCCCCAGCTCCGGCCATCCAGGTTGAGAACCCCCTGGGGCTGTGGTCACGCCCCTTGCCACCTTGACCAGTCGGAGTCCGACCGAATTCGCCCGTCCAGAAAATCAGCGTTTCGTCCAGCAGTCCTCGCTGCTTGAGATCGGTCAGCAGGCCGGCCATCGGCAAGTCGGTTGCGCCGCAGTGCTTCTCGTGATTCTTGTTCACGTCTCCATGTGCATCCCACGTGTTGTCTCCGTGCCCGCCACCGGAGTACACCTGGACGAAACGGACACCGCGTTCAACCAGCCGTCGCGCCAACAGGCAACGCCTCCCGAATTTTTCGGTTCTCGGATTGTCCAGCCCATACAGCTTCTGGGTCTGCTGGCTTTCCTGTGACAGGTCAACCGCCTCCGGAGCGTGTGCCTGCATCCGAAATGCGAGTTCATAACTGGCAATTCGCGCCTTCAGGTCCGTATTCCCAGGACTCGTCGCCGAATACTTCTGGTTGAACCGTTTCAACAGGTCAAGCTGTTGGCGTTGCTGAGCAGCAGTCACGCTGGCCGGCGGCTGCAGATTAAGAATCGGCTCGCCGGAGGTCCGAAACTGCGTCCCCTGGAAACTGGCCGGCATGAACCCGGAACTCCAGTTCGGGGGACCGTTGATGGGTCCGCCCCGATGGTCCAGCATCACAACGTACCCGGGCAGGTTCTGGTTCTCGCTTCCCAACCCGTAAACCGCCCACGACCCGAGACTCGGGTAACCCTGCCGGACCATTCCCGTATTCATCTGCAGCATGCCCGACCCGTGCGCAAAACTGTCGGCGTAACAACTGCGGAGCACCGCGATATCGTCCGCGTGGCGGGCCAGATTCGGGAACAGATCAGAGATCGGCAAACCCGATTCGCCATGCTGTGGAAATTGGCGGGACGAACCAAGCAGCTTCCCGGGGTTACGAACCTTGAACAGGCGATCCTTGTCGATCCCCGGCATTGTCTTGCCGTGATACTTCGTCAGCATCGGCTTCGGATCGAACAGGTCCACCTGGCTGGGACCGCCGTACATGAACAGGCAGATACACGCCTTGGTGGGACGAGACTGGTGTGACGGTTTCGGGTTCAGCGAGTCATCCGCGGTTGCCGTCTCGCCGAAAAACCCGTCATCGGTCAGCATCGAACTGAGCGCCATTCCGGCGAAACCACCACCGGCCTCCCAGAGGAACTCTCGCCGGGTTTCACCGCATGGCGGACTCATTCGCATCATCCGGGTTCCATTCATGTCAGCGAGTTCCTCTCCGAGACCATTCACCGCGTGTAAGCGAACTCGTTGGTGTTTAGCAGCACCAGGCACAAGGCAATCATTGCCCGGCGTGCGGGATCCTTGTCTGGCTGCGTCCCATTGGGTGTCAGCTTGGCCTGTTCCGACAGGAAGGCTATCGACATGGCCAGTTCTTCGGCGGTCGGGGGCCGACACATCGCCAACCGGAATGCCAGCTCCACCTGGTTTTCTCGCCCTGTTCCCGCATCGGCGGCGAGCCGAGCGGCAAAAGCGGCAGCCCGTGACGTCATGAACGTTCCGTTGAGAAACGTGAGTGCCTGGGGCCCGGTTGTCGACACCGCTCGCTGCGAGCAGCTGTCGGTGGAATTGGGAGCATCCAGCAACGCAAGCTCTGGGACGGCCAGGCTGCGCTTGGAGAATATGTACACGCTACGACGGCCTTCATTTTGCGCCAGGGCCTTTCCCCAACCACTCCCTGGCCGCGACTGCCCGGCCAGCACAGCTCCCGGCAGGGCGGGGTACACGCTGGGGCCCCGCATCGTCCGGTTCAACTGGCCGGTGACGGAAAGCACCGAATCGCGAAATGCCTCGGCGTCCAGCCGTCGCTGACGAAATCGCCACAGCAGGCGTTCCTGCGGGTCCGCCGCGACCGCCGCTGCTTCCGGTCGTGAGTCCATGCGATACACGGCCGATGTGACGATCTGCCTCAGCAACCGTTTGACTTGCCAGCCGGAATCGATCAGGTCTGCCGAGAGCCAGTCGAGCAACTCTTGGTGAAACGGAACATCGCCCATTTCTCCAAAGTCGCTCTCGGTGGTCACAAGCCCATCACCCAACAAGTGTTGCCACAGGCGATTGACAAACACGCGGGCGACCAGCGGATTGGAGCGAGAGGTCATCCAGCGGGCCAGCCAGAGTCTCCGTCCCGTACTTGTCTTCAGTGATTTCGGTGCCGAGCCCATCCCGTTGCGAAGAATCGCAGGGACGGCCGGATTCACCTGGCCCCTGGGACTGTAAGGGTCGCCCCGTTGAAACAATTGTGTTTTGACCGCCTTGGGCGTGTCCTCGTACCAGATATAAGCCCGAAGCGGTGGATCCGGTCTGGACGCTGTGGCGCTGTTGATTTCGCTGGTCAACCGCGTTCGCTGGGCCCGTTCGGATTCCGAAAAGGACTCCGACACATGTTGCTGTAGCTTCTTGGCGTGCTGCTTGACGAGAGCCTTTTGTTGAGGGTTCGACGTTTTCGGATCTGTCAAAAATGCCTTCGCCGTTTCCGCGGAGATCTTCGCATCTCCTCCAGCCACGGCATGCTTGAGGACCCGATCACGGATCCGATTCGCCAACTCCGCCTGCTGTTTATTCAGCCGGCCCAACAACTCGTCACTACTCGCGATTGTTTGGCGATAGGACGCCAGTTCGGCCGGAGTTCCCACCTCGCGATCGAATTCCTCGCGGTGTGTCGCAGATTTGATCTTCTCGGGACGCTTCAGCGGTGTGAAGACCGCAAGAATTCCGTAGTAGTCCTTTTGAGACAGCGGTTCGAACTTGTGGTCATGGCAACGGGCACATCGTAACGTCAGGCCCAAAAAAGCAGACGCGGTGGTGCCCAGAACGTCATCCAGCTGATCAAAACGGTCGGCAAAAGGATCGGCGGGCTCATCGTCCCAGGTCCCCAGTCGCAAGAACGTGGTTGCGATCTGCGAACGAGCATCGCTTCCCTCAACCTCATCTCCGGCCAACTGTTCGGACACAAAACGATCGAAAGGGAGATCGTCGTTGAACGCTGCGATGACGTAGTCCCGAAATCGCCATGCATTGGGCTTCGAGCCATCTCGCTCGTACCCGTTCGACTCGCCGTAACGTGCAACATCAAGCCAGTGCCGAGCCCACCGTTCGCCAAACTCCGGCCGAGCCAACAATCTGCCGACCAGGCGTTCCCAGGCACCCGGCCGGGTGTCTG